>DASTCJ010000012.1:0-83154 GCA_035605575.1 Candidatus Methylomirabilota bacterium
ATCGAGGGCGACGGACCCGGCGTCGCGCGCGCGCTCGCCAGCGAGCTCGGCGGCAGCGTCGTCGAGCACGAGCGGTTTCTCACGGCGTCCGTCGAGACGCCCCGTCACGGACGCATCGACGTCGTCACCGCGCGTACCGAGCGCTACGAGCGTCCCGGCGCGCTGCCACGCGTCTTGCCGGGCTCGATGGCCCAGGATCTGCGCCGGCGCGACTTCACCGTGAACGCCATGGCCATCGAGCTCGGCAGCGGCGCCTTCGGGCTCCTCGATCCGCTTGGTGGGGTGGCCGATCTCGAGCGACGCCGTCTGCGGATCCTGCACCCGCTGTCGTTCGTCGAGGATCCGACGCGCATGCTGCGGGCAGCGCGCTATGCAGCGCGGCTCGATCTCGCCACCGACCGCTGGACGCTACGCTGTCAGGCACTGGCGCTGCGGCTCGCGCCCTATCCGGCGCTGTCCGGCGCGCGCGTGGCGGCAGAGCTCGAGCGCCTGCTGCGCGAGCCCGAACCGGGAGCGGCGCTCGCGCTCCTCGCCCGCGCCGGCGTCGTGCGTCTGCTTGATTCCCGCTGGCGACCTGGACGCGCGACGGCGGCGCGACTGGCTGCGGTCGCCGCCACCCTCGCATGGGCGACCGCTGAGCGGCTGGCCACGCCGCTCACGGTGGCCGTGCTCGCTCTCGCGGCCGAGCAGCGGCCGGAGGTCGCCGCCGCGTTGCCCGAGCGTCTCGGTTTGAGCGGTGAGCTCGTGGGTCGCATTCGGCGCGCGCTCGAGGAGGCACCGCACCTGGCCGCCCGTATCCGCGCGAGCTCGCCGCCAAGCGAGACGGCGCGCCTGCTGCGGGACGCGGGCGCGGTCGCGGTGGTGCTGCTGCACCTCACCGAGCCGTCGTCGCGCAACCGTCTCGAGTGGTACGCGCGCGAGGGCCGCACGGTGGCTCCCGCGCTCACGGGCGACGAGGTCATCGCGCTTGGCGTCGCGCGAGGTCCGATGGTGCGCGAGGTGCTTCAGACGCTCCGGGATGGCCGCCTGGATGGACGGTTCGCCGACCGGGAATCCGAGATCCGCTATGTGCGAGCAGTGACATTGCGCGACGAAAGGAAGGGCTGACTTGGCGCCGAAATACATCTTCGTCACCGGCGGTGTGGTGTCCTCGCTCGGCAAGGGCCTGGCGGCGGCGTCCATGGGGGCGCTGCTGGAGGCGCGCGGATACCGCGTCGGTCTGCAGAAGATGGATCCGTACATCAACGTCGACGCCGGTACGATGAGCCCCTATCAGCACGGCGAGGTGTTCGTCACCGACGACGGCGGCGAGACGGATCTCGACCTCGGTCACTACGAGCGCTTCACCTCGGGCCGCGTCTCGCGTGACCACAACATCACGACCGGCAAGGTCTATCATTCCGTTATCACCAAGGAGCGCCGCGGCGACTACCTCGGGCGAACAGTGCAGGTGATCCCGCACATCACCGACGAGATCAAGTCGATGATCCGCAAGGTCGGGGGCGGCCTCGACGTGGTCATCGTCGAGGTGGGCGGCACCGTCGGTGACATCGAGGGGCTGCCGTTCCTCGAAGCCATCCGGCAGTTCAAGAAGGACGTCGGCAAGGACAACGTGCTGTACGTGCATCTCACCCTCGTGCCGTTCATGCAGGCGGCGGCCGAGCTCAAGACCAAGGCCACGCAGCACTCCGTGAAGGAGCTGCGCGCCATCGGTATCCAGCCCGACATCCTGCTCTGCCGCACCGATCGCTTTCTGCCGCCCGGCATCAAGTCGAAGATCGCGTTGTTCTGCGACGTCGAGGAGGAGGCCGTGATCACGGCCAAGGATGTCGACACGATCTACGAGGTGCCGCTCGTCTTCCACCGTGAGGGGCTCGATCAGATCATCGTCAAGGCGCTGGGCCTCGAGGAGCGGCCGATCGACCTCCGCCGGTGGGAAGACGTCGTGCACCGCGTGAAGTCGCCGACGGCCACCACGCGGCTGGCCGTCGTCGGCAAGTACGTCGAGCTGAAGGACTCGTACAAGAGCCTGGTGGAGGCGCTGGCGCACGGTGGCATCGCGCACCAGGCGAAAGTCGAGATCGCCTGGGTCGACGCCGAGCACATCGAGCGGGACGGCGCCGCCGCCCACTTCGCCGACGTCGACGGGATCCTGGTTCCGGGCGGCTTTGGCGACCGCGGCATCGAGGGCAAGATCGCCGCCGTGCGCTACGCGCGCGAGCAGCGCGTCCCGTACTTCGGGATCTGCCTCGGCATGCAGTGCGCGGTGATCGAGTTCGCGCGCGGCGTGTGCGGGCTCGCGGCCGCGAACTCGTCGGAGTTCGTGCCGAACGCGCCGCACCTCGTGATCGATCTCCTGCCCGAGCAGCGCCATCTCGCCGACAAGGGCGGCACCATGCGGCTCGGGCTCTATCCCATTCTCCTGACCGAGGGCAGCCGTGCCTCGCGTCTCTACGGCGAGGGCATCATTCGGGAGCGTCATCGGCATCGCTACGAGGTCAACAACGATTATCTGAAGACGCTCGAGAAGAACGGCCTGCACGTCTCGGGGATCTGGGCCGAGAAGCAGCTGGTGGAGATCGTCGAGATTCCCGAGCATCCATTCTTCGTCGCGGGCCAGTTCCACCCGGAGTTCCGGTCGCGGCCGTGGGATCCCCATCCGCTGTTCGCCGGATTCGTGAAGGCGGGGCTCGAGCACCGGAGCGCGCGGTGATGCGCACACGCGAGGTGGCGGTGGGCTCGATCCGGATCGGCGCGGGCCGTCCGCTCGTGCTGATCGGCGGCCCGTGTGCCATCGAAGACGAGACCCATGCGCTGATGACCGCCGAGCGCCTGACGAAGATCGCCGCCGACAAACGGGTGCCGTTCATCTACAAGTCGTCCTACGACAAGGCGAATCGCTCGTCGGTGAACAGTTATCGGGGCCCCGGCCTGGTGGAGGGGCTGCGGATCTTGAAGAAGGTACGCGACAGCGTCGGGGTGCCCGTGCTGTCGGACATCCATCAGGTGTCGGAGATCGATCCCGCCGCCGAGGTCCTCGACGTGCTGCAGATTCCCGCGTTTCTCTGCCGCCAGACTGACCTGCTGCTCGCCGCCGCGGCGACCGGAAAGCCGGTCAACGTCAAGAAAGGTCAGTTCGTGGCGCCGCGGGACATGAAGAACGTCGTGGACAAGCTCCTGTCCAAAGGCAACGAAGCCATCTTGCTGACCGAGCGCGGCACATCCTTCGGATATCACAACCTCGTCGTCGACATGCGCGGGCTCGCGGACATGCGCGAGCTCGGCTATCCCGTCGTGTTCGACGCGACGCACTCGGTCCAGCTGCCGGGGGGCGCCGGCGACCGGTCGGGCGGCGAACGCAAATACGTTCCCGCGCTCGCGCGCGCCGCCGTCGCCGTCGGCATCGACGCGCTCTTCATGGAGATGCACGAGGACCCCGATCGCACGCTGCGCGACGGGCGGCCGCTGTCCGACGGACCGAACATGCTGCGCATCGCCGATCTGCCGCCGCTGCTCGACGAGCTGCTGGCCATCCACGGAGCGCTCCGCTCGTGAGCGGCCCGGGCCGCGTCGACGTGCGAGCGATCGCCGCCCGCGTGCTGCGCGTGGAGGCCGACGCGATTCTGGGCCTCGTGCCCAAGCTCGATGCCCGCTTCGAACGAGCCGTGGAGCTGCTGCACGCCTGCGCCGGTCGCGTCATCGTCACCGGCATGGGAAAGTCCGGTATCATCGGACGAAAGATCGCGGCGACGCTGGCGTCGACCGGCACCCCGTCCTACTTCCTGCATCCAGCCGAGGGCGTGCACGGCGACCTCGGCATGGTCGCGCGCGGCGACATCGTCCTCGCGCTGTCGAACTCGGGCGAAACGGACGAGGTGCTGGCCATCTTGCCGCCGCTCAAACGACTGGGCGTGCCGATCGTGCTCCTCACGGGCAATCCCGGGTCGACGCTCGCGCGTCAATGCGACGTCGTGCTCGACGTGAGTGTGAGCGAGGAGGCGTGTCCGATGAACCTCGCGCCGACCTCGTCGACGACGGCCGCGCTCGCCGCCGGGGATGCGCTCGCCATGGCGTTGCTCGAGCTTCGCGGTCTGCGCCCAGAGGACTACGCGGCACTGCACCCGCGCGGCACGCTCGGCTGGCGGGCGCTCTTCCGCGTGGGCGATCTGATGCACACCGGCGACGCGGTCCCGCGGGTCCGAGCCGACGCGACGCTCGAGGACACCATCCTCGAGATGACCAAGAAGCGCTTCGGCATGACGACCGTGATCGACGGCGCCGGCCGCCTCAGGGGTGTCGTCACCGATGGTGATCTCCGGCGGCTGCACTTGCGTACCCAGTCGATCGCCGGCGTGCGGGCAGCCGACGTCGCCTCCGACACGCCGAAGACGATCGGCGCCGACGAGCTCGCCGCCAAAGCGCTCGAAGTGATGGAAGCATGGGCGATCACGAGCCTCATCGTCCCGGACGCCGATGGACGGCCGATCGGCGTGATTCACATGCACGACATCCTCCGAGCGAAGATCGTCTAGCGTCGTCGAGCCTTCGTATTTCGTCTCGCTGGAGAGTGTTTGTGATAGGCTGGTATCGAAATTGCACATGCCCAACCTCGCACGCGGCATTCTCGTAATCGTTGTCGCGTTCGTCCTGCTCCTGACGGGGACGCTGATCTTCAGGAGCCGGTCGGCCACGATCGAGCCTATCGGTCCGTCACCGTCCAGCGCGGATCTCCGGATCAAGGAAGTGGACCTCGAAGAGGAGACGAAGGGCGTCCGGTGGCGCCTCCGGGCCGAGCAGGCGCTCATGTTCGAGCAACAGGGACGGACGTCGCTGCGCCGGCTGGTCGTGCGCGTATTTCAGAAGGACGGTTCGTGGACCGCCGTGGGGGACGAGGGCGACATCGATCAGAACACCAAGAATGTCGAGATCCGCGGCAACGTGGTGATCACCTCCGACGACGGTCTTCGGCTGGACACGAGCGTAATCCGCTGGGACGCTGAAGGAGGGCGGTTGTGGACGGATGCGCCGGTCACCTTCCAGCGCGACGGCTCGGTCGTCCGCGGCACCGGCATGGAGATGAAGACGGCAGACGAGGCAACCACCGTGACCGGGCGCGTCCGCGCCGTGTTCGCGCAGCGGTCCGCTCGGTGAGCGTCCGCGTCATGGCCGTTTTGAGCCTGGCCGCGCTCGCCGTCGCCCCGGCGCTCGCCGACGCGGGGTCGTCTGCGACCCCGGCTGGGCCGGTGGCGCCGAGGACTTCCGGTGAGGAGCGCACGCAAAAGGACCGTGCCTCGCGGAGCAACGAAAAGGACGACCGCACGCAGCCTGTGACCGTCGACGCCGACAAGATGGAGCGGTTTGGCAAGGAAGGCCTGGTCGTCTTCACCGGCAACGTCGTCGCACGGCAGAACAACTCCGTGCAATACGCCGAGCGCATGGAAGTCTACCTGGACGAGGCCGGCGACAAGATCGTGCGAACCGTCTCCACCGGCTCGGTGCGAATCATTACCCGTGACTGCCGGACGGGGACCGCACAGCGCGCGGAATACCACGACCTCGAGCAACGCGTGGTGCTGATGGGCAACGCACGCGTCTGGCAGGAAGACAACGTCGTCAGCGGCGATACGATCACGATCTTCCTCTCGCAGGATCGCTCGGTGGTGCAGGGCGGCAAGGACGAGCGCGTCAAGGCCGTCTTCTATCCCAAGGACGAGAAGTCCAACACCGCGGCCCGGCCGAGCCAGTCGGCGCCGGGGACGTGCAGCAACTGAGCGATGGAAGGCCTCGTGGCGCAGGGGCTCCAGAAATGGTTCAAGACCCGCAAGGTCGTCGACAACGTGTCGCTCGATATCCAGCGCGGTGAGGTGGTCGGCTTGCTGGGTCCCAACGGCGCGGGCAAGACCACATCCTTTTATATGATGGTTGGCCTGCTGCCCACCGAAGGCGGCCGGATTTTCCTGGAAGGCCAGGAGATCACGGCCCTACCGATGTACCAGCGCTGCCGCATGGGTGTCGGCTACCTGCCTCAGGAGTCCTCGGTGTTCCGGAAGCTCACCGTCGAGGAAAATCTCTTAGCGATCCTGGAGACGCTCGATCTGCCGAGCGAGGAGCGTCGTCAGCGGGCGCGTGAGCTGCTGGCCGAGCTGGACCTGACAGGCCTGGCGCCGTATCCGGCCTACACGCTGTCGGGCGGCGAGCGTCGCCGGCTCGAGATCACGCGGGCGCTCGTCACCTCGCCGCAGTACCTGCTGCTGGACGAGCCGTTCACCGGCATCGATCCGATCGCCATCGGCGACATCCAGGAGATCGTCGGCCGGCTGAAGGAGCGCGGCATCGGCATTCTGATCACCGACCACAACGTGCGCGAAACGCTCGCGATCACCGATCGCGCCTACATCCTCTACGATGGCAGGATCCTCGTGTCCGGCACGGCCAGCGAGATCGCCAATAATCCGATAGCCCGAGAGATCTACCTCGGCGAGAAGTTCGCGCTGTAGGTCCGAGGGCCCGAGAACCGCCTATGGCAATGGAAGCCCGACTCTCCCTCCGACAGAGCCAGCGGGTTGTCATGACGCCGCTGCTGCAGCAGGCCATTCAGCTGTTGCAGCTCAGCACGCTCGAGCTGCAGGAAGTGGTGCAGAAGGAGCTGCTCGAGAACCCGCTGCTCGAAGAAGTTCAGCCCGAGACGACCGATGCGCCCGACGGGCAAGCCGCGCCGGACGTTCCGACAGCGCCTCCCGCGGAGCCGCTCAGCAGCGAGGCGGCGCCGACACCGACCACCGAGCGCCAGACCGACGACCTGCCGTTCGATCTCACGGCGGTGATGTTCGACGATCACGAGGAGCGCTCGCTCGTGGCGCAAGAGGACCGCGAGGACCTGCCATTCGAGAACATGGTCCGCTCGGTCAACTCGCTGACCGATCATCTCGACGAGCAGCTGCGCTATGCCACCGACGATCCGCTCGTGCGGCGCATCGGTGAGGAGATCATCGGCAATCTCGACGAGGACGGCTACTTGCGCGCCGAGGTCGACGAGATCGCGCAGCGATGCCAGACGACGGCCGAGGAGGTCCAGAAGGTCCTCACGATGGTGCAGGCCTTCGACCCCCCCGGCGTGGCCGCACGTAACATCCAGGAGTGCCTGCTGATCCAGCTCAAGACCGATCCCAATCCCGATCCCGTGTCGGTGGAGATCGTCGAGGAGCACTTCGAGGACCTGACACGTCGCCGCTATCCCGACATCGCCCGCGCGCTCAAGCTGCCCCTCGATCGCATCATGGAATCGGTCGAGGAGATCATGGGCCTCGAGCCCAAGCCGGGCCGGCGCTTCGGCGGCAACGACTCGCGCTACATCGTGCCCGACGTTGTCGTGCACAAGATGGGCACCGAGTATGTCGTCGTGCTCAACGAGGACGGCATCCCGCGGCTCCGCGTGAACTCCCTGTACCGGTCCCTGCTGCGCTCGTCGTCGGATGGTGAGGCGCGGCAGTACGTCGACCAGAAGCTGCGCTCGGCGCTCTGGCTCATCAAATCCGTCGACCAGCGGCAGCGCACGCTCCGCAAGGTGACGCAGTCGATCGTCAAGTTCCAGCGCGAGTTCCTCGACAAGGGCCTGCCATACCTCAGACCGCTGTCGCTGCGCGACGTCGGCGAGGACATCGGCATGCACGAGTCGACCATCAGCCGCGTGACGACGAACAAGTACGTCGAGACGCCGCAGGGCCTCTTCGAGCTCAAGTACTTCTTCCACAGCGGCATCGCCTCCGGCGACGGCGAGATGGTGTCGTCGGTGAGCGTCAAGAAGATGATCCAGGATCTGCTGGCCAACGAAGACCCTTCCAAGCCGCTGTCCGACCAAGAGGTGGCTCTCATCCTCAAGGGGCGTGGGCTCACCATCGCCCGGCGCACGGTGGCGAAGTATCGCGAGGAGCTCGGCATCCTGCCCTCGCACCAGAGGAGACTCGCGCCACGGCGCCGATGACGCCAATCTCCTTCGTGGTCATCACCGGCCTCAGCGGCGCCGGCAAGAGCTACGCGATCAAGTGCTTCGAGGACATGGGGTTCTTCTGCGTTGACAACCTGCCCACCACGCTCATCCCGACCTTCGCCGACCTCGTCGCCCGCGCCGACACCAAGCGGAGACGGGTCGCCCTCGGTGTCGACGTGCGCGAAGGGGAGTACCTCTCGCATTTCCTGGAGGCGCTCGCCGAGCTGCGATCACGGGGCCACAGCGTCGAGGTCCTGTTCCTCGAGGCGGGCGAGGAGGCGCTGGTGCGCCGCTATCGTGAGACGCGCCGGCGGCATCCGCTCGCACCCGACGGCAACGTCCTCGACGGTATCCGTGCGGAGCGCAAGGCTCTCTCCACGGTGCGCGAGGTCGCCGATCGCATCGTCGACACCTCGGCGCTCACCGTGCATCAGCTGAAGGACTTCCTGGTCGACGCCTACGTGGCGCCAAAGGCGCGTCCTGGCCTCGCCGTCTCGCTGGTGTCGTTCGGCTTCAAGCACGGCGCGCCCATCGACGCCGACCTCGTGTTCGACGTCCGCTTCCTGCCGAACCCGCATTTCGTCGAAGGCCTGCGCCCGCTCGACGGCCGCGACGCGCGTGTGCGGGAGTTCGTGATGGAGCATGCGGAGAGCCGTGAGCTGCTGCGGCGGATCGCGGACTTTCTCGGCTTCGTGCTCCCGGCGTACCAGCGCGAGGGCAAGGCCTATCTGACCATCGCCATCGGCTGCACCGGCGGTCGCCATCGTTCCGTCGCGCTCGTGGAGGAGCTGCGCTCGCACATCGACGCGCTCGGTCTGGCGCCGACGCTGGTGCACCGAGATATCGACCGCGAATAAGTCGTCCGTGATGTCGGACCGCTTGCTCTTCTGCTTCGGCGTCCACAATCACCAGCCGATCGGCAACTTCGACTCGGTGGTGGCGGAAGCGACCGAGCGCGCGTACCGCCCGTTCTTCGAGCTCCTTCGCCGGCGCCCGGAGGTGCGGCTGAGCGTCCACTGCACGGGCAACCTCTTCGTGTGGCTCCGCGAGCAAGCGGGCAAGACGTTCGACCTGCTGGGCGAGGCCGTGGCCGCCGGCCAGGTGGAGCTCCTGACGGGAGGATTCTACGAGCCCATCCTCGCCATCCTGCCCGATGCGGACAAGCACGGGCAGATCCAACGCCTCACCGAATACCTGGCACGCGAGTTCGGCGTGCGCGCCCGCGGCATGTGGCTGGCCGAGCGCGTCTGGGAGCCGCACCTGCCCAAGGCGCTGCGCGAGGCCGGCGTCGAATACGTGCTCGTCGACGACAGCCACTTCGCGCTGGCGGGACGTGACCCCGAGACGCTCGGCGGCTATTACGTCACCGAGGAGCAAGGCCACACGCTGGCCGTGTTCCCGATCAGCCAGCGGTTGCGCTATGTGATCCCGTTCGCCGAGGTCGACAAGACGCTCGCGTACCTCGACGCGCGGCGCGCCGGCGTCACCGCGCTCACCGTGGTCGATGACGGCGAGAAGTTCGGCGCGTGGCCGGGCACGTATGATCACGTGTATCGCGACGGCTGGCTCGACCGCTTCTTCGACCGGCTGGCCGCCACGCCATGGGTCAGGATGACGACCTTCGCCGACGTCGTTGATAGCGTGCCGGCCTCGGGCCGCGTGTACCTTCCCACGGCGTCGTACCGCGAAATGGGTGAGTGGGCGCTGCCGTCGGCGGCGGCGGCCGCGCTG
This sequence comes from Candidatus Methylomirabilota bacterium, assembly GCA_035605575.1. Lineage (GTDB taxonomy): Bacteria > Methylomirabilota > Methylomirabilia > Rokubacteriales > CSP1-6 > AR12. The sequence continues at coordinate 9,719 of DASTCJ010000012.1, forward strand.
GAGCGCGCGCGTCAGGAGCTCGGCGGCAGCGGCGAGCTGGCGTCGCTGCTGCGCGGCGGATTCTGGCGTGGCTTCCTCGTGAAGTATCCTGAGGTCGCCGACATGTACTGGAAGATGCTGCGACTGTCGGCGGCCCTCACCGAAGCGCAGCGGCAGCGGCCTGGCGATGCCACGCTCGCCGCGGCCCGCGAGTCGCTCTGGCGCGGACAGGCCAACGACGCCTACTGGCACGGTGTCTTCGGTGGCTGCTACCTGCCGCATCTGCGACGCGCGGTGAAGAGCGCGTTGCTCGAAGCCGAGCGCGGTCTCGACACCATCCTCGGCGTGACCCCGGACGGGCGCAGCCTCGATGCCGACGGCGACGGCGTCGAGGAAGTCCTCGTCCGCACGCGGGAGCTCGCCGTCACCGTCGCGCCCGCGCGCGGCGGCAGCGTGACGGAGCTCGCGTATCTGCCGCGCGCGCTCGATCTCGCCGACGTCCTCACACGGCGGGAGGAGGCGTATCACGCGCAACTGGCGGCGCGTCTCGAAGACCACGCGGACGGCGCACGGACCATCCACGACCGGCCCGTGCACAAGGAAGCCGGGCTCGCGACCCGGCTGGCCTACGACGGCTTTCGTCGCGCCTCGCTGCTCGACGGCCTGTTCGCCCCGGGGGACGCGCTCGATGCCCTCGCTCCGTGGTCGGGCGCACAGCTGGTGCTCGCGACCGCGCGGATGTCGCACGCCGTCGAACGCACGCCGGACGGCGCCGAGGTGCGGCTGACGTCGGCCGCGCTTCCGAGCTTGCTGAAGCGCGTGGTGGTCGATGGCGCCACCGTGCGGGCCGACTACCATCTGGCGGCGACGACGGCGGCGCGCTGGGTTGTCCAGTGGAACCTCACGCTGACCGGCGGCGAGGCGCCTGGCCGATACCTGACGCTGCCGGACCGCCCCTCGCTCGCCAGCACCGGTCGAGTCGACGGCCTCGACACGGTGAGCCTCGTCGACGAGTGGTTCGGCGTGCGCGCCCGCCTCGCATGGAGCGCGGGCGCCACGCTCGCGTGGGGCCCGGTCGAGACGGTCTCCGTCTCGGAGGCGGGCTTCGAACGCATCTATCAGGGGCTCGCGCTCTTGCTGACGTGGCCGCTCGAGGCGCGCCCGAGCCAGCTGTGGACCTCGGTGACGGTGAGCAGCGCGTGACGCCCATCGACGACGCGAACGTCCTCGCGCGGCTCGATCCGCACGGCGCCCGCACGATCCTCGCCGACTTTCCCACGCAGTGTCGCCGTGCCTGCGCGCTCGTCCGCGAGCCCCCGCTTCGGATCTCGCGCCCGCGCCTGGTCGTCGTCGCCGGGATGGGCGGCTCCGCCGCCGGCGGCGATTTGCTCGCCGCCTGCGCGGCGGAGACCGTCGACGTGCCGATCGTGGTGCATCGGGGCTACGGCCTGCCCGCCATGGCGGGTCGCCAGTCGCTGGTCGTCGCGTCGTCGTATTCCGGCGACACGGCGGAGGTCCTCTCCGCCTTCGACGCCGCGGTGACGCGCAATCTCCCGGTGGTGGCCGTCACCGCCGGCGGCGCGCTCGCCGAGCGCGCGGCGGCCGCCCGGCAACCCCGTGTCGCGCTGCCGTCCGGCCTCATGCCGCGCATGGCGCTCGGCTATCTCTTCTTCCCGGCGCTGTCGCTGCTCGAGGGATGCGGCATCGCCGTTTCGCCGCCGGACGAGATCGCAGAGGCGCTGTCGACGCTCGACAGCCTCGCCGCCGAGCTCGTGCCCGAGCGCCTCACTGGCGACAACGAAGCCAAGCGCCTTGCGCTCGCGATCGCGGATCGGCTGCCCGCCGTGTACGGCGGACCGGCCACCGGGTCCGTCGCCTACCGCTGGAAGACCGACATCGAAGAGAACGCGAAGACGTTCGCGCTGGCCGGCGCGCTGCCGGAGATGCATCACAACGAGATCGAGGCCTGGCAGTCCGCCGGCGCCAAGGACATGCACGTCGTGCTCCTCCGGGATCGCGGCGAGGCGCCGGAGATCGCGCACCGCTTCGGCGTGCTGCAGGATCTCATCCGGCCGTCGGCCGGCGGCGTCAGCGAAGTGTGGAGCCGCGGGCAGGGACGACTGGCGCGGCTGCTGACGCTCATCTATCTCGGGCAGTGGACGAGCTATTACCTCGCCATCCTGCGCGAGCGGGATCCGTGGAGCGTGCCGGTGCTGGACGAGGTGAAGCGACGGCTTCGGCGGCCCGGCTCTCCTTGAGAGCCTTGGAGGGACCATGCTAGAGTGGCCCGTCCTACATTCGGGCGACATCATGGCCCGACATCACGTCGACGAGCGGAGGGTAGCCGATGGCGCGGGATGAGTACCTGTTCACGTCGGAGTCGGTGACCGAAGGTCACCCCGACAAGATCGCCGATCAGATCTCCGACGCGGTGCTGGATGCGATCATCGGACAGGATCCGACCGGACGCGTGGCGTGCGAGACGCTGCTGACGACGGGGCTGGTCGTGGTGGCGGGCGAGATCACCACGAACTGCTACGTCGACATTCCCCGCGTCGCGCGCGACACCATCAAGAATGTCGGGTACACTCGCGCGAAGTTCGGATTCGACTACGAGACGTGCGGTGTGATCGCGGCCATCGACGAGCAGTCGTCCGACATCGCGATGGGCGTCGACAACCTCGGCGCAGGCGACCAGGGACTCATGTTCGGCTATGCGTGCACGGAGACGCCTGAGCTGATGCCGCTGCCGATCACCCTGGCGCACAAGCTCGTCATGCGGCTGACCGAGCGCCGCAAGTCGGGCGCCCTCGACTACCTCCGGCCCGATGGCAAGTCTCAGGTCACCGTGCGGTACGTCGACGGCACGCCGGTCGGTGTCGACACCGTCGTCATCTCGACACAGCACAGCCCCGACGCGACGAATGATCGCCTCCGTCAGGACGTGATCGAGCAGGTGATCCTGCCGACGATCCCGGCCGAGCTTCTCGACACCAAGAAGTGCACCTTCCACATCAACCCGACGGGCCGCTTCGTCACCGGCGGTCCCATGGGCGACACGGGGCTCACCGGCCGCAAGATCATCGTCGACACGTACGGCGGCTCCTGTCCTCATGGCGGCGGAGCCTTTTCGGGTAAAGACCCGACGAAGGTCGATCGCTCGGCGTGCTACATGGCACGCTACGTCGCGAAGAACCTCGTCGCGGCCGGACTGGCGGAGCGGGCGCAGGTGCAGGTGGCGTACGCGATCGGCGTCGCGGATCCCGTCTCCATCATGGTCGAGACCTTCGGCACCGGCAAGGTTCCGAACGCGCGGCTCGAGGCGCTCGTCCGACGGCACTTCGACTTCACGCCGGCCGGCATCATCAAGCACCTGAACCTGCGACGGCCGATCTATCGAAAGACGGCGGCGTACGGACACTTCGGCCGATCGGAGCCCGAGTTCACGTGGGAGCGCACCGATCGGGTGAAAGACCTGAAAGACGATCTCTAGCTTCGCTTCGGAGGGGGCCTCGGCGGCCCCCTCCGATACCTCCCCCAGGAAATCGATTGCGGCGGCAAAGCCGCCGCTCGAAGCGGTAAGGTCCAGCGGTGAGCGACCGGTACACGAAAGGATGACGCGCGGAATGGTTGAGCACGACGTGAAGAATCTGTCGCTGGCGGCGGAGGGGCGGAGGAAGATCGAGTGGGCAGAGCTGTCGATGCCCGTGTTGAGGCAGGTGCGCGAGCGGTTCGCGAAGGAGCAGCCGTTGAAGGGCGTCCGGCTGGGTGCGTGCCTGCACGTGACGACCGAGACGGCGGTGCTCATGCTGACACTGAAGGCCGGCGGCGCGCAGCTGGCGCTGTGCGCGTCGAATCCGCTGTCGACGCAGGACGACACGGCGGCGGCGCTGGTGAAGGAGTACGACATTCCGGTCTTCGCCCAGAAGGGCGAGGACAACAAGACCTACTACACGCACCTGGAGTCCGTGCTGAAGACCCGCCCGCAGGTGACGATGGACGACGGCGCCGACCTGATCTCGCAGCTGCACGGTGAGACGAGCCTCGGTCGGGACCTGGTGCGAGAGGTCATTGGCGGGACCGAGGAGACGACGACCGGTGTGATCCGCCTGCGGGCGATGGAAAAGGAGGGCGTGCTCGCCTTTCCGGTGATCGCCGTCAACGACGCCGACACCAAGCATCTGTTCGACAATCGCTACGGCACCGGCCAGTCGACCGTGGACGGCATCCTGCGCGCGACGAACATCCTGCTCGCCGGCAAGACGGTGGTGGTGGCAGGCTACGGAATGTGCGGTCGGGGCGTGGCGACGCGAGCGAAGGGCATGGGCGCCCATGTGATCGTCACCGAGGTGGAGCCGATGCGTGCTCTGGAGGCCGTGATGGACGGCTTCCAGGTGGCGCCGATGGCGCGCGCGGCTGAGCTCGGCGACGTGTTCGTGACGGTAACCGGCAACACGTCGGTGATCCGCAAGGAGCACTTCACGCGGCTCAAGGACGGCGCGATCCTTTGCAACTCCGGCCACTTCAACGTGGAGATCGACCTCGAAGCGCTCGCCAAGCTCGCCAACGGCCGGAAGCTCGTGCGACCCTTCGTCGAGGAGTTCGAACTCGGCGGCGGTCGGCGTGTGTTCGTGCTGGGCGAGGGTCGCCTCATCAACCTGGCCGCCGCCGAGGGCCACCCCGCCGCCGTGATGGACATGAGCTTCGCCAATCAAGCGCTCTCGGCGGAGTTCATGGTGCGTAAGGCCACGTCGCTCGAACGCAAGGTGTACGTCGTGCCCCGGGAGATCGACCTGGAGATCGCCCGGCTGAAGCTCGCCTCGATGGGTGTCGAGATCGATGGGCTGACACGCGAGCAGGAGTCGTACCTCGCGTCCTGGCGCCACGGCACCTAGGCGCCGACCGCACGCCTCTCGGATGAGCCGGCCGCAGCCGATCGTCTTCGCCGTCATCGCCTTTCTGGCCCTCGGGCTGCTCGGCCAGCTCATCCCTCTCTACACCGACTGGCTCTGGTTCCAGGAGGTCGGCTACACCCAGGTCTTCACCACGACCCTCTCGCTGCGCGGCACGCTGTTCGCGCTGGTCGCGCTGGCGGTCGCGCTCTTCCTGTGGGCAAACCTGACGTTCGCCGCGCGCACGGCGGCGCCCGACGTGCTGTGGGAGCTCGAGGATCAGCTCGGACTTCCGGGGCGGGTGGTGATCGAGCCGCTGATTCGCCGCTTCCTGCCCGTGGTGCTCGCCCTGATGGCCATCGTCTCCGGACTACGGGCGACGGCGAGCTGGGAGACCGTGCTCGCCTACGCGAATGCCAGCGCGTTCAACACCACGGACCCGGTCTTCGGCTTCGACCTGTCGGTGTTCGTGTTCCTGCTGCCGTTCTGGCGGCTGCTCCACGGCTGGGCGCTCGCGCTCATGGCGGCCACCATGATTCTGACGCTCGCCGTCTACGTGCTCCAGCGGAGCCTCGTGATGACCACGCGCGGCCCGCGGCTGGCCGCCGGCGCGCGTACGCATCTGCTGATCCTCGGCTCGCTGCTGCTCGCGCTGAAGGCGGTCGGCTTCTGGCTCGATCAGTACGAGATCGTCTTCTCGCCGCGCGGCAACGTCTTCGGCGCCTCGTACACGGACGTCCACGCCACGCTGCCGATGCTGAAGACCCTCGCCGTGCTCTCCGCGCTGGCGGCGGCGGCGTGCGTGGTGCAGATCGGCCGCGCCGGCCTACGGTTCGTGGCCGGCGCCCTCGGCGCTCTGATCATCGTCTGGGTGTTCGGACTGGGCATCTATCCCGCGCTGCTCCAGCGGTTTCGCGTGGCCCCCAACGAGCTCGCCGCCGAGCGACCGTACATCCAGGCGAACATCCGGATGACGCGACAGGCCTACGGGCTGGACCGCATCGAGGAGCAGGAGTTTCCCGCCGACGAGAACCTGGATGCGCGCGCGCTCGAGCAGAACGCGCTGACCATCGACAACATCCGGCTGTGGGACTACCGGCCACTGCTACGGACGTACGCGCAGCTGCAGGAGATCCGCACCTACTACAAGTTCGTCGACGTCGACAACGACCGCTACGTGGTCGACGGGGAATACCGGCAGCTGATGCTGTCGCCGCGAGAGCTCTCGTACCAGCACCTGCAGGGCGGCCGCAACTGGATCAACGAGCATTTGACGTACACGCATGGCTACGGGCTCGTCGTGAGTCCCGTGAATCGCGTGACGCCGGAGGGGCTGCCCGAGTTCTTCGTGAAGGACATCCCGCCGCGGACGGCCGACGCATTTCCGAAGATCGTGCGGCCCGAGATCTATTACGGCGAGACGTCCAACGAATATGTCGTGGTTCGCACGCGCTCGCAGGAGCTCGACTATCCGGCGGGCGACCAGAATGTCTACAGCACGTACGGCGGTCAGGGCGGCATTCCCATCGGCTCGCTCGGTCGGCGCCTGCTCTTCGCCGCGCGCTTCGGAGAGCCGAAGATCATCCTGTCCGACGATTTCACCGCCGATAGCCGGATCATGATCCATCGCACGGTGAACCAGCGCACGCAGCAAGTCACGCCGTTCTTCCGCTTCGACCGTGATCCCTACATCGTGGTGACGGATGCGGGCCGGCTCGTGTGGATGCTCGACGGCTATACGAGCACCGATCGCTACCCGTACTCGGACCCCGTACGCGGCGTCGGCAACTACGTCCGCAACTCCGTGAAGGTCACTGTCGATGCCTACGACGGCACGATGACCTACTATATTGCCGACGCGACCGATCCGATCGTGCGCGTGTACGCGCGCGCGTTTCCCGGCCTGCTCAAGCCGATCGACGAGATGCCGGCCGATATCCGCCGGCACGTCCGTTATCCCGAGGACCTCTTCGCCATCCAGGCGCGGAAGTACGCGACGTATCACATGGAAGATCCCCAGGTGTTTTACAACCGGGAGGATCTGTGGGCGATTCCACGGCGGACCATCGAGGGGCGTGACCGGGAGATGGAGCCGTACTTCACGATCATGCGATTGCCGGGCGCGGAGAAGGAAGAGTTCATCCTGCTCACGCTGTTCAATCCCGCGCGCCGCGACAACATGATCGCCTGGATGGCGGGACGCTCGGATCCCGGCAACTACGGCCGGCTCATCGTCTACAACTTTCCCAAGCAGAAGCTCGTCTACGGACCACGCCAGATCGATGCGCGTATCGACCAGGATCCGGTGATCGCCCAGCAGCTGGCGCTGTGGAACCAGCGCGGCTCCACCGTTATCCGCGGCTCGCTGCTCGCCATTCCTATCGATCGGTCGCTGATCTACGTGCAGCCGCTCTACCTCGCGGCCGCGGAGCAGGGCGCGCTGCCGGAGCTCCGCCGCGTGATCGTCGCCTACGGCAACCAGATCGCCATGGAGCCGACGCTCGAGCAGGCGCTCGGACGGATCTTCAGCGGGCGCGTAACGCCCACTGCCGCCACGCCGTCGTCGCCGGCGCCGCCGCGGGCGGGAGCGCCGCCGGCGCTCGACACCACCGCCGCGCAGCGCGCGTGGGACGCCTGGACGCGCTCGCAAGACGCTCTACGCCGAGGCGACTGGGCTGCCTACGGCACCGAGCAAAAGCGCCTCGAGGAAGCCCTCCGACAACTCCAGCGCTGACCGCGATCGAACCGCACCAGCCCTGGCTCGGCGTGCCGAGCGTCGGGGGGGGCCATGTCGGGGCCAGCGCGATCCCGAGGCGCGCCCCAGCTTGGCTGGGGCGTGCCGCGCGTCGGGGGGTTTGGGGGCCATGTCGGGGCCCCCATGTCAGTCAAGTCCTGGCGCGCAAGAACAGCGACGTGCCGATGCCGAAAAAGATGACGTTCGCGGTCCAGGCGGCGACGAGCGGCGGTAAGAGGTCGGCGCGCGCGAAGGCCAGGGCGACGTAATGGACGACGAGGTAGCCGGCCATGATCGCGATGGCGAGGCCGATTCCGAACAGGCGGCCGCCGCGCGGGGCCTGTAGCGCGAATGGAATCGCCACCAGCACCATCACGAGATTCACGAGGGGAAAGGACACCTTCGAGTAGAGCTCCACCAGGTATTTCTTGACCTGGAACCCCGCCGCCTCGAGCTTGGCCACGTAGTCGCGCAGCTCCCAGTAGCTCATCGAGGTCACCGGCTTCTGGATCCGCGTGAACTCGTCGATGTCCTCCTGCATGGCCAGCGCCGTCGTCGTGAACGGCAGCGTTTCCACGTTGTTGTTGCCCACGATCTCCCGGACGGCCCCGTCCGTCAGCTCCCAACCGTCGGGCGTCCAGTGCGCACGGCGCGTGTCGAGCCGGCTCAGGAGCCGAAACTGCTTGTCGAGCTCGAGCACGGTCACGCCGTACATGTCGTTGGTGCCGGGATTCAGCAGCTCCACGCGGAAGAAGCGGCTGTCCGCGCTGCGCAGCCACAGGCGCTGTCGCGACTGGAGGTAGCGCGGAAGCTGCCCGCGGATCTTCACGCGATCCACCTCCTCGCCCAGCTCGTTCAGCCGAGGCAGGAACAGCTCCTGGAACAGCCCGGCGCTGACGGCGACGCCGAGACCCATCAAGAGGATCGGCGCACTCACCCGGTAGAGGCTGATTCCGGCCGCCTTCATCGCCGTGAACTCGTGATAGCGGCTGAGCGCCAGGAAGAGAAAGATCGTGGCTACGAGCATGACCACCGGGAGGCCGTCGTGCAGCGCGGCCGGGAGCCGATAGAGGAAGTGCTCGACGATGAAGATGAGCGGCGGCTTCACGCGCAGATAGCGGTCGAGAGTCTGCAGCAGGTCCACCACCACGAAGAGAGCCGCGGCCACGCCGAGACCGATGCTGACGAACACGAGGAACTCGCGCACCAGGTAGCGATCGAGGATGTGCGTCGACCCGCGCCCCGCCGCCACCACGCGCGTCTCCGCGGTCGCCTCGCGCCGCGGCAGCAAGCCCAGCGCCCGGTCGAGCGCCCCCCACGCGAGTGGGAGGGTCGGCATCGTCCACTCGCGGGCGGTGGCGACGAGCAACGTGAGTCCGATCGCGCCGAAGCCGACGTTCGGCGCCCAGATGGCCACCGCGGGCGGCAGGCGGCCCCGCAGCGCCATGCCTTCGAGCATCGTCAGCACCAGGTAGTAGGACACGAGGATCACGAGGCTCGCGGCCAGCGCCACGGAGCGGCCACCGCGATGCGAGCGCACGGCCAGGGGAAAGGCCACCAGCGCGAACACCAGCGCGGCCGCCGGGAACGCGAACCGCTTGTGCAGCTCCACTTTGAACGGAGCGCTGTTCGGCGGATCCTGGGACAGCTCGGCGATGCGCGTCAGGAGCGCGGACATCGACATGTCCCGCTCGGGCTTGTCACCCTTCTGGGAGCCCTTGAGCGGCGATTCCACGGACAGGCTCATGTCGTAGATGCTGAAGTTCGTGTAGCGATAACGCGCGGGGCCGGCCGCCCCACCGGTCGACCCCGGCGTCGCGCCCGGCGTGGCAGGCGTCGTGGCCGGCAGCACGTCGGCCTCGTTCACGGCGCCGTTGATGAGACGCAGTGTCAGGCGGCGATTCTCCTCGTCCGAGAGCAGCCGACCTTCGCGGGCGGTGATGATCCGCGAGATCTTGGGATCACGCTCGTCGGACACGAGCAGGCCGCGCAGGGCGACCTGCGAGGCGCTCACGTCCTCGACGTAGATGATGATGTCGCCGAATGTCGCGTTGAACACGCGCTCCTGCAGCCCGCTCAGCGCGCGGGACTGGAAGATGCGGAAGAGCTGCCGCTGGAACTCCTCGTTGGCGATCGGATTCAGGAACAGCGTCAGCACGCCGGTCAGCACGCCGACGACGAGGGCGGCCGCCATGATCGGACGGAAGAGGCGCATCACGCTCACGCCGGCCGCCTTGAAGGCGATGATCTCGAGGTCGCCGGCGAGGCGACCGCCGGCCAGCAGCACGGCGACCAGGCACGCCATGGGCAGCGTGTACGCGAGGAACGACGGCAACATGTAAACGAGCAGCTGCAGCACCAGGTGGAATGGCACGCCCTTGGTGATGACGAGCTCGGTCAGGTGATACAGCCGGTCGATGACGAGGAAGAACGTGAAGAGCGCGCCGCCGAAGAGAAACGGAGAGACCAGCTCTTTGACGAGGTAGCGGTCGATGACCGGCACCGCTCGCACGCTCACGCGTCTGTTGTACCATAGCCGGGTGAGGCGCCGGACGTGGGCCGCCAGCCTCGTCGTGCTCTTCCTCGCCGGTACGTGCGCGGTCGCCACCGGACGAGCCGCGCCCGACCGACTCGACCGCTTCCGCGAGCTGGCCCGCAGCCGGCTCGGCCTCGCCGAGCTCGTCGATCCCGAGAACCCCGCGGAGGCGTATCGCGACATCTACGCGCTGCTCGACGAGGAGATCGTCGAGAGCCTGACCTCGGGCGGTGTCTTCGCCTCGCTGGAGTTTCTTCAAGACAGGATCGACGCGTTCGGCGAGGCGTGGGGCGGCGCCCACATCCGGCTGGCGCGCGTCGGCCGTTTGCTCGTCGGCGCGTTCCGGCTGACCGAGGGCTCGACGGGCAACAGCGTGCGCGTGTACGGCCCGCTCCGCGAAGAGTCTGCGCTGCTCGCGACGTTGTATCGCGACGGGCGACCGACGCTGCACTCGTTGCCGCCCGGCGCCGATGGCCCGCAGTTCATCGCGGCTTGGGAAGGCTCCCTGTCGGGGCGTGGCACGCGCGAGCTGCGCATCGATCTGCTGCGCGCCCACGCGGACGGCGTCCGCGTGGCGTGGACGACCGCCTCGCTGTTTCCGGACGGACTCTATGCCCGCGCGTACGTCGTACGCCCGCCGGAGATCCGGATCCGTTACGAGCTGCACTATCCCGGCTGGATTCCGGGCTGCGAAGGCCAGACGGAGCAAGAGGACGTCTACCGCGTGGTGCCGGGACCGGCCGCCGTCACCCGCGTCGGCCGCCAGCAGCACAATCCCTGGCACCGCGAGCTGCACGCGGCCGTCAGCAATCTCTTCGCCGCTCTCGCCGCCGGCGACGAGAGCGCCATCGCGAGCCTCGTGCCCGATCGCGATCTCCGCGCGCGGTTGCCGGCGCTCGCCGCCGACCCGGCCTGCGACGCGGCCGACGGCACCCGCGAATCCGTGTCGATCGCCGCCACTGGACCGGAGCGCCGGCCGTGGAGCCTGACCTTCCGGCGCGCGGGCGTCCGATGGCGTCTCACCGGCGCCAGTGTGGTGTCGCCGCCCTGATTGCCCCGACGGCGTTGGACCGCGGTCCCCGCGCCCGCTACAATAGCGGCTCCGAATGAGCCCGCAGCAGACGGACCCGGCCGCGATCTCGGATCGGTACGAGCCCGCGGCCGTCGAAGAGCGGTGGTACCCGATCTGGGAGGAGCGCGGTTACTTCCGGGCCGACCCCGCCTCGTCGAAGAAGCCGTACTCGATCGTCATCCCGCCCCCGAACGTCACCGGCTCGCTGCACATCGGTCACGGCCTCAACAACACGCTGCAGGACGTGATGATCCGCATGAAGCGGATGGACGGCTTCAACGCGCTGTGGCAGCCGGGCACCGATCACGCGGGCATCGCCACCCAGGTGGTCGTCGAGCGGCAACTGGCCGCCGAGGGAAAGCGCAAAGAGGACCTCGGCCGCGCGGAATTCGTCCGGCGCGTGTGGCAGTGGAAGGACGAGTCGGGCGGCACGATCATCCGTCAGCTGAAGCGGCTCGGCGCCTCGTGTGACTGGTCGCGCCTTCGCTTCACCATGGACGAGGGCCTCTCGCGCGCCGTGCGCGAGGTCTTCGTGCGGCTCTGGGACGACAAGCTGATCTTTCGTGACGACTACATCGTCAACTGGTGCCCGCGCTGCGAAACCGTCCTGTCCGATCTCGAGGTCGACCGGGAGGAGCGCGACGCGGAATTCGTCTACATCAAGTACGGCCCCCTCACGCTGGGCACCGTGCGACCGGAGACGAAGCTCGGTGACACCGGGCTCGCCGTGCATCCGAAGGACAAGCGCTACAGGCAGTACGTCGGCCAGACGCTCGACATTCCCTCCGTCGACGGCACCGTCACCGTGCGCGTGGTCGCCGACGAGGCGGTCGATCCGAAGTTTGGCACCGGCGTGATCAAGGTGACGCCGGGCCACGATCCCACGGACTTCGAGATCGGCCGGCGCCACGGGCTGCCGGTGAAGACGGTCATCGGCTTCGACGGCAAGATGACGGCGGCCGCCGGCAAGTACGCGGGGATGGACCGCTTCGAGGCGCGCAAGCAGATCGTCGAGGACATGAAGGCCCTCGGCCTGATCGATCGCATCGAGCCATACCGTCATGCCGTCGGCCTCTGCTACCGATGCAAGACGGTGGTGGAGCCGCTCGTCTCCAAGCAGTGGTACGTCAACGTCAAGCCGCTCGCGCAGGAGGCGATCAAGGCGGTCCGCGCCGGCAAGATCAAGATCATCCCGCGCGGCTGGACGAAGACGTATTACCACTGGATGGACAACATCCGGCCGTGGCCCATCTCGCGGCAGCTCTGGTGGGGTCATCAGATTCCGGCCTGGTACTGCGAGCGCGACGGCTCGATCCACGTCTCCCGCACCGACCTCACGAGCTGTCCCGACTGCGGGAGCCCCGTGCGGCGCGACCCGGACGTCCTCGACACATGGTTCTCGTCGGGCCTCTGGCCATTCTCGACGCTCGGCTGGCCCGACGACACGCCGTATCTGCGGACCTTCTATCCGACCTCGCTGCTCGTCACCAGCTTCGACATCATCTTCTTCTGGGTGGCGCGCATGGCGATGTTCGGCCTCTACGTCATGAAGCAGGTGCCGTTTCACGACGTCTACATCCACGCCCTCGTGCGCGATGCCGAGGGGCAGAAGATGTCGAAATCGAAGGGCAACGTCGTGGACCCGCTCGAGCTGATGACGAAGTACGGCACCGACGCCTTCCGCTTCACGCTGGTCGCGCTGGCCGCGCAAGGCCGCGACATTCGCCTGAGCGACGAGCGCGTGGAAGGCTACCGCAACTTCGCCAACAAACTGTGGAACGCGGCGCGGCTGGTCCTCTCGAACCTCGACGGCTACGACGCCGCGGCCGGCCGACGCGGCAAGCCGGACCTCGCTGCGCGCTGGATCGACAGCCGGCTGCAAGCGACCATTGGCGCCGTCCGCGCTCATCTCAAGGCCTATCGCTTCAACGACGCTGCCGGCGCCATCTACCAGTTCGTCTGGGGAGAGTTCTGCGACTGGTATCTGGAGATTGCCAAGCTCGATCTCTACCGCGCCGACGATCCGACGCGAAGGGTCGCCACGCAGCACGCGCTGGTGAGCACGCTGGAGACGACGCTGCGGCTCTTGCATCCGTTCATGCCGTTCATCACGGAAGAGATCTGGCAGCGTCTGCCGCACGAGGGTGAGTCGATCATGATCGCGCCCTATCCGAAGGTGGTGCGACGGCGCGTCGATCCGGAAGCCGAGCGCGAAATGGCGGTGGTGATGGGTATCGTGGCGGCGATCCGCAACATTCGCGGCGAAATGCGCGTGGCGCCCGGGCTCACGCTCTCGGCCATCGTGAAGCCGGGGCCCGAGGCGCCGTCCGCGCTCGTGAGCGCCAACGCGTCGTTGATCCAGACGCTGGCGCGGGCGGCGGTGACCGTGGATCCGCAGGCCAGCCGGCCGCGCAGCTCGGCGCTGGGCGTGGTGGGCGGCATCGAGATCTATGTCGCGCTCGAGGGCGTGGTGGACCTCGGCGCCGAGCGGCAGCGGCTCCAGAAGGAGATCAAGCGCGCCGAGGACGCGATCGCGTTCGGTCGCGCGAAGCTCGCGCGGCCGGAGTTCGCCGAGCGCGCGCCGGCGGAGGTCGTCGACAAGGAGCGCGAGAAGGTGGCGCAGCAGGAAGCGCTGCGCGACAAGCTCGTGGCCAGCCTGAGCTGGGTCGGATGAGCCGCGTCGTTCATCTCGAGCGCGTCGACTCGACACAGACGACGGCCTTTGCCCTCGGTGCCGAGGGCGCCGCCGACGGCACGGTCGTGGTGGCTGATTACCAGGCATCCGGACGCGGCCGGCGCGGGCGCACCTGGGAAGCCGCATCCGGGCAGAGCCTGCTGGCGACCATCCTCGTGCACCCCCGGCTGCCGACGGCGCAGTGTCCCGCCTACTCGCTGGTCGCCGCGGTCGCCGTGGTGGAGACCCTTGCGCGAACCGCGGCGCTGGCCGCACGGCTGAAGTGGCCGAACGACGTGCTCATCGCCGGCCGGAAGATCGCCGGCATCCTGCTCGAGAGCCGCTTCGTGTCCGCGACCGCCACGCCGCTGGTCGCGGTGGGAGTCGGCATCAATCTCGCCCAGCGCGCGTTTCCGGCGGCGCTCGCGGCGCGCGCGACATCAGTGGCCATCGAGGCCGGCCGCACGGTCGGCCGCGACGCGGTTCTCAGCGCGCTGCTCGAGGCCTTCGACGAATGGCGAGGGCGGGTGGAGACGGAGGGGATGAGCCCCGTGCGGGGTCGCTGGCTGGCGCTGGCGGACACCATCGGGCGCCGCGTCAGCATCGACGGCGTCACCGGCGTCGCTGTCGACCTCGACCTCGATGGCGCGCTCGTGCTCGAAGGTGCCGGGCGTCGGCATCGCGTCGTGGCCGGCGAGGTGCTCGAAGAGACGGAGCATGCTGCTCGTCCTTGAGGTCGGCAACACCAACACGAAGATCGGCGTGTACGACGGCGAGCGCCTGCAGGTGTCCTGGCGACTCACGAGCCGCCGCGAGCAGACCGCCGACGAGTACGGCCTCTTCGTGGAGACGCTCTTTCGCACGCGCGGCATCGATCCGCGCCGCATCAACGGCATCGCCATCTCCAACGTCATCCCGCCCGTGCAGCAGACGCTGGAGCTCATGTGCGAGAAGTACTTCGGTGTGACGCCGTACTCCGTCGAGCCCGGCGTGAACACGCCGATGCCGCTCGAGGTCGAGAATCCGCGCGAGGTCGGCGCCGACCGCATCACGAAGTCCGTGGCGGCGGCGGCGATCTATGGCCCGCCCCTGATCGTCGTCGACCTCGGCACCGCGACCACCTTCGACTGCGTGAACGCGGCCGGCGCCTTCATCGGTGGGGCCATCGCCCCCGGGATCGCCACCGCCACCGAGGCGCTGGTGGCCCGCGCCGCGCGCCTCTATCGCGTGGAGTTCGTGCGACCGAAGGAAGCGATCGGTCGGAACACGATCACCAACATGCAGTCCGGACTCGTCTACGGCTACGCGGGACTGGTGGACGGCCTCGTCGCCCGTATGAAGGCGGAGATGGCCGGGCAGGCAAAGGTCGTCGGGACCGGAGGGTACGCGACGCTGATCGCCGAAGCGGCGCGCTCGATCGACCACGTCAACGTGGACCTCGGGCTCGAGGGTTTGCGCCTGCTTTACGAGCGGCGAGCGCCTTGACGCCCCGCGGTGGCGTCGTTATACTGCACCAAATCTAGTGGCTGGGTGGGTGGGCGATCCCTATATTTAGCATTGACCGGCGGTCCTGAGGGAGGAGCGAATCGATGGGTATGTGGGTAGGGCGAGGCAGGAAGGCAAGGGCCGCGTACGGCTTCGATGACATCGCGCTCGTGCCTGGCGCCCTGACCGTCAACCCCAACGAGGTCGACATCTCGTGGGAGCTCTGCGGCCACCGCTACTCGCTGCCGATCATCGCCGCGGCCATGGACGGTGTGGTCGGCCCGCGGCTGGCGATCGAGATGGGCAAGCACGGTGGCCTGGCCGTCCTGAACCTGGAAGGCATCTTCTCCCGCTACCGCAATCCCGAGGATGTTCTCGAGCGAATCGTCTCCGCCAGCCAGGACGAGGCGACGAAGATCATCCAGTCGATCTACAGCGAGCCGATCAAGGAAGAGCTCATCCACCAGCGCATTCGCGAGATCAAGAAGGGCGGCGGCCCCGCCGTCGTCTCCTCGATCCCGCAACGCGCCGAGCGCTTCGGTCAGATCGCGCAGGAAGCCGGCGCCGACATCTTCGTCGTGCAGTCGACCGTCACCACGGCTCGCCACATCGCCACCGAGTACACGCCGGTCGATCTCCGCAAGCTCAAGAAGCAGCTCGCCATCCCGCTCGTCATCGGCAACGTCGTCACGTACGAGGCGTGCCTCGAGCTGATGGAGGTTGGCGCCGACGCGCTCCTGATCGGCGTCGGGCCCGGCGCGGCGTGCACGAGCCGTGAAGTCCTCGGCCTGGGCGTGCCGCAGGTGACGGCCACCGCCGACGCTGCGGCGGCCCGCGACTTCCACTACAAGAAGACTGGCCGCTACATCCCGATCATCACCGACGGCGGCATGACGACTGGCGGTGACGTGTGCAAGGCGCTCGCGTCGGGCGCCGATGCCGTCATGATCGGCTCGGCCTTCGCGCGCGCCAACGAAGCGCCCGGCAAGGGCTATCACTGGGGCATGGCGACACCGCACGCGAACCTGCCGCGCGGCACGCGGATTCGCGTGGGCATCGCCGGCTCGCTCGAGCAGATTCTCTTCGGACCCGCGTTCACCGAAGACGGCACGCTGAACCTTGTGGGCGCCATCCGCACCTGCATGGGCTCGGTGGGGGCGCAGTCGATCCGCGAGCTGCAGCAGACCGAGCTGATCATCGCGCCGACGATCAAGACGGAGGGCAAGGTCTTCCAGCAGGCCCAGAAGCTGGGGCGGCCGCGGTAAAGGCCGCGGCGCCGTGAGCCAGATCGTCGTCCTCAACGCCGGTGGGCAGTATTGCCACCTCATCGCACGCCGAATCCGTGAGCTCGGCGTCCACGCCACCGTGGCCGACATCGACACGCCTGTGGCCAGCCTCGCCGGAGCGCGCGGCATCATCATCTCCGGCGGCCCCGCCAGCGTCGTGGAGCCGACGAGCCCGTCGGTCGATGCGGCGATCTATCGGCTCGGGGTGCCGATCCTCGGTATCTGCTATGGCCATCAGCTGCTGGCCCGCGATCTCCAGGGTCGGGTCGAGCCGGGGGTCACGAAAGAATACGGTCACAGCGCCCTCCATGCCGGCGATTGCCTTTTGTTTCAAGGCATCCCGGCTCGAGAGCTCAGAGTGTGGATGAGCCACGGCGACACGGTGGTCGACATCCCGCCCGGCTTTTCGATCGTCGGCGAGACCGACGACTGCAAGATCGCCGCGATGGAGGATCGGACGCGACGGCTCTTCGGGCTACAGTTCCATCCCGAGGTCGTGCACACCGACCATGGCCTCGACATCCTCCGCAACTTCGTGAGCGACGTATGCCGTTGCGCCGCTGACTGGGATCCGCGCGCGCGGCTGGCGCAGGTGATGGCGGCGATCCGGAGCCGCGCCGGCGAGCGCAGCGTGCTCTTCCTGATCAGCGGCGGCGTCGACTCGACGGTAGCGTTCTATCTCTGCGCGAAGGCGCTCGGACCGGAGCGCGTGCTCGGTCTCTACGTCGACACCGGGTTCATGCGCGAGAGCGACGACGACGCGATGCATTATCTCGAGGCGACCGTCGGGCGCGACGCCGTGCGGGTGGCCGACCGGAGCGCTGACTTCTTCGCCGCGCTGCAGGGTGTGACGAACCCGGAGCGCAAGCGCGCCATCATCGGCGATGCATTCGTCGACGTGCAGGAGGACGAGTTCGCCCGGCTCGGTCTGCGCGACCGCGACTGGGTGCTCGGGCAGGGGACGATCTATCCCGACACCATCGAGTCAGGCGGCGCCCGCCATGCGGCGAAGATCAAGACGCACCACAACCGGGCGCCGCGCATCCAGGCGCTGCTCGACGCCGGCCGCGTGATCGAGCCGCTGGTGGAGTTCTACAAGGACGAGGTCCGCGTGCTGGGCGAGGAGCTCGGCCTCCCGCACGAGGTGGTGTGGCGTCATCCGTTTCCGGGGCCGGGGCTCGCCGTGCGCTGCGTGTGCGCGGAGGCGAGCGCGCGGGTCGAGCGCGCGGCGGTGAGCCTGCCGCGTGACGTCGCCGGCTTCGTCGTTCCCGTGCGAACGGTCGGCGTGCAAGGCGACGAGCGCAGCTATTCCAATCTCCTCGCGCTCGAGGGGGCGGGCGGCGTCGACGCCGCGGGCGCGCTGGCCCGCCGGGTGACGAACGAGCAGCGCAGCATCAACCGCGTCGTCGACGTGGTGTATCGCCGCGACGACCGGCCGTTCGACGCGCTGGCCATCCAGCCCGCGATGCTGACACGCGAGCGCGTAGCTCTGCTGCGCGAGGCGGACGCGCGCGTGACCAGGGTCGTGCGTGCGCACGGCGTCTACGACAGCATCTGGCAATTCCCGGTCGGCATGCTGCCGCTCGGCGCCGCGCCCGGTCGAGAAACGATCGTGCTGCGGCCGGTGAACTCGCGGGATGGCATGACCGCGGAATACGCGCGCCTCCCCGACGCCGTGGTGCGCGATATCGTGCAGTCTGTGACGACGCTCGCCCGCGTCGACGCCGTGATCTACGACGTGACGAACAAGCCACCGGCGACCATCGAGCTCGAGTAGCACGCGTCGATGCAACACGCCGAGTTCGTCCATCTGCACGTTCACTCCGAGTACAGCCTGCTCGACGGCGCCGCGCAGCTCGAGAAGCTCGTCAAGAAGGCGAAGGATCTGAAGTTCGCGGCCATCGCCCTCACCGACCATGGCAACCTCTTCGGCGGCATCGAATTCTATCTCGCCGCCCAGAAGGCCGGTATCAAGCCCATCCTCGGCTGCGAACTCTACGTGGCGCCCGGCAAGCGGACGGATCGCGCATCACAGGATGGTGGCTACGAGGGCGCGAATCACCTGACGGTGCTGGTGCGCGATGCCACGGGCTACCGCAATCTGATCAAGCTCGTCTCCAAGGCGTATCTGGAAGGCTTTTACTACAAGCCGCGCGTGGATCGCGAGCTGCTCGCTCAGCATGCCGGTGGACTCCTCGTGCTGTCCGGCTGTCTGAACTCGGAGGTGTCGCGCGCCCTGACGACGGGCGACTTCGACAAGGCGCGACAGACGGCGGGCTGGTATCAGGAGGTCTTCGGCCGCGACCACTATTTCATGGAAGTCCAGGCCCACGGCATGGACGAGCAGGTCAAGGTCACCGCGGAGACGGTGAAGATCGCGAGGGCGATCGGGGCGCCCATCTGCGGCACGAACGATTCGCACTATCTCGAGGCCGGTCACGCGCGGGCCCACGAGGCCCTGCTGTGCATCCAGACGGGATCGACGCTGGCGGATCCCACCCGCTGGAAGTTCTCGACCCAGGAGTTCTACGTGAAATCGGCGGAGGAGATGGCGCAGGTCTTCGCCGATCTGCCGGAGGCGTGCCGCAATACGCTGGCCGTGGCCGAGCGGTGCAACCTCACGCTCGACTTCGGACGCTTCCACCTGCCGAAGTACGTGGTGCCCGAGACGCACACGCTCGAGACGTACCTCAGCGAGCTGGCGCGCGACGGGCTGAAGCGACGCTATGGTCCGAGCCCGGGTGACGCCATCGAGAACCGGCTCGCCCACGAGCTCTCGGTCATCGAGAAGATGGGCTTCGCCGGCTACTTTCTCGTCGTGTGGGACTTCATCCACTACGCGCGGCAGCACGGCATCGCCGTCGGCCCCGGCCGTGGCTCGTCCGCCGGGTCTCTGGTCGCGTACTGTCTCGGCATCACGAACGTGGATCCGATTCGCTACGGGCTGCTGTTCGAGCGATTCTTGAACCCCGAGCGCATCTCGATGCCGGACATGGATATCGACTTCGCCGACGATCGCCGCGACGAGGTCATCCGCTACGTCGCTGACAAGTACGGCCGGGATCGGGTGGC
This sequence comes from Candidatus Methylomirabilota bacterium, assembly GCA_035605575.1. GTDB lineage: Bacteria > Methylomirabilota > Methylomirabilia > Rokubacteriales > CSP1-6 > AR12. Next base: position 29,449 of record DASTCJ010000012.1, read on the forward strand.
GCACATCATCACGTTCGGCACCCTCGGCGCCAAGGCCGCCATCCGTGACGTCGGCCGCGTGCTCGGGATGAGCTATGCCGACGTCGACCGCATCGCCAAGCTCGTCCCGAACTTCCCGCTGAACATCACGCTGGACGACGCCTATCAGAAGTCGCCCCCGCTGGCCGAGATGGTGAAGGGCCAGGACGGCGTGGCCGAGCTGTGGGACATCGCGCGCGCGCTCGAAGGCTGCACGCGCCACGCGTCGGTGCACGCCTCGGCCGTCGTCATCGCCGACGACCCGCTCGACGACTACATCCCCCTCTACAAGGATCCGAAGCGGCCCGAGCTCATCACCGGCTACGCCATGGGCCCCATCGAGAAGCTCGGCCTGCTGAAGATGGACTTCCTCGGCCTGCGCACGCTGACGGTGCTCGCGAACACGGCAACGCTCATCAAGGAGTCGCGCGGGATCGACATCGACTTCGACGCGTTGCCCCTCGACGATCCGAAGGCGTACGCGCTGCTCACGGAGGCCAGAACCTTCGGCGTCTTCCAGCTGGAGTCCTCGGGCATGCGCGAGGCGCTGCGCGGCCTCAAGCCCGAGCGTCTCGAGGACGTCATCGCCATGGTGTCGCTCTACCGGCCCGGCCCCATGGAGCTCATTCCGGACTTCATCAACAGAAAGCACGGCCGGGCCAAGGTCACCTACGAGCATTCCGCGATGGAGAGGTTCACGCGGGAGACGTACGGGATCATGGTCTATCAAGAGCAGATCATGCAGATCGCCTCCGAGATGGCCGGGTTCACCATGGGCGAGGCCGACACGCTCCGCCGCGCCATGGGCAAGAAGGACCGCGATCTGATGGCCAAGCAGCGCGAGAAGTTCCTCGCCGGGTGCGCCGAGCGTGGCACGGCGAACGCCAAGGCCGAGCGGGTCTGGGAGCTGATGGAGAAGTTCGCCGGGTACGGTTTCAACAAGTGCCTGGCCGCCGACGCGTGGATCGAGATGGTCGACGGCTCGCGCAAGCCCATCACGGCCATCCGCGACGGCGATCTCGTGCTGACGAAGGACGGGCCGCACAGGGCGTGCCGCGTGCGGCCGAGCGGCGTACGGCAGGTGGGCCGGCTGACGCTCGAAAACGGCTGTGCGCTGCGCTGCACGCCCGACCACCCGATCTTCACCGAGCGCGGCTGGATCAATGCCGAGGACCTCAAGCCGGGCGACGCGGTGGCCGTCCTCGACGTGGCGACGGCCGCCTTCCGGCGCGTGGAAGCACGCCGCCGCGGTGAGCCGGCGGAGGTCAGCCAGACACCGATGGCGTGGATGACGCCCGTCTCGTTCGTGCTCGAGGGCGAGGAGCCCACCTACGATTTCGAGGTGCCCGGCGCCCACAGCTTTATCGCCAATGGCGTGGCCGTCCACAACTCGCACGCAGCGGCGTACGCGCTGGTCGCATACCAGACCGCCTACTTCAAGGCGAACTACCCCGTCGAGTTCATGGCCGCGCTGCTCACGTCCGAAATGGGCGACACCGACAAGATCGTGAAGTACATCGACGAGTGTCGGGCGATGGGGCTGACCGTGTCGCCCCCCGACGTCAACGTGTCGGCCGTGCAGTTCAGCGTCGCCGGTGACACGATCCGTTTCGGGCTGGCTGCCATCAAGAACGTCGGTGAGGCGGCGATGGAGTCCATCCTGAAGACGCGGGCTGAGGAGGAAGCGTTCAAGACGCTCGACGACTTCTGCGTCCGCGTCGATCTCCGCCTCGTCAACCGGCGCGTCATCGAGAGCTTGATCAAGGCGGGCGCGTTCGACTCGCTCGGTCTCACGCGCGCACACCTTCTGGCGCAGACCGACGCCGCGCTCGAGGCGGGCCAGCGCGTGCAGCGCGATCGTGCGGAGGGACAGGCGTCCTTCTTCGACGATCTCCTGCCGAAGGCCCCCGTGCAGACGCGCGCGGAGACGATGACCCCCGTGCTCGAGGAGTGGCCCGAAGATCAGCGGCTGGCGTACGAGAAGGAAGTCCTCGGCTTCTACGTCTCCGGCCATCCGCTCGCGCAGTATGCCGGCCTCGTGGAGTCGCTCGGCGTGACGACCGCCGCCGATCTCGCCACCAGGGGCCACGGCGCGAAGGTCACGCTCGTCGGGCACGTGGCCGCGCTAAAGGAAACCGCGACCAAGAGCGGCAACCGGATGGCGTTCCTGACGCTGGAGGACATGACCGGCACGGTCGAGGTCACCGTGTTTCCCGAGCCGTTCAAGGCGGCGGCGCCGTTCCTGCGCGGGCGCGAGCCGATCATCGTACGCGGCCGCGTGGACGACGGCGACAAGGGCCGCGTCGTCCTCGCCGAGGACGCGCGACTGCTCGAGGACTCGCTCGGGACCACCACCGCTCGCGCGAAGACGGGCGGCGAGCCGAGCGCGTGTCGGATCCGCGTGCGCGGCAACGGCGAGACGAGCTCTCAGCTGGCGGCGCTGCGAAAGGTTTGCGAGGAGCATCCAGGCGGCGTGCCGGTGTTCGTGCACGTCCTGCTGCCGGGGCTCGAGGTGGTCGTGCGCTCGCGCGGTATCTCCGTGGACGGCGGCGCCGCACTCAACGAGAAAGTGAACGCGCTCCTCGGTCCAGCCGCTTTCACCATCGACTATGCCTGACGCGCTCGAATTCGAGCAGCCGCTGCTGGAGCTCGAGCTGCGAATCGCGGCCCTGGTGGCCCTCGACGATCCCGCACGCGCCGACGAGATCGCAAAGCTCGAAGATCGTCTCCAGCGTCTGCGCCAGCGGACGTACGCCGGTCTCACCGCGTGGCAGCGCACGCAGCTCGCGCGCCATCCCAAGCGTCCGCACACGCGCGACTGGTGCAAACTGCTGCTCGATGACTTCCTGGAGCTCCACGGCGATCGCGTCTATGGCGACGACGCCGCCATCGTGGGCGGGCTCGCGCGCTTCGAGAGCCAGTCGGTGGTCGTGATCGGCCACCAGAAGGGGCGCGACACGCGCGAGAAGATCGCGCGCAACTTCGGCATGCCGCACCCCGAGGGCTATCGCAAGGCGCACCGCCTGATGGACCTCGCCGACAAGTTCGGCAAGCCCGTGATCACGTTCATCGACACGCCGGGCGCCTATCCAGGCCTCGGAGCCGAGGAGCGCGGGCAGGCGGAAGCGATCGCGCGCAACCTCAAGCGCATGGCCTCGCTGCCGGTCCCGATCATCGTCGTGGTGACCGGAGAGGGGGGCAGCGGCGGCGCGCTCGCCATCGGCATGGGAAATCGCGTGCTGATGCTCGAGTACGCCGTCTACTCGGTGATCTCGCCCGAGGGCTGCGCGGCCATCCTGTGGGGCGACGCCGCGAAGGCGCCGGATGCCGCCGACGCCATGCGCACGACGGCGCCCGAGCTGCTGCAGCTGGGGATCATCGATGGCATCGTGCCGGAGCCGGTGGGCGGTGCGCACCGCGACTGGGAAGGCGCCGCCGCCGCTCTCCGCACGGCGCTCCGCGATCAGCTCGGGACACTGCGGCCGAAGTCGCGGGAGGAGCTGGTCGGCGAGCGCTACGAGAAGTTCCGCCGGATGGGTCGCTTCGAGGAAGCGACCGCGCCCGCGGCACGCTGACGCTCAGCGCCGGAGGAGCCCGAGCGCAGCGTCCTCGTCGGTGACGAGGACGTTCATGAAGCGACCCGCCAGCGCACCGCGCAGCGCTTCGACCTTGCTCTTGCCGCCCGCGACGGCGATGACCGTCCGATCGTCGCGCCGCGAGAGCGCCTGCAGCTGGTCGCCCGCGACCGACAGCAGGCGACGCGAGAGCGCGGCGAGCTCGGGTCGCTCGACGATGCGCCCTTCGGCGTCGAAGGGCTGATAGTTGATCTCGCCCACCACGCCGAGCTGCCGCAGCCGCTTCACGCTGACGCCGTAGGACTCGGCCAGCGAGCAGAAGCCGGGCGTCTGCTCGGCGATCATCCCGACGCCCACGATGGCGATGTCGACATCCTGCGCCGCCTCGTAGATGGAGCGGATCTCCGGATCCCGCAGAAGCCGTCGGCGCTCGCGCTCGATCTGGCCGAGCGAGAGCAGGTGCTGGACGGGAAGGGCGTAGGCGCGCACGTGCGGCCGGTATTTCGCGGCCATCATCCCGACCAGCGTGTTCGAGAAGATGTCGACGAGCTTCAGCGTGCTCTCACCGGAGAGCGGATAGAGCGTGAGGTCGCGCAGCCGCCGCTCGCGAAGCGAGCGAATCGTGTGATAGAGCGTGAGGCCGCACGACAGCCCGATCTTCATGCCGTTCTCCGCCACCTTCTCGAAGTATGCGGCGGCGGCGGCGCCGAGCTCGGCGCGGAGATCGCCACGGCCGCCCGAGGCAACGACGACCGCCTCCCGCAATTCGAACGTCTGCACGAGCGCCGTCTCGAGATCCTCGGTGCGCGGGAGATCCAGCTCGACGCGCACGAGCCCCTCGTCCATCGCGCGCTTGAGCAGGCGTGACACGGTGGCCGCCGACACGCCGAGCGCTGTGGCGATGTCCTTCTGGCTGCGGCCCTGCCGGTAGTAGAGCTCCAGGCACTGGACCATCTGCCGGACTTCACGCGAGGGTTGCGAAATTAATTTCATGGCTCTCAAGTTCTTGCTTGACCGCCCAAGTCTACGCCGATATCCTCCGAGCGTCAGGAAATTCCCATCACCGTCAATGGAGGGCAGCAATGGACGCACGCCGCTACGGCCCGTCCGATGGCCGACCCGTCCCCTTCGAGGCATATCACCAGTCCCGTAACGAGCTGGAGGGCCTGCCGCTGACGGTGGCGGACAAGATTCCCGTCACCAACACGCCGAACATCTTCTCGTACAAGGCGTACGTGTTCGCGAAGGACCCCGCCCTCGTGCGCCGCTTCATCAAGGCCACCAAGGCGGACGTGGGGGGCGTCGGCGGTCACGTGGTCGCCGCCGACGAGGTGAAGTCGGTCATCGCGAAGTTCGTCCTCGACAACAACGCCTATCGCGGCGAGCCGATCTTCACCTCGCTCATGATCACGCACACCGGTGACGACTGCGCGGTGACCGGCATCATGGCCGAGTCGGTCGACATGTCGGTCGTCGACGAGCTCATGTGGGATGCGCTGCAGGAAGGCGCGGCCAAGGCCGCCGAGCTCGGTCTCTACGGGCCCGGCCAGGATCTCGTGGCCGATGCGTTCACCGGTAACCTGCGCGGCGCGGGCCCCGCAACCGTGGCGCTGCCATTCCCGGTGCGGAAGGACAATCCATCGCAGACGGTCCTCGTGTCCTTCGCCGACAAGACGGAGCCGATGGCGTTCAATCACTTCGCGACCGGCGCCTACATGCTGCCACGCTTCAACAGCGGGCTCATCATCGCGTCTTCGCGGATGAAGCGCGGCTACGTGTTCGAGATCGTCGATCTCGACACGAAGGCACAGGCCATCGAGGCCGGCGCCCACCCCCGCGATGCCCAAGCCCTCGACGGCAAGATGGAGGAGCTCGCCAAGGGGCTTCAGGAGAAGGTGATCACGCTGCGCGCGCCCGAGGATCTCTACGACATCGAGGGTCTCACGCGTTCGTCGCGCTTCGTCGTCGCGCGCATCTGGACCCGCAACGACGCGGGCGAAAAGGACCAGCTCGGCTACATCTGCTCGGCCGAGCGCCTGCACAACATCAAGACGAAGAAAGGCTTCACCTACGGGGGCAAGGACGATCCTGTGCTTCTGGCCTTCGCCCAGGGCGACTGGCCGGCCCCGGGCGAGATCACCTCGCCGTGGGCGACGGCACCGATGGTGGCCGGCGACTGCCGTGGTAGCCACAACCTGCACATCCTGCCGATGCCCATCAACTCGCAGACCTCGTACTGGTCCGGCCCGATCATCTCGGCCATCACGCTCTCGTGCAACATCCACACGGGCCGCATCGGCGCGATCTCGGATCAGTTCGCGCTCGGCACGCCGTGGGACGAGGTGCGCCGTACCGCCTCACAGCTGGCCATCCAGTTCCGTCACGCGCACGGCGTCAAGCAGCCCGCGACGCTGCACGAAGACGAGCTCGAGTACCAGGAAGGCTGGAAGGAACGCCGCGCCCGCCTCGAGCGCCAGTTCGAGGTGAAACCTGCGCTGACATTCACCCCAAACGGCACCAGCACCCACGGCAACGGCCACCCGACCGCCACCGGCGCAAGCCGCACCGCCCTCACCACCGCTCGTCCGGAGGAGATCGACTAGCGCCGACGAAAAATCCCACGCGCGCCGTGAACGCGCTGTTCGAGCGCCGGCTTTGCCGGCGCAATCGACCTCGAAGATCGAGTCCTCGCGCATGACCGGTGGGGGGCCGACGGGGGGAGCGGCGCTCGCTCCCCCCGTCCTTTAATTGACTTCGCCCGGGTCGGGTGCTACGGTCAACACAGCTAAATCCCTGATTTCTTGGATCAGCATGGCGAAGCTACACGTCATTACCTACGGCTGTCAGATGAATGAATATGACTCGGAGCGTGTCGCGGGTCTGCTCCGCGAGCATCGCTATGAGTTGACCGAGACAGCCGACGACGCTGACCTCATCCTCGTGAATACGTGCGCCATCCGCGAGAAAGCCGAAGACAAGGTGTTCTCGAAGCTCGGCGAGCTCCGGGCGCTGAAGACGCAGCGCCCCGAGCTGGTGCTGGGTGTGATGGGCTGCATGGCGCAGCTGCAGCAGGGGGTGGTGCAGAAGCGCGCGCCGTACGTCGATCTCGTGTTCGGCTCACCGGCGGTCGCACGGGTGGCCGAGCTCGTCGAGCGCGCGCGGCGAGAGCGGCGGCCGATCATGGATACCGCGGAGGCGCCGCTGGTGAAGATCACCGCGCGGCCGCCGTCGGCGAGCCGCCTGAAGGCATACGTCACGGTGATGGAGGGCTGCGAGAAGCACTGCACCTTCTGTGTCGTGCCGCGCACGCGCGGTCGCGAACGCAGCCATCCGCCGGAGAGCATCGTGGCCGAGGTCGAAGGTCTCGTCGCCGAGGGTTGCCGTGAGGTCACGCTGCTCGGGCAGACGGTCAACGCGTACGGCCGCGATCTGACGCCACCCACCGATCTCGCCGAGCTCTTCCAGCGCGTGAACGACGTCGATGGGCTCCAGCGCATCCGCTTCACGACCTCGAATCCCTACAACCTCACGCCGAAGCTCATCGCCGCCATGCGCGATGTCCCGAAAGTGTGCGAGTGGTTCCATCTGCCACTGCAGTCGGGCTCCGATCGCATACTGGAACGCATGAACCGCGGCTACACGCGCGCTCAGTACCTCGATCTCATCGCCGCCCTCCGCGATGCCGTGCCCGACCTCGCGCTGTCCACCGACATCATCGTCGGCTTTCCCGGCGAGACGGAGTCGGACTTCGAAGCGACGCTCGAGATGATCGAGCGTGTGCAGTACGACAACGTCTTCGCATTCCGCTACTCACGGCGGCCCGGCACGCCGGCGGCCACGATGGACGAGCAGGTGGCGGACGAGGTGAAGGCCAGTCGCAACGCGCGGCTGCTCGCCCTCGCTACGCGCGTGGCCGCGACGCGGAGCGCGCGGCTGTCCGGGCACGAGGTCGAGGTGCTCGTCGACGGCGCCTCGAAGCGGAATCCGAGAGAGCTGTCCGGCCGGACGCGGTGCAACCGGGTGGTGAACTTCGACGGCAAGGGGACGGCGATCGGCGACGTGGTCACTGTTCGAGTGACCGACGTGATGCCGCACAGTCTGCGCGCCACGCTGACGACAGTGCCCGAGGAGGCCGTATGCTCGTCGAGATGAAGGTGCGTGGGCTGGCCCTGGATCCGGTCTCGAACATGCCGATCATCATCCTGCGCGACGAAGAGGACAAGCGCTCGCTGCCCATCTGGGTCGGCATCTTCGAGGCCAATGCCATCGCGCTCGAGCTGGAGAAGATCGCCACCCCGCGCCCGATGACCCACGACCTGATCAAGAGCATCCTCGAGACGCTCGAGGCGCAGGTCGTGAAGATCGTCGTCACCGACCTGAAGGAGAATACCTTCTTCGCCGTCCTCCATCTGAAGCTCGGCGATGCCGAATACACGGTGGATTCGCGTCCGTCCGACGCCATCGCGCTCGCGCTGCGCGTGGCGGCGCCGATCTACGTGGAAGAAGAGGTGTTCCCCAAGGCCGGCAAGATGGAGGTGGCCAAGGAAGCCGAGCCGGTCAAGCCGGACGATCCGGAGCAGCTGCGCGAGTGGCTGCAGAACATCAAGCCGGAGGATTTCGAGAAGTACAACAAGGCCTGACGGCCCGTGCGCATCGCGCTCTTTACCAACAACTATCTCCCGTTCTGCGGCGGCGTGACCATCTCGGTCGAGACGCTGCGCCGTGGCCTCGAAGCCCGCGGCCACGAGGTCTGGGTCATGGCCCCGCGGTTCCGCGGCGTCGCCGGCAGCGCGCCGGGGGTCATCCGCTACCCGTCGATCCCGGCCACGACCTATCCGGAGTTCCCGCTCGCGATTCCGTACGCGCCGGCGGTGACCGCGCGCGTGCGCGCCCTCGCCGTGGACGTCTTCCACGCGCACCATCCGTTCCTGCTCGGCCCGGCCGCCGAACGACTCGCGCGGCGCGCCGGCCGTCCGCTCGTGTTCACATACCACACACGCTACGAGAAGTACGCGCACTACGTGCCCCTCACGCGTCCGCTCGTCGAGGCCGCCGCGGTGCGGCTCAGCACGCGGTTCGCCGCCCGCGTGGACGCGGTGATCGCGCCATCCGTGGTCGTTCGCGACGAGCTGGAGCGGCGCGGCGTGCAGTCACCGGTGGCGGTGGTGCCGACCGGCGTCGATCTCGGGCGCTTCCGGCCTGGCGATCGGCGGACCGCACGCCGCGCGCTCGGGCTGCCCGAGCACGCCCCCGTGCTTCTCTACGTCGGCCGTCTCGACCGCGAGAAATCGGTCGACCGTGTCCTGCTGGCCTTCGAGCGCATCGCGTCCACGGTTCCGCGGGCGCGGTTGCTGCTGGTTGGCCACGGCAAGGAGGCCGAGCGGCTGCGCCGGCGGGCGGCCACGCTGAGCGCGGCCGCTGGCGTGCAGTTCCTCGGCGTGCGCGCGCACGACACGCTGCCCGTGTGCTACCAGGCCGCCGATCTCTTCCTCTTCGCCTCGGAGACGGAGACACAAGGCCTGGTGCTCGCGGAGGCGGCCGCGTGCGGCCTGCCGGCGGTGGCCGTGGACGCGTCAGGATGTGACGAGGTCGTGCGCGACGGCGATACGGGGCTCCTGACGAAGAACGATCCGACCGCGCTCGCCGAGGCGGCCATCGGCCTGCTCCTCGACGGCGAGCGCCGCTCGGCCATGGCGCGGCGCGCCCGTGATGTGGCCGTGAGCGCGTTCGATGTGCGCCTGCAGATCGATCGCACGCTGGACGTCTACGCCGAGGCGATGTCGCGGACGGGGCGACGGTGAGCGACGGACGCGCCATTCGCGTGCAGTGCCGTCGTGAATTCGCGCTCCCCGAGGGCCAGGGCCTGCTGGCGGCGGATGCCCGCGCGCGTACGCTGCGGAAGGTCATCGTGAGCTACCCGGAAGTGCGCCACATCCGCCCCGATCGGATCAGCCTCGATGCGACCGCGGACGCGCGCACGATCGAGACGGTCGTGCGTTTCCTCGAGCGCCAGCATTGGCTGGTCGCGGCGGTGGCGGTGGAGGAATGAGCCAGCGCACGGCCGAAGCGCACGCGCGCATCAAGGAGGAGATCGCGCGCGAGAAGGCGGCCGCCCTCGGCCGTGCCGGCGAGCGCCTGGAAGCCGCCCTCGTCACCGTCGCCGGCATCGCGACGGCCTGGCGCGCCGCCACCGAGCCCGCGGAGTGCGAGCGCCTCGCCCGCGAGTATGACGCCGCCTGGCGTACCGCTGACGCCGCGCGCCTGGCGCTGCTGATCCAGCGCGAGGCCGTCGGGTTGCGCGATCAGCGCGTGGTGGATCAGCAGTTTCCGCGCCCGCCGCGGCGCCCGTGATGTTCGACGCGCACGCGGAGACCCTCGAGCGCGGTGCGCGCGAGGCGCTCCAGCTCGAGCGGCTGCGCGCCACGGTGGCGTGGGCGGTGGAGCGGGTCGAGTTCCATCGTGCGCGACTCGGCAGCTCGCACGTGCAGTCGCTCGACGACCTCGCCCGTCTGCCGTTCATGCGGAAGAGCGATCTGCGCGAGCACTATCCTTTCGGCCTCTTCGCGGTGCCGCGCGGCGAGCTCGCGCGCCTCCACGCCTCGTCCGGGACGAAAGGCAAGCCCACGGTGGTGGGCTACACCGCGAGCGATCTCGGGACGTGGCGCGATGTGATGGCGCGCGCGATGACGGCGGCGGGGTGCCGGCGCGGCGACACGCTCCACGTGGCCTTCGGCTACGGCCTGTTCACCGGCGGCCTCGGTTTTCACGACGGCGCCGAGCGTCTCGGCATGACGGTGCTGCCGGTGTCGTCCGGCAACACTGCACGGCAGCTCCTGCTGCTGCAGGATCTCAGGCCGGCCGGCCTGTGCGCGACCCCGTCGTTCGCGCTGCACATCGCCGAGACGCTCGAGGCGCAGGGCGGCGATCCGCGCACCCTGGGCCTCCGCTACGCGATGTACGGCGCCGAGCCGTGGACGGACGGCATGCGCGCAGCGCTCGAGCGCGCGTTCGCGTGTCCCGCCTACGACATCTATGGGCTGTCCGAGATCATCGGACCCGGCGTGGCCGGGGAGTGCGAGGCGCGTGACGGCCTGCACGTCGCCGACGATCATTTCTTCCCGGAGATCATCGATCCGACCACCGGCGCCGTGCTCGGTCCGGGCCGCGAGGGCGAGCTCGTGCTGACGGCGCTCACCAAGCGCGCCGTCCCGATGATTCGCTATCGCACCGGCGACATCACCACGCTCGACGAGCGCCCGTGCGCCTGCGGCCGCACCACGGCGCGCATCGCCCGCGTGAAGGGGCGCGCGGACGACATGCTGATCGTCAAGGGCGTGAATCTGTATCCGTCGGAAGTCGAGGCCACGCTGCTCGGCGTGGAGGAGCTCGTGCCGCACTACCAGCTCATCGTCGATCGATCGAGCACGCTGGCGCGGCTCGAGGTGCAGGTGGAACCATCGGCGGCGGTCGTCGCGCGCTGTGACGGCTTCGATCCCGCCCATCCGATCCTGGTCGAGCTCCAGCGCCGGGTGGCCGCGCGGCTGGCGAGCGCGATCGGGCTCACCGTGGCGTTGACGCTGGTGGCCCCACGCACCGTTCCGCGCTCGGAGGGCAAGGCCGTGCGTGTGGTCGAGAAAGGCTGAGCGGTCAGGGTATGCTGGAACCGAGGAGGCGCCTGCCATGAGCGAGCAGCGGGAGATGATGAGCAAGATCGAGCGCGGCGTCCGGCTCGAGTCCGCGGATGAGATGACGCCGGAGTACCGGGACAGCCTCGTCCATCTCATGACGATGCAGGCCGACTCCGAGCTCGCCGGCGGCTACGGGTACGTGCCGTGGATCGCCAAGGCGCCGACGGTCGAGGAAAAACACGTCGTCGCGCAGATCGTGAAGGACGAGCTGCGGCACGCGGCGGTGATGTACGGGCTCCTTGCCGATCTGGGCTTCGACGTGGACAGTCACGTGCGCCGGCACGATGAGACGTTCACGATGCGGATCGACGCCAGCGCCGACATCGGCACCCAGCGGATCACCGCCGACAAGCGCGTCAATATTTTCTACTACCCGATCGACACCTGGCAGGACTTCATCTTCTTCAACTTCTGCATGGACCGCGGCGCCGGCCATCAGCTCGAGGACGTCCGGCACTGCTCCTATGGCCCCTGGGTTCGCGCCATCGAAGGGATCTTCAAGGAGGAGAAGTTCCACATCCGCCACGGCGAGTACTGGGTGAAGAAGCTCGCCGAGGATCCTGCCACCAAGGCGGAAGCGCAAGCGACGTTCAACAAGTGGTACATCCGGACGATGAACATCTTCGGCCGCCCGGGGTCGCCGAAAAATCAGCTGTATCGGCGGCTGAAGCTCAAGCTGCGTGACAACGACGAAGTACGCGCCGCCTTCGCCACCGAAGTGGCCGGCCTGTGCGAGAAGTTCGGCCTCCAGGTGCCGGCCTGGAAGCCCGTCTGGGAGAACCTGCCGGAAGAGGCCCAGATCCCGGGCTGACGGGGACGCCCGGCCCCCGGGCCGGGTGGAGGTTCGGGTACGTCAGCGACGAATCCGAGGACAAGCGCCGCAATTGTCTCAGCCTGAAGTTGACATAATACGGCTTATCGGCACCAGGACGCCGAGCGAGTCAGCAGCGTGGCAGCTACGAGTGATGCGGTGTCGGGATCGCGCGGGCGTCCACGCGCGGCGCGAGCGGAACTGGCTCGGGCTCCGGCGTGACGGGCACGGGACGGCGTCGACGATCGGGATGGAACGGCAGCACCACGCCGCGGCGCGGCCGGCCCCTGCCGACCTCGACGGCCAGGCTGATGGCCTGTAGCAGCTGGTCGAACTGGAACGGCTTGCGGATATAGTCCATAGCACCTGCCTTCAGCAGCGCCCGCGCCTGATCCTCGTCGTCACTACCGCTCAGCATGATCACCGGGATCGAGTCGTCGACCTCGTGCAGGCGCGCGAGCACCTCGGCGCCCGTCGTGTCCGGCAGCTTGCTGTCGAGGATGATCGCGTCGGGCCGGCTGAGCGAGGCCAGCATCACCGCGTCGCCGCCGTTCGAGGCGCCGTCGACGGCGTAGCCCTGCGCGACGAAGATGTCTCGCAGCATCTCGGCCACGGCCGGCTCATCGTCCACGATCAGAATCGCGCCGCGCGAAGGGTTCGTGTCGAGCACGGCCGGTTGACGAGCAAGCGGTATGCCGTGGCTCGACCGTGGCTAAGTCGTTGATTTCGGGACGCTGGCCTGACGCTGCCTGGCGCGTTTCAGACCAGCGCTGGCGGCGGCTGGCGGTCAGAGTTCGACCGCGTTCCTCAGCTGCTTGCGGACGTCATTTCCCGGGGCCCGACGTGGCGACCGGGGCGGCCGGTGCCGGCGCGCCGAGGGCGACCAGACGGGCGCGCACGTCATCCGCGCGCCGCGCCGCCGGAAGATCCTTCAGCAAACGTTGGTACGTGGTGATCGCGTCGGCGGGCCGCCCGGCAAGCTCCTGCGCACGGGCCAGATCGAGCAGCGTCTGCTCGTAGAGGAAGTCCTTCGCGCCCAGATCGCGGGCCACGGTCTGATAGGCGTCCACCGCCTTCGGAAAATTCCGCTCGGCCTCCCACGTGTAGCCGACCGACACGCGCGCGAGGGTGCGCACGGTCGGGCTCGCACCCCGTGCGATCGCCAGCTCGTACGCGGAGCGCGCCGCCGCGTACTGCTGGGCGGCGTAGCGCAGGTTGCCGAGCTCGTACGCGGCTTCCGCCGCCGACGGGCCTGACGGATGTCGCGCGATCAGCTCCTCGAGGTCGTGCGCCACCTGTGCGCGCGTGTCGGTCGTCGCCTGCGGCGTCTGCGCGGCGTAGGCGCGCGTCATGACCTCGGCGTAAGCGGCGCCGATCCGGCGCTGCTGCATGTCGTACCAGTACCAGCCACCGAATGAGGCGGCGGCGAGCAGCACCACGGCGATGCCGACCGCGACCAGCGTGCGCGGCGCCGGCCACGTCACGTTCACGGCGCGGACTCCGGCTTGACGCCGTGCTCCACCCAGATCTCGCTCTTGACGGTGGCGCCGGTGCTGGCACTGAGCGCCGCGCTCTTCACGCTGCCCGTCAGCGCGCCAGTGGCGCCGATTTCCACCTTCGTGTCGGCCGAGAGGTTGCCGCGCACCATCCCATCGATGACGATCGTGCTCGCGCTGATGTTGGCGTCCACGTACCCGCCCTCACCGACGGTGATCGTTCCCTCGACGGCGATGTCACCCTCGAAGCGGCCCAGGACCACCACCGCGCCGGCGCCGCGCAGCTCGCCTTTCAGCGTGATGCCTTCACCGATGACGGTTGTCGCCTGGTCGTCACCGCCGATGCCAAATCCCCGAAGCGAGAAGCGATGCTCTGTCAGGCCGAGCAGACGTCGCAAACCCGTCATCGCAGACGCAGTCCTTTTCGGTATTGGCGGCCGCACTGGCGGCAGCGCTTCCATCCGACGTAGACTCGGGGCGCCAGACGGCCGCAGTGAGGACAACGTTGATAGACGCGCCAGCCCCACGCCAGCGCGACGCCAATGACCACCGCAGCTCCGATGACCAGCGGCGGGCTCGGCCAGCCGTCCACGGCTGCCACTCTAGCCCTGAACAGCGTTCCTGGGAAGATTCTGGAATCGGAATTCTGGAATCGGAATACACAGCGGCCGCGGCCGCCGCGGACACTCGCGTGCAGTGACGCGCACTTCGTTGCGCCGCTGTCACGCGCGCTAGAGGCACATGCCTTGCAGTCCCCGCCCCGGACCAATCACCAGGAGGGGTCATGAACGCGATGCAGAGGTTGTCGCTCGAAGTCGAGCTGATGTCGGAGCCGTGCCTTTGGCGGTGGGAGATCCGCGATCCGGAGCGCGGTGAAGTGGTCGAGAGCAGCTGGGCGCGCGAGTGGATGGCCTACGAGTCCCCTGAAGAAGCGGAGCGCGCTGGTCGCCAGCGCCTGCGATCGCTCGCTCGCCGCTGACCGGGTCGAGAGCCCCGCCCATCGGCGGGGCTCCGAACACCGCACCTCGCTACATTCCGAGCTTCGCCAGTCCTTCCTTGGCCGCTTTCTCGGACTCGGCGTGCTTGCCATCCTTGTGGAGACGCTCGGCCTCCGCCGCCTTCACGCGCGCCTCGTATGCGGCGGCGTCGAGCCGGTTGCTCGCCACGGCGTTGATCTGGGCCACGAGCTTGGGGCACTGGAAAGCGTCGGCAGCTCCACCGACGAGCAACACGCTGAATCCGGCCATGGCCACGACGACGAGACGCCCCATCGACCACCTCCTGGTGAGTGTGGAACCGGACGGCAGTATAGCCCGAACGGCTCAGCCGCCGATGTCCACGAAGAGGTTGCCATCCTCCTCGGCGATCGGATAGCAGGCGACCTTGACCGCGGGGTTGTTGACGTTGGCACCGGTCGTCACGTCCCAGCGCCACGCATGCCACGGACAGAGGACGATCGCGCCCTCGAGATCGCCTTCGCCGAGCGGGCCGCCGCGGTGGCTACACTCGTTGTCGATCGCGTAGAATGCCCCATCCACATTGAAAACCGCCAGCGTTCGCCCGGCCGCCTCGAAGACGCGTCCGCTACCGAGCGGAACGTCGGCCGCTCGCGCCACCCGCACGCGCTGTCCCGCACTCATCGTCACCCCCGCCCCTGTCCTAGCGGCCGCGCCGGCGGCTGTCAAGACGGCCGGCGGCCCGGTTCTTGATGCAAAGTACCCACGGACGACGCCACACGACAAGGAGCTTGCGATGCCACAAGGGTCCACGACGTTTCACGAGTCGGAAGAGCGGCTGTCACCGCGCACGCGCGACATGCACCGGGCGATCGTCAGCCTGATGGAGGAGCTCGAGGCCATCGACTGGTATCAGCAGCGCATGGACGCCACCGAGGATGGGGAGCTCCGTGAGATCCTGCGTCACAACCGGGACGAGGAGAAGGAGCATGCGGCGATGGTGCTCGAATGGATCCGCCGTCGCGACGACGGGTTCTCCGGCGTCCTGAAGACGTACCTCTTCAGCGAAGGCTCGATCACCGAGCTCGAGGACGTGGTCGAGAAGGGCAACGGCAACGGCGCACGCCTGGGCACGCGCGCGTCGGTCGGCTCCCTGCGTGGAGGCGGGCGATGAGCGACTATCTGCGGCGTCACACCGCTCCGGTTTCCGACCGCGTCTGGAAGGCCCTCGACGAGGCGGTGGCCCAGGCCGCCCGTCACGTGCTCGCCGCGCGGCGCATCGCCACGTTCGACGGACCCCACGGCTGGGATCACGTCGCCGCACGCACCGGCTCGATGACCCCGTGCGGAGCGCCCGAAGGCCGCGCGGTCGTCTGCGTGCCCGAGGTGGTCCTGCTCTGCGAGATCCGCGTCGACTTCGCGCTGCCATGGTCCTCGATCGAAGTCTTCGAGCGCGGCGCGCCGGTGCTCGACACCGGCCCCGCCGAGGCCGCCGCGCGGGAAGCGGCGCTCGCCGAAGATCGGCTGGCCTTTTACGGTGACCCGGTCGGCGGCGGATTCTTGACCGGCAAGGAGAGTCCCCGCGTCAAGGCGCAG
This sequence comes from Candidatus Methylomirabilota bacterium, assembly GCA_035605575.1. Classification (GTDB taxonomy): domain Bacteria; phylum Methylomirabilota; class Methylomirabilia; order Rokubacteriales; family CSP1-6; genus AR12. The sequence goes on from DASTCJ010000012.1 coordinate 45,589, forward strand.
ACCTGGTCGCGCGGCGCCGAGATGCTCGGCGACCTCCTGCGCGCCGTGGAGACGCTCGACGAGCGCGGAGTTCCCGGTCCCTACGAAGCCGTGCTGCCCACGGCCCGGTATTACGCCTATCTGCAAGCCGTCGATGACAGCGGTTACCCGACGGCGCGGCAGCTCCGCGACGTGTTCGCCAACGTTCATCGCTCGCCCGTGATCTCCGGGGCCGGGGCCGTGTTCTCGACCCGCGGGGGCGATTTCGTGCTCACCGTCGGCGGGGATCTGGCGGTCGGCTATCGGCTCCACGACCGGGATCTGGTCCACCTTTTTTGCGCCGAGACTATCGCCGCCCAGACAGTGGCCCCGGAGGCGGTGTGCGTGCTGGAGGCTATCGTCACGTAAGCTCGTATATGTAGAAATTACAGGCCGGTAGGTGCACTGAGTTCTCGCACTACGCGAAGTCGCGTGGTACGGTGGCTCCGTTGCGCCCGCGTCGTGTGCCGCTCGTCGTGCTCTCGTTGGTCCTCGTTGCTATTACTCTGCTCGCTCTGCCCGTCAGCGTGCTCCATGCCGATCCGCCGACGTCGGCGGTGCCCGCGCATCATCTCCTGCGGGGATACCGCAACGTCGACGGGACGTACCGCTATACGGTGCTCGATCGAGCCGAGCGGCTGCTCAAGCAGACCCTCGCGGGCTGGCCCGAGCGCGGCGAGAGGCCCCGGGTGCTGCCCAACGACGGTGCGGCACTTCGCGCCAACGGCACGCAGCCGACGATCACCTGGATCGGGCATTCGACGCTGCTCGTGCAGATCGCCGGCGTGAACGTCCTCACCGACCCCATCTGGAGCGATCGCGCCAGTCCGGTGGCCTTCGCGGGCCCGCGACGTCTCGTAGCGCCGGGTGTGCGCTTCGAGGATCTGCCGCGCATTCACGCCGTGGTGATCTCGCACGACCACTACGACCACCTCGACGCCGACACGATCGCCCGGTTGGTGCGCGTCCATCATCCCCGGTTCTTCGTGCCGTTGGGGATCAAGGAGTGGCTGCGCGACCACGGCGCGCGTGACGTCGTCGAGCTCGATTGGTGGGAGGCCGCCGACTTCCGCGGGCTCACCTTCACCTGCACACCCGCGCAGCACTCCTCGGGTCGCGGCCTGCGCGATCAGAATCTACGACTGTGGTCCTCCTGGGTCGTCGCCGGCGGCGGCAAGAAGCTGTGGTTCGCGGGCGATACCGGGTACACGCCGTCGCTCCGCGAGATCGGCAAGCGGCTCGGTCCCTTCGACCTCGCCGCGGTGCCGATCGGCGGTTACAGCGCGTACGAGGCCAAGCATCCGAACCACGTGAATCCCGAGGAGGCGCTCCAGCTCTTCGAAGAGGAGCACGCTCGGCTGATGGTGCCGATCCACTTCGGGACCTTCGAGCTGAACCGCGAGCCGTTCGCCGAGCCGCCGGCGCGCCTGCTGAGAGCGGCGCTGGCGCAGGGCCTCGAAGAGCGCATCGCGATCCTGTCCGCCGGCCAGACGATTCACTGGTAGTCGGGCGCCGCACACCGCAGCCACGCCCGTAGCACTTCCGCCACGCTCCATGCCTGCGCGACGCAGCCACGCGGAGTGAACGGCGCCTCGGCGTCGAAGATCTCGCTGATGCTTCCGACGCACGCCTCGTTCAAGTGATTCTTGAAGCCGCCGAGCCAGCGCCGGGCGCCGTCGCGGTCGGCGGGGTGGACACGCAGCCAGGCATCGACGAACGGACCGATGAGCCACGCCCACACGGTGCCCTGGTGATAGGCGGCGTCGCGCGCGCGGAGATCGCCGAAGTAGCGCGGCTTGTAGTCGGGATGATCGCGCGCCAGCGAGCGCAGACCGACCGGTGTCAGCAGTCGCTCGCGGACGACGTCCACCACGCGCTCCCAGCGCGCGGCGTCGAGGACGGGATGCGGCAGCGACACCGCGAAGATCTGATTCGGTCGACACGCCGGGTCGTCACCCTGCTCGCCGTCGATGACGTCGTAGAGGTAGTCGCCGTCCTTGTACCAGAAGCGCGCGTTGAAGGCACGCCCCGCCTGCGCCGCCAGATCGCCGTAAGGCTGCGCGGCCGCGTCGCCGTCGGTGTCGCGCGTCCATCGCTCGAGCAGCCGGAGCGCGTTGTACCAGAGCGCGTTGATCTCCACCGGCTTTCCCCGGCGCGGCGTCACGATCCAGTCGCCCACCTTGGCGTCCATCCATGTCAGCGGGAGCGCCTCGAAGCCCTGGCGAAGGAGACCGTCGGCGGGATCGACGCCGATGCCGAACCGCGTCCCCCGCACGTGGTGGCCGATGATCTCGCGCAGCACGGGCAGCACGAGGCCGAGCGTGGTCAGGTCACCGGTCGCGTCGAGATAACGGTCGAGGGCGTGGAAGAGCCAGAGTGTTGCGTCGGCCGTGTGATACACGCCCTGGTTCTGCCCCTCGGGGAACAGATTCGGGATGAGGCCATCGTGGACGGACTGGGTGAACGTCCTCAAGATGTAGCCGGCCTCCGGCTGGCGGCCGGTGGCGAGGGTGAGGCCCTCCAGGCTGATCATCGTGTCGCGGCCCCAGTCGGTGAACCAGTGGTAGCCGGCGATCACGGTGCGCACGTCGTCGCCGGCGGCGCGCGCGCGCGCGGCGTCCTCGACGCGGCCGTTCGGCGTGATGACGAACTGATCGGCGGCGAGGACCAGATCGGCCGCGAAGCCCGAGCGCGCGGCAGACGGCGCGGCGGCGAGCAGGCGGCGACGCCGCTCGCGCTCCGCGGTGCGCGCCGCGTCCGGCGTGAGGGCGAGCATGACCGACCAGTCCTCGGTGGACCCGATGAGCGTCGCGTCGCCGCCGATGGAGAGCTCGCCGTGAAACTCGCCGGGACTCCAGAGCGCGCCCCTGTCGTCGTACCCGCGACTGCTCTCCACCGTGTAGAGCACTTCGTCGATGCGCCGGCCGTCGACCGTGAACGCCGCGCGATCACCGACGAGAAAGAGTCGGAGCGCCGGGAGCGCGGCCGGGCCACGAATCTCGTAGCGATCGCCCGTGACGCTGAGCGTGTAGGTCGCGGGAGTGTTCTCGCTGACGGGCGCATCGTGCAGCCGGAAGTGCAGCGCCGGACGCAGCTCGAGTCCGAGCGGCCCGCCGCCGGAGACGAGACGGTAGCGGAGATGGACGGTGTTCTGTCGGTGCGGCATCAAGAGCTGCTTCTCCACCACCGCGTCGCCCACCCGGTATCGCCACACCGGCAGACCGGTCTCGAGACGGTAGTCGCTCAGCCGCGCCGCGTGAGAACCGGCGCCACCGACGACGGACACGGCACCGTCGGGGCCATGAAACGACTCTGCGACCTGATTCAGCATGACGACTCGGCCGAGCGGAGCGGGCAGCGCGGCGATGAGCAGGCCGTGATAGCGCCGCGTGGCGACGCCGGCGACGGTACCTGAGGCGTAGCCGCCGAGCCCGTTGGTGACGAGCCACTCGCGCGTGAGCAGCGGCTCCCCGTCCTGCCCGCCGCTTTCGGTCAGCTCGATGTGCCGAACGCGGTCGGCGGTCATCGCGTGCGGGGGCCGGGTCGGAACACGAGCGCAGTCTGCGCTGGCAGCCGCCACGGGCCGTCGGGATCGAACGGAGCAGCGCCAGATCCGCCGTACCGGGGGTCTTCCGTCGACCACGTGAGGTGCCAGCGGGCGTCCTCGGGCGGAGCGAGCAGCGGCTCGGGAACGACCGCGAGCGGCAGGTCGGCACCGAGGTTGACGACGAGCAGCCGGTCGCCCGCCTCTTCCCCGAAGAAGCGAATCGCGAAGGCCTCGGGACCCAGCACGGCGCCGTCGACGCCGTGCGCTCCCTGGGTGCTGAACACCGCGTCCTGACGGCGCAGTGCGAGCAGGTCGCGGTGCAGCGCGTAACTCGGCCCATGACGCACGCGCTCGCCGAGATCGAGCTTGCACGCCTCGAAGGTCGAGGCCGCGCCGGGATCGGGCACGCAGGCGCTGACGTCCGCGGCGGCGATGCTCGGGAATTGCGCCAGGAATTCCGTCCGGCCCTTGCGGACCAGCTCGGTCAGCTCGGCCCGATGGTCGGCGAAATACAAGAACGGCGTCGAGGCGGCGAACTCCTGGCCCTGGAAGAGCATCGGCGTCGCCGGGGCAAGCAGCAGCAGCGCGGTCATCGCCCGCCAGCGTCCGGGACCGGTCAGCACATGCAGGCGCTCGCCGCGCGCCGAGTTCGCGACCTGGTCGTGATTCTGGATGTAGGCGACGAAGGCGGCCGGCGGCACGTCGCGGGCCGGCACGCCGCGTCGCTTGCCCTGCCACGCGTAGTATTGCCCCTGATACAGGTAGCCATGCTTGACGGCGGACACGAGCTCTTGCGGGCGCCCGCCATAGTCGGAGTAGTAGGCCTCGGCGCGGCCGGTGAGGGCGACGCGGGCGGTGTGATGAAAGTCGTCGTTCCAGACCGCATCGAGTCCATACCCGCCGCGCTCGGGCGGGCGCACCAGGCGCGCGTGCTGTGGCTCGTTCTCGGCGACGAAAAACACGCGGCGCTGCGGCGCCGCCGCCCGCGCGCGCTCGACAATGTCGACGAGCACGTGACGCGGCGAGGCGTCGAACATCTGCTGGGTGGCGTCGAGGCGAAGCCCATCCATGTGGAACTCGTCGATCCAGTACGCCGCGTTCGCGCCGAAGAACTCGCGCACGGGACCCGCGTCGGGCCCGTCGAAGTTGATCGCCTGACCCCACTCGTTGCGATAGCGATCGGTGAAGTACTGCGAGGCGAACGCTCCGAGGTAGTTGCCGTCGGGTCCGAGATGATTGTAAACGACGTCGAGAATCACGCCGATGCCCGCCGCGTGCGCTCGGTCCACGAAGTGGCGGAGATCGTCAGGCGCGCCGTAGAGTCGCGTCGGTGCGAAGAGCGACACACCGTCGTAGCCCCAGCCAAATCCTCCCGGGAAATCCGCGACCGGCATCATCTCGATCACCGTCACCCCGAAGCGCGCCAGCTCCGGCAGCTCGGCGGCGGCCGCCCGCCATGTCCCTTCGCGCGTGAAGGTGCCCACGTGCATCTCGTAGATCACCTGCCCGCCCCGCGGAACGCCGGGCCAGCCCGCGTCGCTCCAGCGGAAGCTGTCGGGATCGACCACCGCCGACGCACCGTGCGGGCCATCGGGCTGCCACCGCGATACGGGATCGGGATACGACTCGCCGGCGTCGAGGCGGTAGCGATAGCGGCCGCCCACGCCGATGGCGGCGACGCCGGAAAAGTACCCGCCGGGCTCCGGCTTCAGCGGAGTGATCGCACCGGTCTCGTCTTCAACGTCGACCGAGGTTGCACGCGGCGCCCACACACGGAAGTGGGTCCCGTGCCCGCGCGGCTCCGCCCCGACCGGAAGGCGTCGTGTCGGCATAGGCCTTGCGTAGGGCCGATTCAAGGACCATGCCGAGAGCCCGCCGCCGCGTCCGTGCACCGCGGATCGTCACCGAGCCCGTCGAGGCGGCAAAACTCGCTGGATTGACGTATGTCTCGGACCGCCGGCCCGGCATCACGCGCAAGCGCGCGGGCAAATCTTTCACGTACGTGCACCCCGAGGGAAGATCCGTGCGCGATGCGGAATCATTCCTCCGCATCCGCTCGCTCGCGATTCCACCCGCGTGGACCGACGTCTGGATCTGTACGAGTCCCAACGGCCACCTGCAGGCGGTCGGCCGCGACGCGCGCGGTCGCAAGCAGTACCGCTATCATCCGCGCTGGCGCGCGATCCGCGACGAGACCAAATACGCGCGCATGCTCGCCTTCGCGCGCGCGCTGCCGAAGATCCGCGCACGCGTCACCGAAGATCTCGCACGTCCGGGTCTGCCGCGCGCCAAGCTGCTGGCCACCGTCGTGCGGTTGCTCGAGACGACGCTGATTCGCATCGGCAACGAGGAGTACGCGCGCGAGAACGGCTCGTTCGGCTTGACGACCATGCGCCGCCGTCACGTCGCCGTCTCCGGCTCGCTGCTGCGATTCCATTTTCGCGGCAAGAGCGGCAAGGAGCACGCGGTCGACATTCGCGACCCCCGGCTGGCACGAGTCGTCCGGCGCTGTCAGGAGCTCCCCGGCCAGGAGCTCTTCCAGTTCGTCGACGACGACGGCGCCCGGCAGAGCATCGACTCCGCCGACGTGAACGACTATCTGCGCGGCATCGCCGGCGACGAGTTCACCGCGAAGGATTTCCGCACGTGGGCCGGGACCGTGCTGGCCGCGCTGGCGCTTGCCGAGCTGGCGGCCTTTTCGTCGAAGCGTCAAGCGCGCCGCAACATCGTGCGCGCCGTAGAGTCGGTGGCGCGCCGGCTCGGCAACACGCCGGCCATCTGTCGCAAGGGTTATGTGCACCCGGCCATCATCGAGGCATATCTCGACGGCGTCATGCTCGACGCCTTTCGCCGCCGCACCGCGCGCGCGATCACGGAGGACATCAGCGGTCTCACGACCGACGAAGCCGTCGTGCTCGGCATGCTACAACAGCGACTGGCTCACGCGGGCGTGACCGCGCGCGCCGCGTGAGCCGGCCGGCGGCTCACGCGTCGCTGGAGAGCTTGCCGTTGTATCCCCAGTTCGACTTCTCGACGTCCTGAAAGACGATGTGGACCTGATCGGCCGTCGTCTTGCCGATCTTCACCATCGCCTCGGTGATGGCCTTGGTGAGCTCGCGCTTCTGCTGATCGGTCCGCCCCGCGAACCACTGCACGGTGATGTTCGGCATGCTGAGGCCTCCTTCGGATCGTGATTGCGGACAGCCTATCATGGCGACGGCAGCCGCTCGATCTGGCGCCGGCGAAAGCAGCCGACGAGATGATCGTTCACCATTCCGGTGGCCTGCATGAACGCATAGCAGATGGTCGGGCCCACGAACGCAAAGCCGCGGGCCCGCAGATCGCGGCTCAGCGCGCGCGCGGTGTCCGTCTCGGCCGGGACCTCGCGCGGCGCGCGCCAGCGATTCTGCACGGGGCGGCCACCGACGAACGGCCAGAGGTACGCGTCGAGCGAGCCGTGCTCACGCTGCACGAGCAGCACGGCGCGTGCGTTGGCGACGGTGGCGGCGATCTTGGCGCGGTTGCGTACGATCCCCGGATCGCGGAGCAGCGCGGCGATCCGGGCGGCCGTGAAGCGCGCGACGGCGCGCGGATCGAACCGCGCGAACGCCCGGCGATACGCCGCGCGCTTGGCGAGGATCGTCGACCAGCTGAGCCCCGCCTGCGCGCCTTCGAGCACGAGGAACTCGAAGAGCCGCCGATCGTCGTGAACCGGCACCCCCCACTCGACATCGTGATACCGCGTCATCGCGGCTCCGGTCGCCCACGCGCAGCGCTTCATGGTCGCGTGGACACCGCCCACGCCAGCACGAGCCAGCCGGCAATGAACGCCGCGCCACCGAGCGGGGTCACGGCGCCGAGCCAGCGCTGCCCCGTCACCGCCAGCACATAGAGGCTCCCGGAGAACACCACCGTGCCCGCCACGAAGAGCCAGCCGGCGACGGCCAGCGCCGGCGACGGCGAGCGCGGCAGCAGGATGCCGACGGCGAGCAGCGCGAGCGCGTGGTACATCTGGTAGCGCACGCCAATCTCGAACGTCGACAGCATGTCGGGCACCAGCCGCGCGCGCAGCCCGTGAGCGCCGAAGGCGCCGAGCACGACCGCCACCACCGCCGACACGCATCCGATGGCCAGGAAGAGTCGATCCACTGCCGCCCGACGCTATGGCGTCGGCACCAGGGTGTCAAGTACGAGTGAGCAGCATCGCGGCCACGCCGACGGCGGCGCCGCCGGCGACGAGCCACGCGGAATTTACCCGGAACACCAGCAGCGCCACCGCGGCGCCGGCCGCGAGCAGCGCGGTCGGCACGTCGACGATCGCCGTGCGCGCCAGCTCCCACGTCACGGTGATCATGAGCCCGAGCGCGGCGACGTTCACTCCGTCGAGGAACGCGCCGGTGGCCGGCGAGCTACGGATCTTCGGAACGAACGGATGGCTCAATGCTACGAAGACGAAGGACGGGAGAAAGATCGCGAGCGTGGCCAGCAGGCCACCGGTCCATCCGGCGAGCACGTAGCCGATGAACGTGGCTGTCGTGAACACCGGCCCCGGCGTGAACTGCCCAATGGCCACCGCGTCGAGCAGCTGACGATCGCTCAGCCATCCCAGGCGATCGACGAAGTCGCGTCGCAAGAACGCGAGCAGCACGTAGCCGCTGCCGTACAGCACGGCGCCGATCTTGAGAAAGGTCAGGGCGAGCGTCGTCAGCGACACCGCCGCGGCCACGCCGCCCGCGGCCGGGGTCGCCAGCGACGTCGCCAGCAGCGCCAGTGGCGACGCGTGACGCCGGCCGAGCCGACGCGCCATCGCCACGGCCACCCCGGCGCCGAGCAACACCAGGAGCTCGTGTACGCCGAGCGCCGACAGCGCGACGGCCAGGATGCCGACGAGTGCGAGCAGCGCTCCCTTCACGGCCGTGCGCGTGAGGGCCCAGGCTGCCTGGATCACCACCGCGATGATGACCGGCTTGATGCCGTAGAGAAGCGCCGCTGCCTCCGGCCGGGCGCCGTAGGCGACGTAGGCCCATGCGAGGGCGAGTACGAGGAGCATCGCCGGCACGATGAAGCACGCGCCGCCAAGCACGAGGCCGGGCCAGCCCGCTCGTAGATAGCCGAGATGGATCGCCATCTCGGTGGAGTTCGGGCCGGGGATGAGATTCGTCATGCCGAGGAGGTCGAGGAATCGTGCGTCGGCGACCCAGCGCCGCCGTCGCACGACCTCGTCGCGCATCATCGCGATGTGCGCGGCGGGTCCGCCGAAGCCGATGACACCGAGCTTCAGGAAGACGCTGACCACCTCGCCGAGGGCGCCGCGACTCGGCGGCGTCGATGGCATGGGCACACGGTAGCGGCCCACCGGCCAATTCCGTAGCTTTTTGTGCGTCAGGCGGCCGCTTCGCCGCCGCTGTCGTCATCGAGGTCCGCGCGCTCGTCGGGACCGGCTTGCATCGCTTCACGGATGGCGGCGCGCGCCATCTCGGCGTCGTACGGCCGCACGAGGATGCACGCGGCCCAGTGCAGTGGCAGACGCTGTAGATCGCGCACGTCGGCGACGCTCAGCACGCACGGAACGCCGAAGCGCTGACAAACTCGCTGCAGCTCATCCAGCTGACGGCCGCCGCGCACGGCGGATGGCACGATGTCGTAGATCACGACGTCCGGCCGGGACTCCCGCACGAACGCCTGCAGGTCCAGCGTCCCGGATTGTACTTCCATCACGTACGCGCCGCTGGCCGCGAGGCCGGCCTCACGCAGCGCCAGCCGTACGAGCACACCGTCTTCGTCGGCCGCGAACAGCGCCACGCTTACCATGGGACCCGTCAATGCAGCCCTCATGCCGGTACCGGACGACAGTCGCAAGGGCCGTGGAATAATGAGCCATGCGCCGCTTCACCTCTCTTCTGATCGCGGTGTGTCTCGGCGGCTGTCTGGCCGCGGGCCCGCCGCTGCCGCCGCCGCCGCGCGGTCCGGTTCCCGATCTGGTCGGAACCTGGCGCGGGACGTGGGCCGGAGAGCCGCTCGCGTTGCTGGTCGTGACGCAGCTCGGCGACGCCGGATACTCCGGGTTCTCGATCGGCGACTATCAGCTGGGCGGGCCTCGACGTCCCGGGTTTTCCGGTGTGCTGACCTCCACCGTCCGCGGCGAGGCCGTCTCCTCCCGCGCCCAGGGGTGGCTGGGCAACGATGCGACCGGACGCCTGCTCGTCCTGATCGAGAGCGATTCACCGGCCGGTTATCAGTACTTGACCCTCGCGAGGGTCGATCGCGATCGCCTCGCCGGTAGCGGCCAGTCCAGCTTCGCCTGGGGCCCACGTGGTCCCGCAGAGCTCACGCGTCAGGTCAGGTAGCGGCTTCGGGTATCATCCCCGGGTGCGCATCGTCTTCCCCGACGGCGCCGGCTGCGTCCAATCGCCGGCCGACCTCGAGCCCCTGCGCCGTCTCGGCATCGTGGATTTCCACGACGGGCCGCCGCGCGACCGTGCCGAGCTCATCGCACGTGTGCGCGACGCGGACGCGGTCATTCTCGATTACTCGCAGATGGACGCCGAGGTCCTGGGAGCGTGTCCGCGACTGCGCTTCATCAGCTTTCTCGGCATCGGTTACGCGAGCTGCATCGACGTCGAGGCAGCCACGCGCCAGGGCATCACCGTGGCCAACACACCGGACTACGGGTCGACGTCGGTCGCCGAGCACGCGCTGGCCATGATGCTCGCGCTCACGCGGCACATCGCGGCTGCCGATCGCAGCCTCCGCGAAGGACGCTGGGAGCCCGGCCGCTTCCACGGCATCGAGCTGCGCGGCAAGACGCTCGGGGTGGTCGGCCTCGGCCCGATCGGCGTCGAGATGGCGCGTCTCGGCGCCGGCATCGGCATGCGCGTGATCGCGTGGACCCGCCGTGCCGAGCCCGGGCGTGCGCCCGCCGGCGTCGAGATGGTCGCGCTGGAGACGCTCTTCGAGCGCGCCGACGTGGTGTCGCTCCACCTCGCGTACTCGCGACAGACGGAGGGCGTCATCTCACGCGCACTGCTCGAGCGCCTGAGATCCAGCGCGTGGTTCGTGAACACCGCGCGCGCGCGTCTCGTGGACACGGCGGCGCTCGTCGACTTGCTGGCCGCCGGGCGGATCCGCGGCGCCGCGCTGGACGTGCACGAGACGGAGCCGACGCCCGTCCCGCATCCGCTGGCGTCGCTGCCGAACGTCCTGCTCACGCCGCACATCGGCTACAACACCACGGAGGCGTCGGCGAACATGCTTCGCATCTCGATCGCCACGCTCGAAGCATTCGTCCGCGGCGAGCGCCTCCACGTCGTGAACTAGGATCCTTGTTACGCGAGGCCCCAGACCTTTGCGAACGGGTCGTGGGCCGGGTCGGATTGCCATTCGTATTCCATGCGCGTGGCGATCTCGTCGCGGGCGGTGGGACCGGCGATGCGACCGATGAGATGGAGCGCCATGTCGATGCCGGCGGAGACGCCGGACGACGTGACGACGTTGCCGTCGTCGACCCAGCGCGCCTGCCGCACCCAGTCGACCTTCCGCCCCTGCTCGCTGACCCAGCCGAAGGCGCGCTTGTTCGACGTCGCGCGGCGGCCGTCGAGGACGCCGGCCTTGGCGAGAAGGGCGGCGCCGGTGCAGACGGACGTCGTGATCTCCGCCGTCCGCGCCCGCCGTGCGATCCAGTCCACGAGGCCGCGGTTGCTGACCTCACGGCGCGTCCCCATGCCGCCCGGGACGAGCAGGATATCGAGCGGCGGACAGTCGGCGAGTCCATGATCCGCCATCGCGCGCGGTCCCTGAGCGCTGGCCACCGGCCCCGCGTGCTCGGCGACGGTGACGATGCGACACCAGTCCTTCGCGTGCCCGAAGGCCTCCAGCGGCCCGAAGACGTCCAGCAGCTCGAACTCGGGAAACAGCAGCACGCCGACCGTCTTCGGCGGCATCACGAGCCCTCCAGCGGATGCGTCATGTCTTTCGGCTTGACCCAACGGTCATAGTCCTCGGCGCTCAGGAAGCCGAGCTTCAGGGCGGCATCGCGCAGGCTGAGCTCGTCGCGATGCGCGGCGAGCGCGATCTGCGCGGCCTTCTCGTAGCCGATGTGCGGGGTGAGCGCGGTCACCAGCATCAGCGAGTCGTCCACGTGGCGCTGGATGCGGCGCAGGTCGGGCTCGAGACCGCGCACGCAGTGCTCGTCGAAGGAGCGGACGGCATCGGCCAGGAGCGTGATGGACTCCAGCACGTTGTGGAGGATCACCGGTTTGTAAACGTTCAGCTGAAAGTTGCCCTGCGAGCCGGCGAGCGCGACCGCGGCATCGTTGCCGAACACCTGGACGGCGACCATCGTCAGCGCCTCCGCCTGCGTCGGATTGATCTTGCCCGGCATGATCGACGAGCCCGGCTCGTTCTCGGGAATGCGCAGCTCGCCGAGGCCCGCCCGCGGGCCGGATGCGTGCCAGCGGACGTCGTTGGCGATCTTCATGAGCGCGCCGGCGAGCGTGCGCAGCACCGCGCTCGCGTTCACCATGGCGTCGTGCGCGGAGAGGGCGGCAAACTTGTTCGGCGCCGACTCGAAGGGCTTGCCGGTGGCCTCCGTGATCTTGCGCGCCACGACCTCGCCAAAGCGCGGATGCGCGTTCAGGCCGGTGCCGACGGCGGTGCCGCCGAGGGCGAGGCCGGCGAGGCGGCGCGACGCCCAGTGCACCGCCTCGAGCGCGTCGTCGAGCTGGGCGACCCAGCCGGAAATCGCCTGACCGAGCGTGAGCGGTGTCGCGTCTTGCAGGTGCGTGCGCCCGATCATCACCACCTCGCGATACGCCCGGGCCTTGGCGTCGAGCGTGTCGCGCAGCGCTTTCACCGCCGGCACCAGCACGTCCTCGAGCTGCTCCACGGTGGCGATGTGCATGACGGCGGGGAAGACGTCGTTCGAGGACTGACTCTGGTTCACGTCGTCGTTGGGATGAATGCGTCCCTTGTCGCCCGGTGTGCCGCCCGACAGCTGGATGGCGCGGTTGGCCACGACCTCGTTCGCGTTCATGTTGGACTGGGTGCCCGAGCCAGTCTGGAACACGACCAGTGGGAACTCGTCGTCCCACGTGCCGGCGATGACTTCATCGGCCGCGCGCGCGATGAGGTCGGCCTTCGCCGGCGCGAGCTGCCCCAGCTCCTTGTTGGCCAGCGCGGACGCCTTCTTCACGAGGCCAAACGCGCGGATGACCGGGCGCCCCCACCGGAAGCGATCGGCTCCGATCACGAAGTTGCGGCGAGATCGTTCCGTCTGCGCGCCCCACAGCCGCTCGGCGTCGACCTCGACCGGACCGAGCGCATCCTTCTCCATTCGCGTCTTCCGCGCGCTCATGCCATCAACCCTCCCCGTGGGCTCCTCGGGATCACGCGATCGAGCATACGCCCGCGGTCTCGCGCGCGCGCAGCAGCGTCAGGCGCCGGCGGCCGCCTCGGTGGCGAGGGCGTCGGCGCGCGCGTTGAACTCCGCGAAATCGTCGCGTCCGGCCCACGACGACTGATGACCGCGCTGGTGACGGAACGTGAGGGCGAGCCGGCGCGCTTCCGCCACCGTCTGGCACGCGGCGACGATCTCGCCGACGAGCGGATCCTTGGTTCGCCAGCGTCCGGTCATCCAGGCGCCGACGCCTTCGTAGTCGTGCACCACCGTCAACGGCTCGGCCTCCGGCGCCAGACGCAAGGCGAGATAGAGGGCGCCGAGCTCGGCGAGAATGTTCCGCAGCCGTGCGAGCGCCGCCGCGATCGCCGCCGGCTCCGTGAGCGAGGCGACGGTGCCACCCGCGAAGACTTCGCGCACCGTCAGGCCGATCGCCTCCTCGACGCTCGGCTCGGCTTTCGTGGCGTCGACGAGCACGACGCCGACGCCGCCCAGATGATTGCCGTCCACGAACGCGTACCGCCCCGGCGCCAGGCTCGTGCCTTCGCCGCGCAGCATCGACTCCGCTTGCTCGCGGCTCGCCACCGCCTGATAGCGTGCGCCCCGCACTCCCTTCACCGCCGCCTCGCACGCCGGCCACGACTCGTAGACGCCGCGGATGCGCTCCGGCGCCGTCACGACGTAGACCTTGCCCACAGCGTCTACACCGCAACGACCTTGATCTTCACCTCGGTCGCGCCCGCGACCGTGCGGTAGAGCGGTCAACGCTGGCGGTACACCTCGACGAGCGACTCGGCCTGCGGCTGGGTCACCCCGGCCAGCTCGAACGTCATCACCACCGACGCGAAGCGATTCGGCTCCGCGGCCGTCCGTACGCCCTCGATGGTGACGTCCATTCGGCGGAGCGGAACGCCCTTCTCCTGTGCGTACCCTTCGATCAGCGTCACGCCGCACGACGACACGCCGGCGAGAAACGCCTCGCTGTTGGTGAGCGCGTCCGCCTGCGGCCGCGCCGACGAATCGAGCCGGAGAGTCTGACCGCGGACGGTGCTCTGCGCGCGTCCGATGGTTCCGCTGCTCGACGAGCGAATGGTGTCGATCTTGTCACTCATGATGGCCTCCGTGACGCGCATCGACGGGCTCGGCGCGCCGGGCCGGCACGCTGCCGTCCCGCCGCGCCTCCTCCTCGGTGGCGTAGCAGCGCTCGGGGCTCGCTTCTTCGTAGAAGCGGGTGCCCGGCAGAAAGTAGACCCGCAACCCCGACTCGCGCGAGACGTACCCCTTGATGGGGTGGCTCTCGGGACACGCCCAGGGCATCGCAGGAGCCACGCCGGGACGAGCGGATTGCGCGACCAACAGCACGGCGACGGCGACCGCTAGCAGTCGCGTCTCACGCGTACTGCACGCTGATGATCTCGGCGACGAGTGCCGGCCGCTCCTGGCCTTCGATCTCCACCGTCATTTCGGACGTGACACGGAATCCGTTGTCGGCCACGCGCTCGACGTTGGCCAGCCGCTGGCGCAGGCGAATCCGAGCGCCGGCCGCGACCGTGTTGGTGAAGCGCACCTTGTTCGAGCCGTAGTTCAGGCCGTGACGCCGCTTGCCGATCTTCACCAGCGTGGCCGCCATCCGGGGCACGAGGGAAAGCGTGAGATAGCCGTGGGCGATCGTCTTGCCACCTGGCATCTCGCGCTTGGCGCGCTCGACGTCCACGTGGATCCATTGATGGTCGCCGGTCGCGTCCGCGAACTTGTCGATCATCGCCTGCTCGACGGTCATCCACTCCGACGGGCCCAGCTCCCGCCCGACATGCTGCAGCAGCTCTTCCGGTCCCTCGACGGTCAGCGTGGTCATGTCGGGATGGTAACTCAAGCGCGGTGGCTGGCACGATCACTGCTAAGAAAGTGATGATCAAGCGTCGCTTTGCCCTCGCCGGCGTCGTCGTCGCCGCGGTGGTGGCCCTCGCGCTCGCCGCCGCGTCCTGCGATCGTTTGCCTCCCGCAGAGACGCTCCCCAGCGTGGCGGCCGGCGATCCCGCCTTCGCGGCGACGATGGAGGCGCACACCAACAGCCCGGTCGTCGGCGGCAATCGCATCGACGTCTTGCTCAACGGCGACCAGATCTTTCCCGCCAAGCTGGCCGTCATCCGCTCGGCGCAGACGTCCATCACGTACGCGGAGTACTTCTACGCCGACGGCGGGCCGGCGCGCGACATCGCCGAGGCGCTGGCCGAGCGGTGTCGCGCGGGTGTGGCCGCACATATCCTGCTCGACGGCTTCGGCACGCTGTCCATGCCGCGTGAGTACGTGAAGCTGCTGGAGACGGCCGGCTGCCACGTCGCGACGTTCCGGCCGCTCGGCCGCTGGGTCACCGTCGGTCGCCACAACAAGCGCAACCACCGCCGCGTCCTCGTCGCCGACGGCCGCGTGGCGGTCACGGGGGGCTCCGGCGTCAGCGAGAAGTGGACGGGCGACGGGCGGATCGAGGGCCACTGGCGCGACACCGATGTGCGGATCGAAGGCCCGGCCGTGCGGAACATTCAGAGCGCGTTCTTCGAGAACTGGCGCGAGGCGACCGGCGAGCTGCTGGGCGGCGAGCGCTATCTGTCGAACGGGCGTGCGAGCGGCGAGGCGCGCGTGCAGGTCATCAAGTCGTCGCCGGCGGGAGGCTACGACATGTACACGATGTACCTGCTCGCCATTGGCGGCGCCCGCCGCAGCGTCTATCTGACGAACCCGTACTTCCTGCCGGACGATCGAATGGAGGAGGCGCTGCTCGCGGCCGCCGCGCGCGGCGTCCGCGTGGTCGCTCTAACGCCCGGCAAGATCGATCACAACGTGGTCCGCGCGGCGAGTCGGCACGGCTTCGGGCGCCTGCTGCTCGGCGGCATCGAGATCTACGAGTACCAGGCGGCGCTGCTCCACGCCAAGACGATGATCGTGGACGGCGTGTGGGCGACCGTCGGCTCCACGAACTTCGACAATCGCTCGTTTGCCCTGAACGACGAGCTCAACGTGGTGCTCTACGACCGCGCCGCGGTGGCCCGTCTCGTCTCGGCCTTCCAGTCGGATGTCGCCAGCGCACGGCGCGTGACCTACGACGCCTGGCAGCACCGCGGACTCAAGACCAAGCTCCTGGAGCGCCTGGTCCTGCCGATCCAGTCGCAGCTCTGAGGCGGCTCAGCGGGGCTTGCGCGGGGTCCGTAGCAGCGCGGCCAGGCCGACGACGAGATCGTCGGTGGTCACCGGCTTCACGAAATATCCGTCGAAGCCCGCGGCCCGCGCTGCCTCACACGGATACTCGAGGCCCCAGCGTGTGAGGGCGATCACCGCCGTGAGGCGCTGGGCCTCGCGGTCGTAGCCGCGGATCCAGCGGACGAGGTCGGCGCCCGTCCCGTCGGGCAGCGCCATCTCGGTGACGACGGCATCCGGCCGCAGCTGGGCGATGGCGCCGCGAGCCTCGGCGGTGTAGCTGACCTCGAGGACACTGGCGCCGGCGAGGTCGAGCATCGATGCCGCCACGCCACGGTCGACGACGAAATCGTCCACGATCAGGATGCTGGCTCCGCGGAGGTCGGGCAGCGCGTACGCCCCGTGCATGCCTCACCGGACTGCAGTCGCAATGCCGTCGGGAATCGTCGTGCGCGGCGTACAAACGATAAATGCAGGCGCGCCGGGCGCGTGTGGAACGGCGATGCGCCCGCGTGCGAGCCGCGTCGTGGTAGCATCCCGGCATGGCTACCACGAGCAAGGTCGCGATCGTGACCGGAGCGGGCAGTGGCGTGGGCAAGAGCGTCGCGCTGGCGTTGCTGCGCGAGAACTATGCCGTCGTTCTCGCAGGACGGCGCAAGGAAGCGCTCGAGGCGACGGCGACCGAGGGCACGGAGGCCGGCTCGCGGCTGGCGATGGTGGTGCCGACCGACGTCGGCGATCCGGAGTCGGTGAAGGCGCTGTTCGCGAAGACGAAGGCGACCTACGGCCGTCTCGACCTGCTGTTCAACAATGCGGGCACCGGCGCACCCGCCATTCCGCTCGAGGATCTCACTTACGAGCAGTGGAAGACGGTCGTCGACGCGAATCTGAACGGCACCTTCCTGTGCACGCAGGAAGCGATCAAGATCATGAAGAACCAGCAGCCGCGCGGTGGCCGCATCATCAACAACGGATCGATCTCGGCGCATGCGCCGCGGCCGAACTCCGCGCCCTACACCGCGACCAAGCACGCCATCACAGGGCTGACGAAGTCGACGGCGCTCGATGGCCGCAAATACGACATCGCGTGCGGCCAGATCGACATCGGCAATGCCGCCACGCCGATGACCGAGCGCATGAAGAAGGGCGTGCCGCAGCCGAACGGCTCCATCGAAGTGGAGCCGACCATGAACGTCGACAACGTCGCGAAGGCGGTCCTCTATATGGCCAGCCTACCGCCCGAGGCCAACGTGCTCTTCCTGACCGTCATGGCCACAAAGATGCCCTTCGTCGGCCGCGGCTAGCCAGATACTAGAGGAGCGCCACGGCTCCGCCGGGGCGCTCCGAACGTGTGGGGGGTATGGGGGCCATTTCGGGGCCCCCAGCCTGAAAGGTATCGCAGCGCCGAGGGTCGCCGGTGTCGAGACCGCGCTTGAACCATCGTGTGCGCTGCTCCGAGGTGCCGTGGGTGAACGACTCCGGCGCCGCGCGACCCTGCGTCTGACGCTGCAGCCGATCGTCGCCGATGGCCGCCGCGGCGCGCAATCCCTCCTCCACGTCTCCTTCCTCGAGCAGGTGCCGACTCGCGTTCGCATGATGACCCCACACGCCGGCGAAGCAGTCGGCCTGGAGCTCGACCCGCACCGACAGCGCGTTGGCGTCGCTGCGCCCGAGCGACCGGCGCGCCCCCGCCACCCGATCGGTGACGCCGAGCAGCTGCTGCACGTGATGACCGACCTCGTGCGCGATGACGTAGGCCTGGGCGAAATCGCCCGGCGCCCGGAAGCGCTCGCTCAGCGCGCGGAAGAAGTCGAGGTCGAGGTACACCTTGCGATCGGGCGGGCAGTAGAACGGACCGACGGCGGCGCCGGCCATGCCGCACGCCGACTGCACGGCGCCGTCGAAGAGCACGAGCTTCGGCGCTCGGTACTCGCGATTCATCTGCCGAAAGATCTCCGTCCAGGTGTCCTCCGTGTCCGCGAGCACGACCGACACGAAGTCCTTCTGCGTGTCGGTCGACGCCGACGGCGCCGGCGCCGGCGTCACCGATCCGGATGGCGGTGGCGCGTCGGTATTGAGGATCGTGCCGGGGTCGAAGCCGAAGAACAACGCGAGCAGCAGCAGCACCACCGTTCCGATGCCGCCGCCTGCCACGAGCGGCACACCCATGCCACGACGGTCTTCGACGTTGTCGCTGCGGCGGCCTCCGGCCCATCGCATCGCAGTCCCTCCTGACGGCGCTGGATGCGAGGGCCGCGCCCGTAGCTTCAGCCGAGCACACCCGAATGGACGGCACGGATTTCGACCTCCACATCGCGTCCGGCAACGCTCAGCATGCGGAGCGCCATCGGTGACACGGCAGCCGCCGCGTCACCGCCGACGTCCACTACCCACGCGCGCAGCGGCGCGCCACGTGGATTCACGATCTCGACGATGCCACCGGCGGTGACGCCGAGCCTCGTCGCCGTCTCGGCATCGAGACGGATCGCGCGGCCGGCGCCTCGCTCGAGACGCTCGGCGGCCGTGAGCGGGACACGAACCCGCCGTGCGCGCGCTGCGTCCCGCGCCCGGCGCGTGGCCCCGGTGTCGACGCCGTCCTGCGCGATCACCACGCCGTAGTCGCTCGCCGCGCCGGCAATGCTGACGTAGCCCTCCGCCACGTCGGCCACCACGCGCTCCACCTCGCGCGTGAGCGGATCGCCAAAGCCGCCGCCGCCCGACGTTTCGATCACGACGACGTCGCCGACCTCGAGGGGGAAGCTGCCCACCTTCCCGGGTAGCGGCGAGGGTTCCAGCGTCACGCCGCCGCGGCGCACGCGAAAGCGATTCGCCGCGCCGGCACCGCCACCACAGACGCCGAAGGGGGGCAGCACCGCCTTCTCGGCGAGCACGGAGAGCCGCGCGCCTTCCGAGAGGATCCGGACCTCGCGCGCGAGCCCGAGTCCCCCGCGTCGTCGCCCCGGGCCGCCGGAGTCCTCCCGCAGGGCCAGCCGCTCGATGCGCACCGGGTACAGCTGCTCCACCGCTTCGATCGGCTGCACGGTCGTCATGTCGCTCTCGGTCCACGTACGCACGGCGTTGCTGCCGTCGTCGGCGTCGAAGCCACCCGTGCCGCCCGCCGGGTACTCGTAGAAGATGAACGTCTCGCCCGTGCGCGGATGCGGACCGCCGACGTAGCAGTGGTTGCCGCCGCCCTTCAGGTCTCCCGCCACCCTGCCGTCGAGCGCCTGCGCGAGCGCGCCCATCACGGCCGACTCCACGCAGTACTTCACCTCGACCATGCCGCCACACGGCGCGGGCGCCTCGGCATTGACGATAGTGCCGCGTGGCGTGATCACGCTGAGCGGCCGGAAGGCGCCGGAGTTCACGTCGGCGCCGGGATCGAGAAACGCCTTCACGATGGTGAAGACACCCGTCGGCGCCATGGCGGGCCCCACGTTGGTGGGGCCGGCCGTCTGCGGCGACGAGCCCGTGAGATCGACGGCGATGGCGTCGCCGCCCACCGTCACCCGCGCGCGCACGCTCAACGGCGTGAGCCGCTCGCGTCCGCTCTCGAGGTGCGCCTCGTACACGTACTCGCCCGGTCGCAGCGCGCCGATCGCCGCGCGCATGCGGGCCTCGGCGCGATCCATCAGCTCGGCAACGGCCGCACGCACGGTGGCGACGCCGTAGCGCGCGGCGAGCGCTTCCACGCGCTCGGCCGCCTTGCGACAGGTGCCGAGCATCGCGTTGAAGTCCCCCTCGCGCTCGCGCTGACCGCGCATGTTGGCGAAGATCAGATCGAGGACGGCCACGTTCGGTCGCCCTCGCTCGACGACGCGGATCGGCGGGATGCGGACGCCTTCCTGGAAGATCTCGGTGGCGTTGCCCGAGAGGCTGCCAGCGCTCATCCCACCCACGTCGCCCCAGTGCGCGCGCACGACCGGAAAGACGAACAGCTCGTCAGCGCCCTCGGGGCCGGGGGCGAACAACGGGTAGATCATGGCCACGTCGTTCAGATGCGTGCCGCCGGTGTACGGGTCGTTGTGCAGGAAGACGTCGCCCGGATGGATATCCTCGCCGAACTTCTCGCGGACGGCACGCATCGACCACGCGATCGGCACGATGTGGAGCGGATGGTCGTGGCCCTTCGACATGGCGACCAGCTGAGCGCGCCCGTCCATGAGCACGCAGGAGAAATCCTCGCCCTCGTAGAGCACCGACGAGTACGCGGTTCGCACGAGGGTCACGCGCATCTCGCGCACGGTGGACACGAATGCCTCCCGGATGACCTCGAGCGTGATCGGATCGATCACGAGCGCGGCCGCCGCGCGAAGTGCAGGTTGCCGTGCTCGTCGATGGTGCCGCTCCAGCCCGGTGGCACGACCGTGGTCGCGCCGAATTCCTCCACGATGGCGGGCCCGTCGACGGTGGCGCCGTCGGCGAGCTGCTCACGGTCCCACACGGGGCAGTCGTACGGGGCGCCGCCGAACCAGACGGGACGTCGTGAGCCGAGCGCCGAGTCCGAGGCGGCACGTCGGCGGTGTGGCTCGCCGGCCGGCTTGTCCACGATCCCGTACGCGACCAGCCGCGCGTTCACGAGCTCGACGGCGCCGTCGGGATTGGCGTGGCCGTACGTCGTCCGATGCTGCCGATGGAAGTCGGCCTCGATCGTGTCCACGCCGACCACAGCGCCGATCGGCACGTTGAGCTCGAAGGCCTGGCCGCGATAACGCAAGTCGAGCGAGCGCACAAGCCGCTGCCGGTCCGGCGCGAAGCCTTCGAGCTCGAGCTGACGCTGCGCCGCAATCGTCATCTCCTCGAAGAGCGCGTCGAGAACGCCGAGCTGCTCGCGCAGTGGCCCAACCCGCGTGCGGACGTCGTCGTGCTTGATGTCGGACGCGAGCAGACCGAGCGCGGAGAAGTTGCCGGGATGGCGCGGCACCAGCACGCGCGGCACGCCGATCTCGTCGGCGAGCGCCAGCGCGTGCATCGGACCGGCGCCGCCGAAGGCGATCAGCGTGAAGTCGCGCGGATCGTGACCGCGCTGGATGGAGATCTCGCGGATGGCCGAGGTCATTCGCGCCACCGCAATGGTGACGATGCCCTCGGCCAGCGCCTCGACCGACAGCTCGCCGCCCATTCGCCCCGCGAGATCGGCCACCGCCGCCCGCGCGGCGGCGAGATCGATCTCGATGCGACCGCCGAGTCGGCGCGCGCTCCCGATCCGCCCGAGGACGACGTTGGCATCGGTGACGGTCGGCTCGCGCCCGCCGAGACCGTAGGCCGCCGGACCGGGCGAGGCGCCGGCGCTGCGCGGACCGACCTGCAAGCTCGCATCGACGTCGAGCCATGCGATCGACCCGCCGCCCGCGCCGACGGTGTGGATGTCGAGCTGCGCGGCCTTCACCGGAAAGGCGCCGATCATCGTGTCGGCGGTCGTGGCCGGCGCCAGCTCGTGGACCAGGCACACATCGGTCGACGTGCCGCCCATGTCGTAGGTGATGAAGCTGCGCACGCCGACGGCCGCGCCGACGAAGCACGCCTGGCTCACGCCGCCCGCCGGTCCCGACAGGATCGTGCGAATGGGCAGGCGGCGCGCGGTATCGGTGGTCATCATGCCGCCGCTGCCGCCGACGGTCAGCACACCGTGCTCGTAGCCGGCCGCGAGCAGCTGCGCTTCGAGATCGCTCAGATACCGGTCCATCAGCGGCTGCACGTATGCGTTGAGCACCGTCGTGGAGAACCGCTCGAACTCGCGGTACTCGGGCACGACGTCCGCCGAGCAGGAGACCGGAAGGTCCGGACGTCGGCCCTTCGTCGCGTCGGCGACGACACGCTCGTGCGCGGGGTTCAGATAGGCGTGCAGCAGGCACACCGCCACCGCCTCGGCGCCGGCGTCGAGCACGCCGTCGAGCGCCCGCTCCACGCTGGTGGCGTCGAGCGGCACCAGCACGCTGCCATCGGCGGCGAGACGCTCGACGACCTCGAAGCGGTGCTTGCGCTCGACCACGGGCTTCGGTCGCACGAACGTCGGGACGAACAGCGCCGGAATATTCCGCTTCGTCCGCCCGATCTCGATCAGATCGCGAAAGCCTGCCGTCGTGACCAGCGCCACCCGTGCGCCGCGGCGCTCGAGCACGGCGTTGGTCGCCACCGTCGTCCCGTGCACGAGTCGCCGCACGTCGGCGCTGGCGATGCCCAGCGCCGTCAGTCCCGCCAGCACGGCCGCGCCCTCGGCGCGCGGCTGCGACGGGACCTTGGTGACGACCACGCGACCGGTGGTCGCGTCGACGGCCGTCACGTCCGTGAAGGTCCCGCCGACGTCGATCCCCGCGATGAACATGCGGGCGATGATACAGTAGGCGCCATGACGACGAACCCCGACGCCATTCGCCATCTGTGGACGCACCGGACGCAGGACCACCCCTGGCTGCCCGACGAAGAGCTGGTCGTCGATCGCGCGGAGGGCGTGTGGGTGTGGACCGAGCGCGGCAAGAAGCTCATGGACGCCTTCGCCGGCCTCGCCGTCGTCAACGTCGGTCACGGCCGGCGTGAGATCGCCGAGGCGATCGCCGAGCAGACGGTGCGCCTCGCGTACTATCCGACCACGCGTCAGTTCTCCAATCGCCCGGCCGCCGAGCTCGCGGCGAAGCTCGCCTCGCTGACGCCCGGCGATCTCGAGGTGACGATGTTCGCCGTGAGCGGCTCGGAGGCCAACGAGCGCTCGATGCAGATCGCGCGGCACTACTGGATGGCGCGCGGCAAGACGCGCAAGCACAAGGTGATCTCGCTCGAGGGCGGCTACCACGGCGCCACCATGGGCACCTACGCGATCTGCGGCCTCCCGCACCTGGCCGCGCCGTACGCGGATCTCCAGGTGCAAGGCTTCGCGAAGGTCAAGCCGCCCTACCCGTTCCGCGATCGCGGCACCGGGAGCGACGCCGAGCTGGTGGCGCGACGCGCGCGCGAGCTGCGCGCGACGATCCTCCAGGAAGGCCCGGACACGGTCTCGGCCGTGATCATGGAGCCGATCCTGTCGTCGGGCGGCTTCATCATTCCACCGCTCGGCTGGCTCAAGGCCGTGCGTGCGATCTGCGACGAGCTCGACGTCCTCATGGTGGCCGACGAGGTCATCACCGGCTTCGGTCGCACCGGCCGCTGGTTCGGCGTCGAGCACGAAGACGTCGTCCCCGACCTGATGTCGGTGGCCAAGGGCATCACCTCGGGGTACATCCCGCTGTCGGCCAGCATCGCCAGCCGCCGCGTCGCCGGCGCCTTCGCCGAGACGGCCACGCAGGAGAACGTGCACCCGAACACCTACGCCGCGCACCCCGTGGCCTGCGCGGCCGCGCTCGCCAATCTCCAGATCATGGAGAAGGATCATCTGGTCGAGAACGCCGCCGCCATGGGCGAGCGCCTGCAGCAAGGGCTCGCCGCCGCCCTCGGCAAGCGCCGGATCGTCGGCGAGGTGCGCGGCCGAGGCCTCCTCGTCTGCGCCGAGCTCGTGGAGCCGACCGGCTCCGGGCGGCCGCTGCCGCAGCCGGACGTCGCCCGGCTCGATCAGAAGGCGTGGGATCGCGGCGCGATCGTCTACGCCCGCGGCAACGTGCTGCGGCTGGCCCCGCCGCTCTGCATCACGCCGGCCGAAGTCGATCAGCTCGTCGGCATCGTCGCCGCGAGCATAGAGGAGCTCGAGCGCGAGCTGACCGGCTGAGATTGTTCCGGCTCGAGGGCGGCGATCACCGATGCGAGATATCGGCGATCGCGAGATCGGCAATGCCGCAGTACCATTCGGCCGGATGCCGTCCGCGAACGATCTCGTCGATGCCTTGCGCGATGCGCGCCGCGTCGAGCTCGCGCTGTTCGAGGATCTGACCGAGCCACAGCTGCTCGGGACGCGCGCGCACTTCGTGGAGCCGCCGATCTGGGAGCTCGGGCACGTCGGCTGGTTCCAGGAATACTGGCTGCTACGACACCTCGACGGCGCCGCTCCGCTGCTCCCCGGTTCGGACGCGGTGTACGACTCGTTCAACGTCTCCTACAAGCGCCGTTGGGATCATCCCTATCCCACGCGAGCGGCAACGCTCGACTATCTCGGCGAGGTGCTGCGGCGCAGCGTCGATCGGCTGGGCGGTCGGATGCCGACACGCGATGACGTCTACTTCTCGACGCTCGTCGCACAACACGAGGACATGCATTCCGAGAACCTCATGCTCATCCGCCAGACGCTCGGGCATGCGCGCCCGAAGATCGCCCACGTCGCGCCGTTCGCGATCTCGCCCCCGGTCGATCCGAGCTATCAGCCGCGCGATGTCACCCTCCCGGGCGGCGAGTTCGTTCTCGGCGCCGCCCGGGACGAGCCCTTCGTGTTCGACAACGAGAAATGGGCGCATCCGGTGACGGTCGCGTCGTTTCAGATCGCGTCCACACCGGTGACGAACGCGCAGTTCACCGCCTTCGTCGACGACGGAGGATACCGCCGGCGAGAGTGCTGGTCACGACGCGGATGGGACTGGCGCCGGCGCGAGAGTGCCTCGCATCCCATGTTCTGGGTGCGCGACGGCGCGCGCTGGGCCGTGCGTGAGTTCGACGCGGTGATTCCGCTCCTGCCGTGGCATCCGGTCGTGCACGTGAACTGGTACGAGGCCGAGGCATACTGCCGCTGGGCCGGCCGGCGGTTGCCGACCGAGGCCGAGTGGGAGATGGCGGCGACGCTCGATCCGGTGACCGGCCGGAAGCGCCGGTTCCCCTGGGGCGACGAGCCACCGTCGTTCGATCGCGCGAATCTCGATTACGTGGCGAACGGCACCATCGACGTCCGGGCTCTTCCCTGCGGGGACAGCGGTGTCGGCTGCCGCCAGATGATCGGCAACGTCTGGGAGTGGGTGGCCGACACGTTTGGCCCCTATCCCGGCTTCGTGTGCGATCCCTACCGCGAATACTCCGAGCCGTATTTCGGGCAGAAGAAGGTCCTGCGCGGTGGCGCCTGGACGACGCGCGCGCGTCTCATCCGTCCGACGTGGCGGAACTTCTACAAGCCGCACCGGCGGAACATCTTCGCCGGCTTTCGAACGGTGGCGCGCTAGCCGAGCGATCTCACGAACTGGCGTACGGCGTCGTTGAAGACGTGCGGCTCCTCCAGCTGCACGGTGTGCCCGGTCCCCGGCAGCACGCGCAGCGTCGCGCCCGGGATCGTCCGGGCGAGGAACCGGCTGGGCTCGAGTGCCGGCGCGTCTTCCTCGCCGACGATGACCAGCGTCGGCACACGCAGCGTGCGAAGCCCGGGTTCGAGCTCGTACATCGTCGGCCGCCGGAGCTGCACACCCCGCAGCGTGTACGCCATGCCGATCGGCGAGAGCTCCCCGAACTCCTCGAACAGCTGCTTCCACGCCGCCGGATTCTTGCGGAGCAGCTGCACGCGCGTCGGCCCGCGCAGGTAATCCTCACCGACCCGGGCCGGACCCTCCTTGATGAAGCGATCGGCGATGGGCCCGAAATCCCGCGCGTTCTGCTCCTTGTCGATCGATCCGGTGCCGGTGCCGGCGAGCACGAGCGCGCGGACACGGGCCGCATGGGCGAGCGCGAAGTTGAGCACGATGCTGCCGCCCATGGAGAAGCCGATCAACACGGGCCGCTCGACGCCGGCGTGGTCGAGCAGCGCGCGGAGATCCTCGATCGACTGCTCTTGCGAGTACGCGGCGGGATCGTCGGGCACGGTCGAGGGCGGGTAGCCGCGGTTGTTATAGACGAGCACACGGTGATCCGTGCTGAACGCGTCGATCTGCGGCCGCCAGCTCTTGTAGCCGCCGGAGAACTCGTGCGACAGCACCAGCCAGTCGCCCCGGCCGTGCACCTCGTAGTAGAGCTCGACACCGTTGACGCGCACGGACGGCATTACGCGCGACCCTGGCTGCATAGCTCGAGCGCGGTCAACGCGTAGAGCCGGGCGCCGACCACCAGATCGGAGATCTTCATCCCGAAGTTGCCGCCCCCGACGCTGATGCCCGGGCCATACGTGATGGCGGGGATGCGCATCTCGTTGAAGCAGTTGATATCGCGCCACATGCTCGAAAACGGCGCCGGCGCAGGCGTCGGCGTCGAGCCGACGATCGCCTGGTGCGCGCGCGTGATGGCGGCGGCGAGCGGCTGCACCTTCGCGGGATCGGCCTCGAAGGCGGGCCGGTACGTGTACAGCTCGACCTCGCCGGCGAGGCCGAGGCCGCTCAGCAGGCGGCGCAGGTCCTCGCGGATGTCGAGCGGATTCTGCACCGGCGTGATCCGGACGTCGACGTAGATCGCGCACTGCTGCACGGTCTTCGTGATCTTGTACGGTACACCGCCCCGGATGGCGCCGATGTTGACGCGCGGCACGATGACGCCGCCGTCGCACTCGTAGCGGTTCTTCCGCTCGTAGTCGTAGGCCCACTCCTCGAGGCGCTGCAGCAGCGGCGCCATCCGTACGATGGCGTTCGGGTTCTTCTCGATCGGTGTCGGGCGCTCGATGTATGGCGTGTAGATCGGCAGGTCGTTGCCGAACACCGTGACCTTGAAGAACGCCTTGCCGGCCTCGACGCCGACGAGGCCGAAGTCGGTGCCCTCGGCGACGAGCGCATAGTCGGCCACGCCGCCGTGGGTGATGGCGAACCGCGTTCCCGGCTCCTTCGCCAGATACTCCGGCGACTGGAACTCGTCCACCGGCTCGACGCCGATCTCGCCGACGACGGCCATGAGCACGAGATCGCCCTGGAGGCGCACGCCGCTGTCCTTGATGGCCTTGGCGGCGAGCAGCCACGTCGCCATGGGGCCCTTGTCGTTGCAGACGCCGTTGCCGTACAGCGTGTCGTCCTCGCGCCACGCCGAGTGGAACACCGCGTCGGCCGCACGGCGCGTCGTCCACCACTCGTCTTTGTGGATGGTCGTGTCCATGTGGCTGTTGAAGACGAGGCTCTTGCCGTGGCTCGCGCCCGGCAGCGTGCCGATGACGTTCGGCCGGTCCGGAATGAGCGCGACCTTCCGGGCCGCGATTCCCTGCCGCCCGAGCCAGTCGTACACGTAGTCGGCGACGGGACCCTCGCTGCCCGTGGGACTGTCGATGTTGCCGAGATCGAGGGCAACCTTGATCAGCTCGCTCTCGTCGATGTGGTCGAGCACCTTCTGCGCGCGGTCGTCGAGCTTCATGCACGCTCCTTTGCGGGCTGGGTGAATCGCGGGTCGGTGGCGTTGTCCTGCAGCATCCGCTGGATGTCGGCGCGGAGGGCGCCCACCGCCGAGGCCGGCCACGCGCGGACGTCGATATCCGCCAGCACTCGTCCGGGCCGGCCGAACACGAGGATGCGTCCACCGATGTCGATGGCCTCCTCGAGCTGATGCGTGACGAGGATGGCCGTGTTGCCTTCCGTGCGCGCCAGCTCCACGAACGTCTGCCGCAGCGCGGCGGCCGTGACCTCGTCCAGGTGACCGAACGCCTCGTCGGCGAGCAGCAGCGTCGGCTCGATCGCGAAGGCCCGCGCGAGCGCCACACGCTGGCGCATGCCGCCCGACAGCTCGTGCGGATAGGCGCGCTCGAAGCGTCCGAGCCCGAGCCGCTCGAGCCAGGCACGCGCTCGCGCCAGCTGGTCGGCCGGCTCACGACCGAGGAGCTCGAGCGGCAGCCGAACGTTGTCGATGGCCGTTCGCCACGGCAGCAGCCGGTCTTGCTGGAACACCGCGGCCAGGGTGCCGCGGAAGTGATCGAAGTCCTCGTAGGGCTCGCGCCCGCCGACGGCGATGCGTCCCTCCGTCGGCCGATCGAGCCCGATCAGCAGGTTGAGGAACGTCGACTTGCCGCAGCCGGTCTGGCCCACGATGGCCACCATGTCGCCCTGCGCGACCGCGAAGTCGAGGCGCTCGATGGCCACCACGGAGTCGCCGGTTCGCGTCTGCTGGAAGACCTTGCGAAGGCCGCGCACCTCGATGTCGCCGGCGCCGCTCACACGCGCCATCGCAACAGCCGCTCCTCCACGCGGGTCAGCACCGCCTCGGCCGCGAAGAGCAGCACGACCAGGATCAGCGTCCACGCGAACACCTCGGCCACCGAGAAGAGCTCCTGGGCCACCACGAGCCCGTAACCGATGCCGGTGACCGCGCCCACCAGCTCCGCGATCGTCACCACGCGGATGGCGAGGCTCAGGTTGATCTTCCAGCTCGTCAGCATCGCCGGCAGCGTGGCGGGCAGCACCAGCTTGGTGAAGAGCTGTGCTCGCGTGGGGCGGAACGCGCGAAGCATGTCGCGCAGATCTTTCGAGACCCCGCGCATGGCGTCGAGCATGTCGACGAGGAAGACCGGCGCGCAGACCACGACCAGCACGAACGCGATGCGGAACTCCACCCACTTGAACCAGAGGACGGCGAAGAGAATCCAGCAGACGACGGGCACGGCCATCAACAGTCGCACGATCGGGCGGCCGTAGCGCTCGACCGGCGTCGAGGCATACATGAGCACGGCGAGCCCGAGGCCGAGCGCGAACGACACGATGAGGGCCACCACGACGCGGGCGAGCGTGATCAGCACGAAGTCGAGGCGCAGCGTCACCAGGCTCTTCACGATGCGCTGCCAGCCCGGAACGACGAACGGGGGAACGAACAGCGAGACGAGCTGCCACGCAGCGGCCAGCGCAAGGAGTGCCACCACCATCTCGCGCGGGAACCGGAGCGGCATGCGCGCCTCCAGTGCCTCCACCGTCTCGCCGGCGACCGCCTCGTCCTTCTTCATCAGGGCTTGTAGATCACGCCCTCGTCCGGCAGCTTCGGCAGATAGCCGATGTCGACGGCGATCTTGAACATGTCCCAGATGACGCTGCGCTCGCTCTCCCACGCCGGCTGGATGTCGTACACGAGCCGGCCCGACGTCACCGCCTCCTTGAACACGCCGGGCGGAAGCTTCACGCTGGCGGCCACGATGCGGTCGGCCGCGTCGGTGTTGGTCTTCATGAACGTGGCGCCGTCCTGGAACATCTTCTGAAGCCGCGGCACGGCCTGCGGGCTGCGCTTCAGGAAATCCTCGCGGACGGCGAGGATCAGCTCCCAGCCGTCCGCCCTCGCGATCTGTCGCCACGCCGTGTCGCCGGTGAGGATCGTCCGGTACTCGGGATTGTCGCGCAGCGTGAGCGTGGCCGACGGCTCCCAGGTCATGGCCGCGTCCACGCGCTTGGCCTGCAGCTGCGTGCGCGCCAGCGGCGGTCCCGCCTGCACCACCGTCACGTCCTTGCCGAAAACGACACCCTGGCTGCGACCATACAGCGCGAGGATCTGGTACTCCGAGGAGCCCATGTCGGCGGCGATCGACTTGCCCTTGAGGTCGGTGATCGACTTGATGCTCGGATCGCCGGTGATGACGGCCAGCGCGTTGAGCCGTGCATAGGTCAGCGTGCCGCGGATCGGCACGCCCTCGAGCCGCATTTTCTGAAGCACGTGCGGACCGGCCGGCAGCATGTCCACCTCGCCGGTGGCGAGGGCGGCGTAGTAGGCGGACACGGCGCCGAATGACTGCGGCTCGACCTCGAGACCGTGCTTCTTGTCGAGGCCCTGGTCCTTCACGACGTCGACCATGAGCGTCGTGAGTGACGGAAACGCCAGCCGCGCGATCTTCACCTTGATCGGCTCCTGCGTCTCGGCCGCGGTCGCCACGGCCAGCAGGGCGGTGATAGTTGTGATGGCGATCGCGATGACAAGCTTTTTCGCATTCATGAGCGCGTCTCCCTTAGAAGTCGGTGGAGGCGGTCCGGTGTGATGGGCAGCTCGCGAATCTCGACCCCGAGCGGCGCCAGGGCGTCGGCGACGGCATTGGCGATGGCGGCGGTCGAGCCGATCGTCCCGCCCTCGGCCATGCCCTTGAAGCCGGTGACGCTGACCGCCGGCGGCGTCTCCATGTGGATCACCTTCACGGGAGGAACCTCGAGCGTGCCGGGGATCAAGTAATCCATGAAGGTCGTGGTGAGCGGCTGACCGCCGGCGTCGTAGGCGACATCCTCGTAGAGCGCGTTGCCGATGCCCTGCGCGACCGCACCGTGCGTCTGTCCGTCGACGATCATCGGATTGACGATGCGCCCGCAGTCCTCGACCACGACGTACCGCACGATCGCCACCTCGCCGGTCTCCGGATCCACCTCCACCACCGCGACGTGAGTGCCGTTCGAGAACGTGGCGGGCGGCGGGTCGTAGTACTGGGTGGCCTCGAGCGCCGGATCGACGCCGGGCGGCAGCGTGCCGCCGGCCGGACGATAGGCGAGGCTGGCGACATCTTTCACGGTGAGGGTGCGGCCGGGGGCACCGCGCACGGCGATGGTGCCGTGATCGAGCGTGAGGTCCTCGCGCGCGGCTTCCAGCATGTGGGCGGCGATGGTCGTGATCTTGTCACGCACGCGCCGGGCCGCCAGCGCCAGCGCGCCGCCGCTCACGACCATGCTGCGGCTCGCGAACGAGCCGCTGCCGTGTGGGCAGCGCTCGGTGTCGCCCTCCACGATGCTCACCGCCTCGAGCGCGACGCCGAGCTCGTCGGCCAGCACCTGTGCGAACGTTGTCGCGTGACCCTGCCCCTGCGAGGCCGCGCTGACGAAGCCGCGCACTTCGCCCGTCGGCTCGACGCGGACGGTCGCCGCGTCGTGGCCGGAGACCTGCTTCATCCCGCGCCGGCGGAACGTTCCGGAGCCCATGCCGGTGAACTCCGTGTACGCCGCCACGCCGATGCCGCGATACTTTCCGCTCCCCGTCTTCGCGGGCAACGCGCGGACGCGCGTGTAGTCGATGTCGTCGAGCGCGCGCTCGTGTGACAGCCGCGGGTCACCGCTGTCCACGACGAGACCCGAAGCCGTCGCGAACGGCAGCTCGCTCGCGTCCACGAAGTTGCGCCGCCGCACCTCGGCGGGATCGAGCCCAGCGCGGCGCGCGACCATGTCCACCAGCCGCTCGCGCACGAACGTCCCCAGCGCCATGCCCACGCCGCGATAGGCGCCGGCCGGGCATTTGTTGGTCGCGACGGCGTACGCGTCGTACGCGAGGGCCGCGAGCTTGTAGGGGCCCGGCAGGATGCCGGCCGCCGTCAGTGGCTCGAGCGACGCCGTCACGGGATAGACGGAGTACGCGCCGGAGTCGCAGATGAGCGTCGATCTGATCGCGAGCAGCGTGCCATCCCGGCGGGCGCCGATCTCCACGTGGTTGACGTGGTCGCGCGCCTGCGCGCTCGCCAGCAGATTTTCGCGGCGATCCTCGAGCCAGCGCACCGGTCGTCGGAGCCGGCGCGCCAGCTCGGCGACCACGATGTCCTCCGGATAGAGATGCATCTTCGGCCCGAAGCCGCCGCCGACGGCCGGGCACAGGATGCGGATGCGCGAGTCCGGCAGTCCGAGCGCTTCGGCGAGCCCGCTGCGCATGAGATGCGGCGACTGCGTGGAGGCCCAGATGGTCAGCGTGCCGTCGACGGGATCGAGCGTCGCCATGACGCCGCGTGGCTCCATGGGCGAGGAGGAGCAACGCGCGTGGCGGAACGTCTCGGACAGACGGATGTCCGCGCGAGCGAGGGCCGCGGCGACGTCGCCGTTCTGAAAGCGCGTCTGGAAGATGACGTTGTCGCCGATCTCCGCGTGCAGCACCGGCGCGCCCGGCTTCATCGCCGCCTCGGCGTCGACCACGGCCGGCAACGGCTCGTACGTGACCTCGATCGCCTCCAGCGCGTCCTCGGCACGGTACTGGTCGCTCGCGACCACGGCGGCCACCGGCTCGCCCACGAACCGCACCTTGTCGCCGGCCAGTGGCGGCCACCCGCTTTCCTTGTAACCGGCGCCGCTCATCACCGCGCGGATCGGCCGCGTGCTCGAGGCGAGATCGCGGGCAGTGACGATGGCCTCCACGCCGGGCACGGCGAGCGCGGCGCGCGCGTCGACGGCCAGGATGCGGGCGTGGGCGTGAGGCGAGCGCAGGAATTTCACGGCGAGCAGGCTGGGAAGGCGCAGGTCGCCGATGAAGTGCGCGCGGCCCATGAGCAGCGGCGGATCTTCGGTGCGCTTGATGCTCTGGCTGACGTACGGCGCCATCACGTCTTCCGGGCCGCGCGAATCAGCGCGGAGAGCTTGTCGGGCGTCAGCGGCAGCGACGTGATCGACACGCCGAGCGGCGCCAGCGCATCGGCGACGGCATTGGCGATGGCGCCGCCGCACCCGGAGCTACCGCCCTCCCCCGCGCCCTTGACGCCGAGTGGATTGAGCGGGGTCGGGGTCTCCTCGAGAATCCGCACGGCCGTCACGGCCGGCATCTCCATCGCCGTCGGCATCAAGTAATCCATGAAGGTTGTGGTCAGAAGCTGGCCTTGCTCATCGTAGACCAGCTCCTCGTACAGCGCGCCGCCGATGCCCTGGGCGAGGGCGCCGATCATCTGGCCGTCCACGATCATGGGGTTCACGGCCTTGCCGATGTCGTACGCGATCGCATAGCGGAGGATCTTCACCTCTCCTGTCTCCGCGTCGACCTCGACCATGGCGGCGTGTGTCCCGTACGGGTACGTCATCTTCGGCGCCTGGAAGAAGTCGCTCGCGTAGAGGCCCGGCTCCATCCCCGCCGGACCCGGCACCGCCGCACGGGCAAGCTCCCTGAACGTGGCGCGTCGATCGGGCAGGCCGCGTACGTGCACCGCATTGTCGGCGAGGACGAGGTCCTCCGGCGCCGCCTCGAGCGTCGCGGCGGCCACGCGCAGGAGTTTCTCACGAACCTTCCGCGCAGCCGCGGCCGCCGCCGGCAGCGCCACCGACGCGCCGCGGCTGGCGAAGCCGCCGACGCCGTACGGCACGCGGGCGCTGTCGCCGTGGACAACGGTGATCGCTTCGGGCGCGATGTTGAGCTCATCAGCGCAGACCTGGGCGAGCGTCGTGTCGATGCCCTGACCGACGGCGGCGACGCCGGAGTAGCAGACCACGTGACCGGTGGCGTCCACCTCGACCCGCGCGTACTCCCATGGTCCGAGCCCCGCCTTCTCCACCAGCGCGGCGATGCCGATGCCGACGTACCGTCCCTGTCGCCGCGCCTCCGCCTGCAGCCCGCGCGCGCCGGCGTGGTCGAGCGCGTCGAGCGCCTTGTCGAGCGCGGACGCGTAGTCGCCGCAGTCGTAGACCGTGCGCTGGTTCAGCGAGGCGCCGCCGACCTCGTACGGCATCTCGGCCGGCGTGACGAAGTTGCGCCGCCGCAGCTCGATCGGATCGATGCGGAGGCGCGCGGCTGCGATGTCCATCAGCCGCTCGCGGACGAACGTGCACTCGAACCGCCCGGGTCCTCGATAGGTCCCGGTCGGCGTCTTGTTCGTCATCACGCAGCGAATCTCGGAAAGATAGTTGGGAACCTTGTAAGGTCCGGGGAGCAGCGCGCCCGTCAGCTCCGGTACGAGCACGCCGTGCGTCCGGATGTAGCCGCCCATGTCCGTGAGGAACCGGTCGACGAGGGCCACGATCTTGCCGTCGCGGTCGAAGCCCAGCTCGGTCTCGTGCCACTGCTGGCGCGAGTGATTCGCCGCCATCAGGTGCTCGCGGCGATCCTCGATCCACTGCACCGGACGGCCGAGCCGCATGGCCGTCCACGGCACGAGCAGGTCCTCGGGATAGAACTCGCCGCGGATCCCGAAGCCGCCGCCGACCTCGAGCTCGACGAAATGGATCAGATGCTCCGGATAGCCGAGCAGGTCGGCGAGCACCCGGCGGTTGAAATGCGGCACCTTGGCCACGCCCCAGAGCCGTAGCACGCCGGTGCCGGCCTCGAAGGCCGCGGAGAGGCCGCGCGTCTCCATCGGCACGCCGGTGTGGCGCTGAACGGCGAAGCGCTCGCGGACGCGCGTGTGCGCCGTCGCCAGCGCCGCCTCGGCATCGCCGCGCTTCGTCTCGAGCGTGGCGACGACGTTGCCGTCGATTGCCTCGTGGAGCACGGGCGCGCCAGGCGTGATGGCTCGCCGTGCGTCGGCCACCGTGGCCAGCGGCTCGTAGTCGACCTCCAGCAGCTCGAGGGCATCCTCGGCGACGTAGC
Organism: Candidatus Methylomirabilota bacterium; assembly: GCA_035605575.1. Classification (GTDB taxonomy): domain Bacteria; phylum Methylomirabilota; class Methylomirabilia; order Rokubacteriales; family CSP1-6; genus AR12. The sequence goes on from DASTCJ010000012.1 coordinate 79,758, forward strand.
GGCTCTCGGCGACGACGAAGGCGACGGGCTCGCCGACGTAGCGGACCTTGTCGCGCGCCAGCGGTGGCTGCAGACATGCCACGATGCTCGGCCGGGGCCCGAGACGCACGGGAATGCGGCCGATGTCGCCCAGGTCCTGTGCGGTGACGACGGCGACCACGCCCGGCAGGTCGAGCGCCGCCTTCGGCCGGATGGCTCCGAGGCGCGCGTGGGCGTGAGGCGAGCGCAGCACCGTGCCCTGCAGCATGCCGGGCAGGCGGAAGTCGGCCGCGTACTTGCCCCGGCCCGTGAGCAGCCGCTGGTCCTCCTTGCGACGCATCGAGCTCCCGATGGCGCGACTCATCGTGGCGCCTCCAGCCGGAACAGCCGCCGCGCGTTGTCGCCGAGGATCGCGCGCTCGTCGGGCTCGGCGAGCCGGGCCTGACGCACGATGCCGAGCGGCGCGGGATCTCCCAGCCAGAACGGATGATCGCTGCCGAGCACCACCCGATCGGCGCCGACGACGTCGACCAGATATTTCAGTGCCGGCGCGAACTGAACGAGCGTGTCGTAGTGGAAGCGACGGAGGTAGCCGCTGGGCAGCGCGGCGCCGTCGGCGCGCGTCTCCGGTCGCGCCACGTGAGCCCGATCGAGGCGACCGACGTGGTAGGGCAGAAACCCGCCGCCGTGCACGAGCACGATCTGGAGCCCGGGAAAGCGGTCGAGCGTGCCGCCGAGGATCAGGCTCGCCGCGGCGAGCGTCGTCTCGAACGGATAGCCGACGAGGTTGTGCAGATAGTGCCGGCCGAAGCGCTCGACCGCCTCGAGCAGGAACGGATGCAGGATGACCGGCGCCCCGAGCTCGGCGGCCGCTCGCCAGAACGGATCGAACGCACGATCGCCGAGCGGGCGGCCGAGCGCGTTGGGATCGATCATCGCGCCGCGCAGGCCGAGCGAGCGCACGGCGAAGCCGAGCTCCTCGGCGGCGCGCGCCGGATCTTGCAGCGGCACCGTCGCGAGGCCGGTGTGGCGCCGTGTCGCCCCCGCGAGCGATTGGACCAGCGCCTCGTTCTGGGCTCGGCTCCAGGCGGCGCCCTGCGCGGGCGGCAGCGAGTAGCCGGCGACGTCCATCAGCGGGCCGAAGACGCCGGCGTCGATCCCCTGCTTGTCGAAGAAGGCCTCGTGTGCGGTGAGCGTATAGAGCGCCTCCAGTAGCGGCCGCGTCGGCGCTTCGGCGCCGACGACGAGGCGTGGCCGCTCGGCGTCGTCGAGGACACGCACGCCGAGGCGATCGGGCGTGCGCCGGGCCGCCTCCAGCGCGAGCGGCGACAGAAAATGGAGGTGCGCGTCGACGATCACGGCGTCACTTCCAGCGCACCAGCGCGCGATCGGCCGCCTGCGCGACCTGCGCCGCGAGCAACGCCACCGCCAGCACCGACAGGATGACGGCGTAGAGCTCGGTGATGAGGAACGTGTTGCCGTAATAGATGAGGCGCTCGCCCAGGCCCACGAGCGAGATCAGCATCTCGCCCACCACCATGCCTTTCACCGCCTGGACCACGCCGAGTCGCAGCCCGAGCATCACCGCCGGCAGCGCCGATGGCAGATAGATCCGTCCGAAGAGCGCGAGCTCGCCGGCGCCGAAGGCGCGCGCCATGTCGACCAGCGATCGATCCGTTCCCCGCACGCCCGTCAGCGTGTTCACGACGATCACGAAGAACGAGAACATGAAGACCGTCGCGGCGACCACGGTGTCCCGGACGCCGAACAGCGCGATGAGCACCGGCACCAGCGCCGACAGCGGCGCGGACATCAGGGCGTTGACCCAGCCGTCGAGCAGATAGCGGACGACGGCGAAGCGGCCCATGGCCAGGCCGACCGCGACGCCGAGAACGGCGGCGGGAACGAACCCCTTCACCAGCGAGAGCAGGCTCGACGAAGCGGCGCGCGCGAGCGTGCCGTCGCCGAGCAGATGCCACCACGCCTCCAGCACACGCGAGAGCGGCGGCAGGAACATGGACGCATCGAGCCGGCCGACCAGCTCCCACGCCACCGCAAGACCGAGAAGGGCCGCCGCCGTCACTGCAGCTTCCTGAGGATCTTCCAGAGCCCGTCGACCAGCCGCGCGAACTCAGCGGTGGCGCGCGCGTCGGTCATCTCACGCGGGCGCGGCAGCGGCACGTCGAGCGTCTGGTGCACGCGGCCGGGACGCGGGCTCAGCACGACCACGCGGTCGGAAAGGTAGATCGCCTCCTCCATGCTGTGGGTGACGAGGACCACCGTCTTTCGCTCCTCGGACCAGAGGCGCAAGAGGTCGTCCTGGAACAGGCGCCGCGTTTGCTCGTCGATCGACGCGAACGGCTCGTCCATGAGGAGCACGCGCGGATTCACGGCCAGTGCCCGCGCGAGACCCACGCGCTGTTGCATTCCGCCGGAGAGCTGCGCCGGATAGGCGCTCTCGAAGCCGCCGAGGCCGACCTTCGCGATGGCCCGATGCGCGCGCTCCGCCCGCTCGTCGGATGCAAGGCCGCGCAGCAGCAAGCCGAACTCGACGTTGCGCTGCACGCTGGCCCACGGCAGCAGCGCGAAGTCCTGGAACACGACGCTGCACTCCGGCCCGGGGCCGTTGACCAGGCGCTCGCCGACGCGCACGCGGCCGCCATCGGCGGCGATGAGCCCTGCGATGATCTTCAGCAGCGTGGTCTTGCCACAGCCGCTCGGTCCGATCACGCTGACGAACTCGCCGGCCCCGACGCGCACGGTGACGTCCACCAGCGCCTGCACGGCGCCGAACGACTTCGAGACGCCGTCGACCGTGATCGCCACCGGCGGCGCCGTGGCCGATGGCACCCCGGGCACCTGCGCCGCCATCACGCCCGCCATCGGAGCAGCCGCGCCTCCACGCGCGCCAGCGCTGTCAGCGCGACCCCGGCGAACAGCAGCGTCCACAGCACGGTGGCGAACATGCGGTCGTGCTCGAACATCGCGCGCGTGGTCATGATCAGCCGTCCGAGGCCGAACGGCGAGAGCAGCAGCTCGGCCACGATCAGGCCGACGAACGCGCGCGACAGCGCGTAGCGAATGCCGGTCAGAATCATCGGCGTGGCGCTCGGCAGCACGATCCGGGTGAAGAGCTGCCACCACGAGGCGTCGAACGCGCGCGCCATCTCGATCAGGCGCGGCCGCACGTCGCGCACGCCGCCGTAGGCGTTCATGGTCACGAACGGCGCGCTGAAGACGAACACGATCACGGCGGAGGACAGAATGTTGATGCCGAACGACAGGATCACCAGCGGCACCAGCGCCGCCGTGGGCAGCGCGATCAGCAGATCGAGATAGACGCGACCCACCCGACCGACCGCTTGCACGACGCCCATCAGCAGGCCGAGTGGCACCCCGATCAGCACGGCGGCGCCGA
>DASTCJ010000027.1:0-3110 GCA_035605575.1 Candidatus Methylomirabilota bacterium
CGAGCGGCACGCGAAGATCATTGTGCGCGCGGCGAGCTAGGCGAGCTTTCCGCGCACGCGCTCGGCGAAGACGCGCAGTTGCGCGTCGAGGTCGGCGCCGTCGGCGGCCAGGAACTCGCACACCAGATGCTCGACCCCGCATTCGCGGAGCTCGGCGAGCTGATCCACCAGGGCAGCCGGCTCGCCGGCCACGACCCGTCCCGCGTGGGTGGAGGTGGGTGCGGTCTGGCCGGCGGCGAGAATCCGCACGTCGTTGCGAAGCGTGATCGCCGGCGGCACCGCGCGGCCGCGCGCGGCCGACTGTCGCGCCAGCTCGGCGCGGCCGGCGCGCAGCTCTTCCGGTGTGCGATTGATGGGATGCCACGTGGCGCCGAACTCCACGGCGCGGCGCAGGGCGGCCCGACTGTGGCCGCCTACCCAGATGGGCGGATGCGGCTTCTGGATCGGTTTTGGCTCGAAGACCACGTCGGCGAACCGCGTGTAGCGGCCGCTGAACGAGGGCGCCGGGCTCGTCCAGAGCTCCCGCATCGCGCGGAGGTATTCGTCGGTCATCGGCCCGCGCTCGGCGAACGGTACGCTGAGCATCGCGCTCTCCGCGGCCACCCAGCCAGCGCCGATGCCGAGCACCACGCGACCATCGCTCAACGCGTCGAGCGACGAGACCATCTTGGCCGTCACCACGGCGTTGCGATACGGAATGATCAAGACCGTCGTTCCGAGCTGAACGCGCCGTGTCGCGCCCGCCACCACCGCGAGCGTGACGAGCGGATCGAACACGGTTTCCCCGAAGTTGGCGATGTTCGCGCGCGGGACCACGACGTGGTCGCTAACCCAGACCGAGTCGTAGCCGAGCTCCTCCGCGCTGACGGCCGTGCGGCGGATGATCTCCGGCGTGGCGAGGTGCCGGCAGTTCGGGAGCCAGACGCCGAATTTCATGACGAGCCTTCTCCGCCCAGGAACGGCCGGCCCCAGTGGTCCTCATAGACGACTTCCTTGAGCGGGCCACGGCCGACGGGACCGAACTTTCCCATCGGATAGCCGATGGGCAGGATCGCGTACGAGTGCACGCCCGGCGGCAGTCCCAGCGCGGCCTCGGTCTCCTTCTCGAAGAGCAGGTGGCGCGTCGTCAGCGTGGCGCCGAGGCCCAGCGCGCGCGCGGCCAGCAGCATGTTCTGCACGGCGGGATAGATCGACGCCCCCGACCACCGTGTTGGCGCCGCGGCTTCTTCGATGCAGGCGACTATCCACACCGGCGCCTCGTGGAAGTGGTCGGTCAGGTACTCGACGGCGGCGTGCTGGCGGACATAGGCGTCCTTGGTGACGCCGGGCGGCGGCGAGCTCTTGAGATAGCGCGGCCCCACGACCTCGTCGAACGCCTTCTTGTACCAGACCTGCACCTTCTTCTTGATCGCCTGGTCCTTCACGACCAGGAATCGCCAGCGCTGGGTGTTGCCGCCGTTCGGCGCGCACACGCCGGCCTCGATGATCTTTCGGATCAGCGCATCCGGCACCGGATCGGGCTTGAGGCGCCGCATCGCGCGAGTGGTGCGGATGATGTCGAAGACGCCGGTCGTGTCGGCCATGCTCGTCCTCCCGGCCCGAAGCTTACTCCGCGCTCCCGCTGACCGCATCTGTCGCCTTGCGGTAGGATGAGCGCGCGGAGGCGAGCATGGGCGAGCGGGAGCTGACGTACGGCGAGGCGGTGAAGGAAGCGATCGCCGAGGAGATGCGGCGCGACCCGACCGTCTTCCTCATCGGCGAAGACGTCGCGGAGGCGGGGCATCCGTTCAAGACGCTGCTCGGGCTCGTGCAGGAGTTCGGCACCGAGCGCGTCATCGACACGCCGATCTCCGAGCCCGGGTACGCGGGCATCGGCGTCGGTTCGGCCATGACCGGCATGCGGCCCATCGTCGACGTCATGTTCGGCGACTTCATCACGCTCACGATGGACCAGATGGTCAACCAGGCCGCGAAAGCGCACTACATGTCGGGCGGCAAGATCAAGGTCCCGATCGTCTTCCGCACCACGCTCGGCGCCACGCGCCGCTCGGCGGCGCAGCACTCGCAGTCGCTGCACGCGTGGGTGAGTCACATCCCGGGTCTGAAGGTCGCGCTGCCGTCGGGACCCTACGAGGCCAAGGGGCTGATGAAGACGGCCATCCGCGACGACAGCCCGGTGGTGATCTTCGAGGACAAGATGATGTACCGCGTGAAGGGGCCGGTGCCGGCCGAGGAGTACACGATCCCCTTCGGGGTGGCCGAGGTCAAGCGTCCCGGCCGCGACATCACGATCGTGGCCACGAGCAGCATGGTGGCCGTCGCCGAGGGCGCTGCGAAGATGCTCGACGACGTCGGAATCAGCGCGGAGGTCATCGACCCGCGCACGACGTGGCCGCTCGACAAGCAGGCGCTCATCGACTCCGCCAAGAAGACGTCGCGCGCGATCGTCGTCGACGAAGGCTACGAGCGCTACGGCGTGACGGCGGAGATCGCGTCGGTCATCGCCGAGGGCGCGTTCTATCATCTCGACGCGCCGGTGAAGCGCATCGGCGCCATGGACGTGCCGGTACCGTTCTCGCCCGTGCTCGAAGATCTCACGGTGCCGACTGACAAGTCGGTGTTCGAGGCGGCCAGGGCGCTCTGCCGGAAGCCCTGATGTCGGCGACCGTGATCATGCCCGCGCTCGAGCTCGCCCAGGAGACGGGCAAGGTGCTCCGCTGGCTGAAGGCCGCCGGCGACCGTGTCGCGAAGGGTGAGCCGATCGTTGAGATCGAGACCGACAAGGTCACGGTCGAGCTCGAGGCGCCGGCCTCCGGCGTGCTCGGCGATATCACCGCGCGCGAGGGCGACGTGGTGGCCGTTGGCACGACGATCGCCCTGATCCACGCACCTGGTGACGCCGACGTGCTGACACACGTCGAGCGGCAGAAATCCGCCGCCCACGAGCCGGCGGCAAGGCTCCCCGCCGCATCGCCGAAGGCGCGGCGTCTCGCAGCCGAGCGCGGCGTCGATCTCGGCGGTGTTCGCGGCTCAGGACCGGGCGGCGCCGTGCTGGTCGCCGACGTCCCGGCCGAGATGACGCGCCGGCGCACGGCCATCGAAACGGCACG
>DASTCJ010000212.1:0-35454 GCA_035605575.1 Candidatus Methylomirabilota bacterium
CGCCGTCACCACCACCGCGGGCGCGCGGTGCGGGCGAACGACGAGGGCGCCGGCGGTGGCGCGCGCCGTCGCGCACAGACGCTGAAGCGTCTGTGCGAGCCCCGCCTCGAGCGACTCCGCGGTGGCGAGCGGCGTGAGCAGATCTGGAACGACGCGCGCCATCGTCACCGCTACGGCGGCGTCAGCACTCGCCCGGGGAGGCTCCCCGTATGCTCGCCGTCCTTGATCACGAACCGTCCGTTGACGATCACGTGTTCGATGCCGCCCGGATACCGATGCGGATCCTGGTAGGTCGCCGCGTCGGCGACGCGGCGCGCGTCGAACACGACCAGGTCGGCCTTGGCGCCTTCGCGGATGACGCCGCGGTGTTTGAGATTCAGCCGGCGCGCCGGCAGGCCGGTCATCTTGTGAATCGCCTGCGGCAGCGACAGCACGCGCTTCTCGCGCGTGTACTCGCCGAGCACCCGCGGGAACGTACCGTAACTGCGCGGGTGGGGCTTGCCCTCCCCGAGCGCGCCGTAGGGCGCGAGCGCCGAGCCGTCGGAGCCGATCATCACGTGCGGATGAACGAGGGCGCGGCGAAGATCGGCCTCGTCGAGCTGGAAGAGAATCATGTAGGCCTTGCCGGCCTCGTCGACGATCAGCTCGAGGGCCGCGTCGAGCGGATCCATGCCCCGCGCGGCGGCGATCTCCGACAGGCGCTTGCCCTCGGCGTCCTTGCGCCGGGCGCAGTACGAGATCATCACGTTGTCCCACCCGATGCGGTCGAGCAGACTCTGTCCCGCCATCGCCGGGGCCTCGATCTCCTTGCGGACGCGGGTGCGCACGTCGGGGTCACCGAGCCGCCCGATCATCGCGTCCACGCCGCCCTCGAGCGCCCAGTCGGGGAGCAGCGTGCGCAGCGTGGTGCTCGACGCGGTGTACGGATAGACGTCGGCCATCACGTCGAGGCCCTCGGCGCGCGCGGCGTCGATCAGCCCGAGCGCCCCCTCGACCTTGCCCCAGTTGGGGCGGCCGGCCGCCTTGACGTGACTCACCTGCACCGGTACCCGCGCGTCGCGTCCGACCCGGATCGCCTCGGCCACGGCGTCGAGAAGCGTCGCGCCCTCACCGCGGATGTGACTCGCGTAGAAGCCGCCCTGACTGCCGGCCACACGCGCGATCTCGACGATCTCCTCGGTGGCGGCGTAGGAGCCGGGAGCGTAGATCAGGCCTGTCGAGAGTCCCCACGCGCCCGCGTGCACCGCATCGCTCATCAACCGCTGCATCGTCGTCAGCTCGCCCGCGCTCGGGGCGCGGCGGGCGAAGCCCATGGCCGCGATGCGCAGCGTCCCGTGGCCGACGAGCTGCACGACGTTCACTGCGGTACCGCCAGTATCGAATGCCCGGAGGTACTCGGCGAAGGTCGGCCATCTGAAGTCCATGCCGGATGGCACGTAGAGCGCGAACCCGCGGAGATCGTCGCGGTACTGGGCGCTCACCGGCGCCGGCGAAAAGCCGCAGTTGCCGACGACCTCGGTGGTGACACCCTGGCGAATCTTCGACTCGGCCCGGCGGTTGGCCCACAGCCGCCAGTCCGAGTGCGAGTGCATGTCGATGAAGCCCGGCGCCAGCGTCTTGCCGGAGGCGTTCAGGGTCGTTCCCGCGTGCTCACGATTGAGGTCGCCGATGGCGACGATCGTCTCGTCGCGCACGCCGACGTCCGTGCGGCTGCCGGCGGTTCCGGTGCCGTCAACGACCGTCGCGCCCTCGATCTTCAGATCGAGCATCAGGCGTGCGGCGGCGGCGGCATCGGTCCGAGCACGCGCTCACACCAGGCGGCGACGCCGAGCAGCCGGGCGTCGGCACCCGCCGCCTGGACGAGCTGCACGGCCAGCGGCAGCCGCGGGACGTCGCTGACACCGCTCGGCAGGCTGATCGACGGCACGCCGGTCGAGGACCAGGGGGCGCAGAGCGAAGCGTCGCCCGTGAACGCGAGCCCTTCCGGCGCGGTCCCGGGCGCCGTTGGCGAAAGCAGCGCGTCGTGCGCGGCCAGCACGGGCATGACCGCTTCGCGAAACGCGAGCCGGGCGCGGTTGGCGGCGACGTAGTCGACGGCGCTGTGACGCAGACCGACGCGGACCATCTCGGCGAAGTGCTTGCCGTAATCGGCCTCGTGCCGGGCGAAGGCGTCGCGATGATACGTGGCGGCTTCCGCCTCCAGGAGGCGCTGGCCTGCCGCGTGGAGCGAGGCGAACTCGGGCGGGAGCTTCACCTCCGTCAGCTTCGCTCCCGCCGCGGCGAAGCGGTCCGCGAGCGCGCGAACGTGCGCGGCGACCTCCGGCGTGGACCGTTCGAGCAGCTCCGGCACGAGCGCCAGTCGCGGCACGCCGACGGGAACGAGATCGAGGCCGCGTCCGGTGAGGACGCCCAGCACCGCGGCGACGTCGAGCACCGAGCGCGCCAGCACACCGACGTGGTCGAGCGACCACGCAAGCGGGATGACGCCGTCCGCGGGGACCAGACCGTGCGTCGGCTTGAAGCCGACGATCCCGCAATACGCGGCCGGACGGAGCACCGAGCCCACCGTCTGGGTGCCGAGCGCCACCGGCACCATCCGGGCGGCCACCGCGGCCGCCGAGCCTGACGAGGAGCCGCCCGGCGTGTGCGCGAGATTCCACGGATTGCGCGTCGGCGCGGGATCGCGGAACGCGAACTCGGTGGTATGCGTCTTCCCGACGATCACCGCGCCGGCCGCGCGAAGCCGTGCCACCGATGTCGCGTCGGTCGAGGGCCGCGAATGCGCGAACGGCCGCGAGCCGGCGGTGGTCGGCATACCCTGGACATGGAAGATGTCCTTGATTCCGATGGGGACCCCACGCAGCGGGCCACGCGCCGTCGCACCGTCGATCGCGCGGGCCGCGGCGCGCGCGCCGTCGGCATCGACGTGCGCCCACGCGAGCACGGTGGGATCGAGCGCGCGGATCTTTTCCAGGCAGGCATCGACGACATTCCCGGCGGTGAGCCCACCCGCCTGGACGCGCGCAACCACCTCGCAGACGCCAAGCGCGGTCGGCGTCGCCTTCTCAGTGGAGGACATCGAGCACCTCCGCGACGACCTCGAATCGTCCGAACGACGGCATGAGATACGCGCCCGCGTAGCGGCCACGCACCTCGTTCACGAGCCGCTGCGCCATCTCGATCCCCGCGCGCAGTGCCGACTCGCCGGCCTGACGCATGCGGGCCCGTATGGCGTCGGGAATCGTAATCCCGGGGACTTCGTTGTGCAGGAATTCCGCGTGGCGTGAGCTGTGCAGCGGCAGGATGCCAACCAGCACGGGGATCGGCGCGCCGCCCGCGCGTGCCAGGAAGCGGTCGAGCTGCTCGAGGTCGTAGACCGGCTGCGTCTGCAGCCAGCGCGCGCCCGCCTCGATCTTGCGATGCATCCGGTCGATTTCCCGCTCGACGTCGTCGGCGACCGGATTCAGCGCGGCGCCGACACAGAACGCGGTCGGCTCTCCGATCGAGGTGCCGGTGGCGTCGACGCCATCGTTCATCCGGCGCAGGATCTCGATGAGGCCAACGCCATCGACGTCGAAGACGGCCGTCGCGTTCGCGTAGTCGCCCGCTCGCGGGGGATCGCCGGTCATCGCGAGAATATTGCGGATGTCGAGGGCGTGCGCCCCGAGCAGATCGCCCTGGATGCCCATGAGGTTACGGTCGCGGCAGGTGAAGTGCATGTTCACGTCGAGCCCGGTGCCGTCGCGAACGAGCAGCGCCGTCGCGAGCACCGACATGCGCACGCGCCCGAGCGAGCCATCGTTGATGTCCACGATCTCGACGCCCTTTTCCTTGAGGAGCTTTGCTCCCTGCACGAGCTTGTCGACGGTGTGGCCTCGCGGCGGATCGAGCTCGACGGTGACGACGAAATCGCCGGCCTCGAGGCGACGCTGCAGCAACGTCGGCGCCGGCATGTGGGCGACGCCGGACGTCTCCGGCGGCGCCGGGCGCGGAGCGCGGACAGCCGTCACGCGCAGCTCCCGGCGCCGGACGCCGGGCGTCAATCGATCGAGCGCCTCGCGCATGGCGGCCGTGTGCTGCGGTGTCGTGCCACAGCAGCCACCGACCAGCCGGGCGCCGGCCTCGACCATCCGCCCCGCGTACTCGCCCATGTATGCCGGCGACGAAAGATAGATGAGGCGCTCGCCGATCCGGCTCGGCAAGCCGGCGTTGGGCTGGATGGCCAGCGGCAAGCCGCCGGCCTCCGGGGTCATCCGCTCGAGCACGTCGTACAGGGTCGAGGAGCCCACGGAGCAGTTGGCGCCGATCGCCTGCACGTCGAGCGCACGCAGCTCGCGCGCGACCTCGGCCGGCGCGCGCCCCATGAAGGTCACCGCCTCATCGGTGAAAGCCATCTGCGCCACCATCGGCAGGTCGGTGACCGACCGGATGGCCTCGATGGCCAGTCGGATCTCGGCCAGATCGGAAAACGTCTCCACGATGAACGCGTCGACGCCGCCCTCGAGCAGCGCCTCTGCCTGCTCGCGAAACGCCTCCCGCGCTTCCTCACGGCTGACGGTGCCGAGCGGCTCCAGATACTTGCCGAGTGGGCCGACCGATCCGAGCACCCAGACATCACGCCCGGCGGACTCGCGGACGTCGCGCGCCAGGCGAACGCCGCGTCGATTCACCTCGCGCACCTGCGTCTCGAGCCCGTGGACGGCGAGCTTGAACCGGTTGGCGCCGAAGGTATTCGTCTCGATGCAGTCGGCGCCGGCGGCGATGTAGTCGGCGTGAATGCCTTGCACGAGCCGCGGATTGTTCAGGTTGAGGACGTCGAAGCAGCCGTCGAGCGGCACCCCGCGCGCATAGAGCACGGTGCCCATGGCGCCATCGCAAAGCAGCGGTCCTTCACCGAGCCGCTCGCTAAACGCGTGCGGCATGCCCCGCTCTCAACGCCGTGATGACGCGCGCGACGACCTGGTCCACGCCGAGACCCGCAGTGTCGACGGTGACGTGGGCTGTCGCGTAATACGGCTCGCGGCTGCGATAGAGGCGTTCGATGTCGGCTGGCGATCGCTGGAGCATCGGACGGCCTCCGATGCGCGCCGCACGGTCGAGCAGGACCGAGAGATCGCCGCGCAGCCAGACCACCGTGCCGAGCGCGCGCAGCGCCTCCATCCGGCCGTCGCGACACGGCAAGCCGCCGCCGGTGGCGATGACGTCCCGCGACTTGAGGCGCAGCGCTTCGAGCGTTTCTCCCTCGAGACGACGAAACGCTTCCTCGCCGTCCTGACGGAAGATCTCCGGGATGGAGCGGCCGTCACGCGAGACGATCATGTCGTCCGTCTCGACGAAACAGCGGCCGAGCCGACGCGCGAGCATCCGGCCACAGACGGACTTGCCCGCCCCCATGAACCCCACGAGCACGACGTTATCGCCGGCCATGACACGTCATCCTACCACCGCGACTGGGCCGATCACCGATGGCGCGCGACGAGTCCCCACGCCGAGACGAGCGCCCACACGCCCTCGAGCAGCACGAATCCCCACTGCCGCCCACGCCATGCATCGATGGTGAGAATCAGCGAGCCGAGCAGGTTCAGCCAGAGGTACGGACGCGAGTCGGCGCGCAACACGCCGAGCTGACCGGCGACGAAGCCGGCCAGGATCAGGAGCGCGCCGACGATCTGGACGAGCGTCTCGCCCAACGTCAATCGCGCCGGCGCGGCTCCACCCAGAGGGTGCGCACGATCTCCCACGCTCCCGCCAGCAGCGGGACGGCGACCAGGCCGCCGAGGAGGCCGTGCAGCTTGAAGCCGGCGAGCAGCGCGAAGAGCACGGCGAGGGCATGAAGACCCGTCGCGCGGCCCACGAAGTACGGCGCCAGCAGCTTGCCCTCGACCGACTGGCATCCCACCATCACCGCGAGCGCGATCGCAGCGAGCACGATGCCGTCGTTCAGCGCGGACAGCACGGCCAGCACGGCGGCCACGGTGGCGCCCACGAAGGGAACGATGTTCAGCACGGCCGCGAGGGCGCCGATCAACAGGCCGTATTTCACGCCGAGCAGGGAGAGGGCGACGGCGATCAACACGCCCACGAAGAAGGACGAGACGAGCTGACCGCGGACGTAGCCACCGATCCGCTCGAGCACCGACGGCGCCAGCCGCGTCGCCGTCGGCCGGTGCTCACGCGGCAGCAGCGTCACCAGCGTGTGGCCGATCTCGCGCGAATCGATGACGAGATAGGCCGTCACCACGAGAACGGCCAGCACCTCGACCACGACGCCTACGGCACCGGTGGTGACGCGCAGGACGTTGCCGAGCAGGCTGCCGGCCAGGCCCTGGACATTGTCGGCCTTCGGCTGTGGCAACGAGGCGCCCCACTGCGCCAGCCAGTAGTCGAAGCGGCCGAGCCAGGTCCGCGCGTTCTCGATCAGCTTCGGCAGCTGCTCGGTGAACTGTGACCACTGCTCGCTCAGCGCCGGCCACAGCAGCCGCCCCATGAGGGTGAGCAGACCGATGGCGCCGACGTAGACGGCGAGCACGACCACGCTGCGCGGGACGCGTCGGCGCTCGCCCCACCGCGCGGCCGGCAGGATGGCGGCGGCGAGGATCAACGCCGTGAAGAAGAGAAGCCAGATCTCCCAGGTGGCGACGATCAGCGCGACGGCGGCGACCACACTGACGACTTGCAAGACCATCGGCCACGGCAGACGCGACGGAATGCCGGTCATCTGTGGACGGTGCCGCGCGCGGGGGCGCGGCGATAGGCGCAGTCGCGCATCCAGCAGCGCGCGCACTGACTGAAATAGTGATCGACACGGGCGTCCGTGCCGGCGCCGGCGAGGAGCGAGATGGACTTTCCCGGCGTCATCACGCAGGCGGCGTTGAGCGTCACCCCGACCGGCGTGCCCGGGCAGAGGCAGAAGATCCGGGCCTGCTCGTCCACGTCCCACTCCCCGTAACCGGGGCTGATGCGATTGGTGACCTTGAGTCCGGCCGCCAGCCCCTGTTGACATAGCACATCGTTGACGTACTCGGCCAGGCTCTCCACGGCGCCGGAGCCGACGCTGTCGAGCATCGATGCCAGCGGCAGCTCACGCGAGTCCCACAGATCCGCCACGCGACGCTCGAGGGCCTCGCCGATCGTGCACACGGCCACGGCCACGTACTCCACGGCGCCCCAGCGCGTCCCGATGGCGGGAATGGTCAGGACGACGCCGTCCACCTCGAGGACGTCCGGGCCGTGGCGATCGACGGGCAGCCAGCGGACGACCGCGCGCGGCGCCATGAGGCTACCGCCGGCGTGCAGCGCCTCCCCGAACAGCGCGCGCACATCGGCGGTCGGCACGTCGACGCCCTTCTTGTAGCCCTGAAAGCGCAGGACCTCGTCGGGGTCGATGGCAAGCGGCAGGTCGACGAGGACCTGCACGCCGGCCGGCAGCGTCACTTCTTGCGGCTGCGCACGACCTCCGCGATGCGGCGGATGTGCTCCGGATTGGAGCCGCAGCAGGCGCCCACGATGTTGCAGCCGGCATCGAGCAGCGCCGGGTACTCGCGCGCCATCGCCTCCGGACCGAGCTCATAGGTCACGGTGTCGCCCGTCGTGACGGGCAGCCCGGCGTTCGGGTACGCCACCAGCGGCGCGTCGGTCACCTTGCGCATCTCGCGGATGATGACGATGGCACGGTCGGGACCACGACCGCAGTTCATGCCGACGATGTCGGCGCCTGCGGCCAGAAGATTCGCGGCCACGTCGGCGGGACTCTCGCCCCACATCGTGCGATCGCGCTCGTGCAGCTCCTCGAACTGGAAGAACATGGTCGCCATGACGGGCAGGCCGGTGACGGCTTTGCAGGCACGAACCGCCGCCGTCGCCTCCTGTGGAAACATCATCGTCTCGACGGCGAAGATGTCCACGCCGCCCTCGCCGAGGGCCTCCGCCTGCTCCTTGAACGTCGCCTCGTACTCGTCGTCGGTGACGCCCTCGTCGAGCGCGTAGTCGACGGGCAGCCGGCTGGTGGGCCCGATGGAGCCGGCGACGTAGCGATCGCCGCCAGCGGCGGCGCGCGCGAGGCGCGCGCCCTTCACGTTGAGCTCGTGCGTCCGATCGCCGATCTTGTACTCGTTCAGCTTGAGGCGCGTGCCGCCGAAGGTGTTCGTCTCGACGATGTGGCTGCCCGCGTCGAAGTAGCCCTGGTGAATCCCCTGCACCACGTCCGCATGCGTGTCGTTCCAGACCTCCGGGCAGGCGCCGTTCGCGAGGCCGGCCGCGAACAGCATCGTGCCGTATCCGCCGTCGAACACGAGGATCTCGCCCGCCTTCACGCGCTCGACGACCTCCCAGCCGCGCGGCTTCATCGACTCACCGCCACGCCGAGCAGTGTCTTGGCCTTCACGACGGCGAGCGTGGAGTCCCTGGCATAGCCGTCGGCGCCGATCTCGTCGGCAAACGCCTGGCTCACCGGCGCGCCGCCCACCATCACCTTCACGTGCTCGCGCAGTCCGGCCTTCAGCAGCGCGTCGATCGTGCGCTTCATGGCCGGCATGGTGGTGGTCATCAGCGCCGAGATGCCCACGATGTTGGCATGGTGCTCCTCGACGGCGGCCACGAACTTTTCGGGCGCCACGTCGCGACCGAGGTTCACCACCTTGAAGCCGGCGCCCTCGAGCATCATGGCCACGAGGTTCTTGCCGATGTCGTGGAGGTCGCCCTGTGCCGTGCCGATGACGACGACACCGTGATAGTCGTCGCCCTTGGCGGCGGCCGTGATGAGCGGCTTCAGCAGATCGAGGCCGGCGTACATCGCGCGCGCGGACAGCAACACTTGCGGCACGTAGTACTCGTTGCGGCGGAACTTCTCCCCGACGACGTCCATGCCGGGAATGAGCCCCTTGAAGATGAGCTCCTTCGGGTCCATCGAAAAGCCCAGGCCTTCGCGCGTCTTGGCGGCGACGGTGTCCTTGTCGCCGAGGATCAACGCTCGCGACATCGTCGGAAAGTCGAAGTCGTCCGCGCTCATCGTCAGTCGAGTTCTACCATGCCGGTTGCATCCGGGCAACTCACGCTCGGTCGCCATCGGGCCGGAAGCACGGCGTAGATCTTCACCGGGCGGCTCCCGCCACGAAGGTTGATGAGCACGGTGCGCGCCATCGCCTCGCCGAGGGCCGTGGCATCAGCGGACCCGCGCGCCGACGGCGTGTCGAAGATGAGGTCGACGCCGCGACTCACCGATGGTGACGATGACGATGGGCGAGGCCGGGGGCGCGGCCGCGCCGTCCCGCAGCCCGGCCCAGCGTCCGGCCAGTCCGGACAGAGTATGCTAGTATCCCGCGCTAATGAAGATACGAGTGCTCGGCGCCTATGGAGCCGAAGGACTCGGTCAGCGTCCCACCGCATTTCTCGTCAACGAGCGGCTTCTCGTCGATGCTGGAACCGTTGGCGGCGCCCTCACTCCCGGCGAGCAGCGCCTCATCCAGCACGCGCTCATCTCGCATGCCCATCTGGACCACGTCGTGGGCCTGGCCTTCCTGACCGAGACGCTGGCCTTCGCCGGCGAGCAGCGCGAGCCGCTCACGATCGCGAGCGTCGAGCCCGTCGTCGACGCGCTCCGCAGCGGCGTCTTCAACAACGTGGGCTGGCCGAATTTCGCGCAGATCCCGCCGGAAGCGCCGGTCATAAAATACCGCACGCTCGTCGAGGAAGCCGAGCAGCGACTGGGTGACTTGTGGGTCACACCGGTGCCCGTCACTCACAGCGTGCCGACGAGCGGCTTCATCATTCACGATGGCAGTACCGGATTCGTCTTCTCCGGCGACACCGGTCCCACCACCGCCATCTGGAAGGCCGCACGCGGACTGCGCGGATTGCGCGCGATCATCCTCGAATGCGCGTATCCCAATCGCATGGCGCCGCTCGCCGACGTCGCCATGCACCTGACGCCCGAGCGCATCGCGCGCGAGATCGACAAGCTTCCCCCGAACGTTCCCGTGTGGATCTACCACATCAAGCCGCAGTTTTACGACGAGATCGCCGAAGAGCTGTCGCGCATCGATCCCGCCCGCATCTCGCTTCTCGAGCAGGACAAGATCTACTCGCTGTAGGCTCGGAGCGCTCCGTCCGGCTCTCCACTCCGTTGGACGCGCCGGGCGTGGCCTACCCCGGGACGAGGGCGACGGTGTCGGTGCTGAGCTCGACGCGGACGCGTTCGCCGACGCGGAAGAGACGGCTTTCGTGCTGCGCGGGGAGCTCGACGCGCACCGGCAGCTTGCCGCCGATGTCCACCTCGTAGAGCTGGCGGGCGCCCTCGAACACGCGAAGGGTCACCACGCCTGGCAGGCCCGGGCCGCGCGCCATGGCGGCGTCGGTCATCGACAGAATTTCGGGCCGCAGCACGAGCAGGCCGCGGCTGCCCCCGCCATACTGTCCGACGCCAGCCACCGGCACGCGGTGGCCCCCCTCCGTCTCCACCACGACCCCGAGCTCGCGGACCTCGACGACCCGCACCGGCAAGAAATTCGCCGGCCCGAGCGCCTCGGCCACCGCACGCGAGCGCGGGTGCTGATAGACGTCCGGCGGGTCACCGAGCTGCTCGACGCGGCCGGCGTTCATGACGGCGAGCCGATCCGACAAGGCCAGGGCATCGGCGGCGTCGCGCGTGACGTGGATCGTCGTCACCGCGAGATCACGGTGCAGCTTGCCGAGCTCGATCCGCAACGTCTTGCGCGCGATCGGATCGAGGTGCGCGAGCGGCTCGTCGAGGAGCAGGACGCGCGGCTCGGGGGCGAGCGCGCGCGCCAGCGCCAGTCGCCGGCGCTGCTCGAGGTTCAGCGCGGGCGGCCGTTGACCGACGACGTCAGTCAATCCGAGCCGGCCGAGCACCATCGAGACGCGCCGGTCGACATCCGCAGCCGACATCCCGAGCGCCTGCAGGCCAAAGGCCACGTGGTCGCGCACCGTCAAGTGCGGCCACAGCGCGCCTTCCTGGAACACGTAACCGATCGACCGCGCGCCGGGAGCGAGGGCGCCGATGTCCTGTCCGTCGACGAGCACGCGGCCGTCGGAGACCGGCATGAACCCCGCGACCGCGCGCAGCACGTCCGTCTTCCCGGAGTGCGGCGGTCCGAGAAAGGTGAAGAACTCGCCGTAGCGGACGTGCACGCTGACCTGCGCGAGGCCCGGCGGCGCCCCCCCGCGCGTGCTGACCGACTCCAGGCGGATGTCGACGAGGGGCCGGCTCAGACGCGAGGCTCCACGCGCCCGGCCAGGCGCCGGCCCGCCAGCGGCACGCACACGAGCCCCATCAGCGCGATGACGGCATAGACGGCGGACGGCGACGTCCACGCCAGCAGGCTGGTCGCGATGACGGGGCCGAGGAAGGCGGCGCCGATCCGGGCCGAGTTGATGACGCCGATCGCGCGGCCACCCGCGGAGTGAGCGACGCGCCCGACGACAATGGGGAACACGGGGGCGATGCAGAGGACCTGCAGGAAGCGGAGAACGCCGAACGGCCACACCGAGCGGGCGACGGCGAGCGCAGCGACGAACAGCGACGAGAGCGCGAGCAGAGCCGGGATCAGCCGGCGCTCCGGAAGGAGATCGGCGAGACGCGACGCCAGCATCGAGCCGAGTGCCGCGGCGACGCCGGAGGCGAAGATCAGCAGACCACCCATCTCGAGCGTCCGCGCCTGCGGTACACCGAGCGGCGGCAGAATCTGCGGCAGGATCGACGTCAGGAAGAACACCTGGGCCGATCCACCGAGCACGATGACCGACACGAGCAGCACGTCGCGCCAGCGCGTAGGCACCGTCGACGACCCACCACGCGCGCCGCCGCCGAGATCGCCGAGTCCCCAATGCGCGAGCGCCCCGCAGCCGAAGAGAATGGCCGCACCGACGACGAACGACTCGCGGAAGCCCAGGCGCGCGGCCGCAATCGCGCCGACGAGCGGCCCGATCACCTGTCCGACCGTCATCGCAGACTGCACGGCACCGACCTGCCGGCGCACTTCGGCGACATCGGCGTTGCGGCCAGCGCTGACGAACGCGAAGGTCGAAGAGGCGCCGATGAAGCCGAGCGCGATGCGGACGACCAGCAGCTCCGGCAGCGTGCGGGCGAGGGCCATACCGACAAAGGCGGCGCCCTGCAGCGTCTGGGCCATGACGTAGAGCCGCTTCGGGTTGCCGCGCTCGGCGAGCCCGCCCCAGAACGGCGCCGAGGCCACGGTGACGAGGTTCGGCACGCCCAGAATGAAGCCGCTCCACGTCAGCGTCGAGACTTCGTCCCAGGTCGAGATGCGCTGGATGTGGAACGGCAAGCTGATGTACACGAAGGACCACGAGAACGTCCCGAAGAACATCGCGAGCGGCAACACGTGGCGGTCGCGCAGCCGGAACAGGCTCGGCCCCATACGAACGCTGACATGGTAGCACCGCGCGCGCGGCGGACCGCCAACCCGCCGCGCGCACTCGTGCGTTCAGCGGATCGGGCCGCTGGTCGCTCCGGTCACGCCACCTCCGAGGCTGCGGCTCCCGGTGCCGCCCAGCGCGCCGCTCGACGAGCCGATCGTCCCCGTGGAGCCAGGAATGGCCCCGGTCGATGACCCGCCGATGGTCGACGGCGTCGTCGGCGTCGTGGAGATCCCGGCACCACCGATCGACGTATTGTTCTGCGAGCTGCCGCCGCCGGACGCTGTGCCGCCCAGCGTGCCGGGGATCCCGCCGGTCACCGAGCCGCCAGCGCTGTACGGGCTGCCACCGAGCGTACCGGGAATCCCGCCGGTGACCGACCCGCCGATCGCCGTGTTCGGCGTCGATGGCGTCGACTGGCGCGTCGATGGCGGCTGATTCGGATCGCTCGGACGTAGCACGCTGCCCGATGTGCCAGAGGTGCCTGGGGTTCCGAGCGTGTTGGAGCTCTGCGCGTGGGCGAAGCCGGCGGACAGCGTGACGACACTGACCGCGGCGACGACGGTGGTCGCGAAGCCCATAGCGTCTCCTCTCGTGCATCCCGCTCGCTGGACCGCGCCCAGGATGCGCAAACCTGTTCGATTTCGACCGGCCGGTGAGGTGGCCGTCGGCCCCCCTCACCCCGAGCCACACGCAAGCGGCGCGCCGTCGAGGCCCGTTTCGTCAGATCGGTAGATCTGCGGATTGTCGCGGCGGCCGCCGCCCGGGTACAGTGCGCCGATGCGTTGGCGCGCCGACAAGACGCGGGACAAGATGAAGCGGGGCGGATTACCGGCGCCGTTTCCCGCGAAAGCCTGGCGCGGCAACGGGAGTGGTGACGTCTGCAGCGGCTGCGGCGACGTCATCGCGCGCGCGGACGTGCAGGTCGATATCGACGTCCGCGGCGCCCTGATGCTGACCTTCCACGAAGCGTGCTACGACGCCTGGTCGGAGTTCCCTGAAGCGCCCTGAGCGGCCGCGGTCAGGCGGCCTTGACGACCGTGCGGCGATGATGGCAGCGGCAGCACATTCCCAGTCGGGCCGCAAAGCCTCCCCCGAACGTGAGCCGCTGCATCGCCATACTCACCTGGCTCGGTGGAAGGTCGATGGCGTCGGCGAGGCAGTCCGCGCACACCTCGCCCGGGTGGCGGCGCAAGAACTCGGCGATCAGATCGTGTTGCGGATCCACAGCCGCACCGTGCGAATCGTGTCCCGAACGATCTCGTCGCCCCGTAATCCGCTCATCAGCGGAGCTCCCGCGCGAAGTGCAAAATCCCTCGCCTGCCAGCTTCGGAAATTTCAGCGTCGGGGCGGAGCAAGGAAAATGCCTCAGCGACCGCCCGCGTTTTTAGCGGGCGCGGTCGCCGCGGGGGTGTCGAAGGCCGGACAGTGTTCGCGCCGGAACGTCAGGCGGACGTCGATGCGTCGGCGTCACGCGACTCGCCGTCAGCCCACGTGAAGAGCTCGAGGTACTCGATCGCGCGGTCACAAAGGATTCCGAACGACGCGAGCGCGTCGGTCAGTCGTTCCTCGTCGGTCACGGGCGGATCAATCACGTCTCCTGTGAACTGCTTCGATCATGCCGAGGACGGAGCGAGGCGGACGCCCGCACTAACTCGTTGAAAGTGCTGATCTCGAGCGGCACGAGCCGCTTCGGCCGTCGCGAGGCGCCGGCAGAGAATTCAGCCATCGACCGCAAGAATTGCGCGGCGCTCGGTGAAAGGCCCATGAAGCGCGGCATGCCATCGCGTGGGACTCGCGAGGGAATTACCGGAGAAGACAGAAGCCCTGGCTCTCGACACCGAGGGCGACATTGAACTTGCTGCGGAAATTTTCGAGGGCGACGGCGGCCACGAGCTCTACGAGCTGTGCTTCCGAGAAATGCCGGCGGGCCTCGGCGAACAGCTCGTCGGTCACCTTCTGGCCGGTGATGGTCATCGCCTCCGCGACGGCGAGCGCCGCGCGCTCGGCCGCGGTGTAATGCGGGCTGGTGGCATAGGCCTGCACGTCACGCAGCTTCGGCTCGGAGGCGCCTTCCCGCAGACCGCGGGACGAGTTGATATCGATTCAGAACGGGCAGCCGTTGATGAGCGCGACGCGGACGTTGACGAGGGCGAGCAGCTCCTTCGGCAAGAGGCCGGAGCGGTCGACGGCGAGCGACAGCTGCTTGGCGGCCTTCATGATGCCCGGCGTGTGAGCCTGGACCTTCGTCGGATTCAGCACGAAGCCGAAGAGCTCGCGCTCCCGTGCAAACGTCTCCGCGAGGATGGGATCGTCTCCGGGCTCCTCGATCTCGCGGACGCGCGGCATGCCGCGATTATAACGTCTCAGCGACCGCCGTTCAGGCGCCGCTCGACGGCGGGCAGAGCGTTCAAGACCACATCGCCGATGATGGCGAGACTCTGCGCAGACACCTTGTCGAGCGTGTCATCCGCTGTGTGCCACGGCGCATAGTCGAAATCGATCAGCAGTGCCGCCGGCACGCCGGCCGCGAGGAACGGCGCATGGTCGTCCTCGACGGCCATGGCCGTGTTGAGGAAATGCCGCTCGTGCCCCAGCCGCGCCGCGGTGGCCCACAGCAGGTTGGTCAGCCACGGCGTCGAGTACGACTCACGGAGGATCCCGAGATCCCGGTCGCCGATCATGTCGACGAGAATCATTGCGCGTGGCAGGCGCCCCTCGCGCGCGAGCTCCGTCGCCAGCCGGCGTGAGCCGTAGAGACTATCGACGGCCGTCCACGAAACCCGCGCCTCTTCTCCGTCGAACCACACGACCCAGTACGTATACTCGCGAGGCGTCGCCGCCAGCCGCCGCGTCAGCTCGATGAGCAGCGCCGCGCTCGAGCCGCCGTCGTTGGCGCCGACGAAGCGGAATTCCTTGAAGTACTTCGTGTCGTAATGACCACCGAGCAGGATCACGTCGCGCCGGAGGCCGGGCACGACGGCCACGATGTTTGCGAGCGCCATGCGACCGTGCGGCGTGTCGGCCTCGAAGGCGCGAATGTCCGTCTTCACGCCGAGCTTCTTGAGCTCGCTCGCGATGTACGCGCGGGCGCGCTCCCCGCCGGGCGTCCCGGCCACCCGCGGTCCGATGGCGACGAGGCGCGCGACGTGACGAAGAGCCGCCGCGCCGTCGACGCCGCGGGTGTCGGCGGCGCCGGCCACGCCGACCAGACCGAGGAGCGCGACCATGACGACAGCCGTTCGCGCGGTCAGCGCTTCACTCCGACGGCGCCGAAGTAGTTCATCGTGAGCACGAAGGCGCCGCGCGCCAGATACTCGTTGAAGCCGTCGAGCCACCGCGTGGCGGTTGGCGCGTCC
Source organism: Candidatus Methylomirabilota bacterium (assembly GCA_035605575.1). GTDB lineage: Bacteria > Methylomirabilota > Methylomirabilia > Rokubacteriales > CSP1-6 > AR12. Next base: position 15,753 of record DASTCJ010000212.1, read on the forward strand.
ACGATGCCGAAGCGGACCGCGTTCTCGGCGCGACGCTCGAGGAACGCGCGGCTGAAATCCGTCAAGGCCGTGTCTTGATAGACGTCGGCCAGCACGCGCACCTCGCGGAGCCCGGCCTCGCGCAGCAGCGCGGGGAGCCGGCGGCCGCTGTACGGCTCCTCGTAGATGCGCGCGGCGACGCCGTCGAGAATCCGATCGGTGAGCTCGCGATCGGGATGGGCGGCGGCCACCAGGCCGAAGTCCTGGTCCTGCAGCCCCACACGGCCTCCCGGGCGGGTCACGCGCACGAGCTCCTTGACCACGCGCTGCGGATCGGCGACGTGCAGGATCACCGTGATTGCGAGCGCGACGTCGAACCGCGAGGCCGCGAACGGCAGCTCGTTGCCGTCGCCGTGCCGGAGCTGGAGCCGGCCGGCGGAGACGCCCCTTGCCAGCGCGCGGGCGCGGGCCAGCATCGTGCGACTGGTGTCGAGGCCGGTGACCTGCCCGCGCTTGCCGACGAGCGCCAGCAGATCGCGGAGCACGACGCCGGTGCCACAGCCGATCTCCAGCACGCGCTGGCCGCTCCGGATGGGCACGAAGCGCAGAAATCGCCGTCGCAACCGCACCTGCGCCGGCGTGCGTCCGCGGAGCTCGAGGGTGTCGGCGAGCTTGGCCGCGGTGGGCTGCGCGTCGATGGCGCGCCAGATGTCGGGATGGCCGGAGACGCCCGCCACGGCGGCGGACTAGCCGGAGTAGCGACGAGCGCAGTCGGTGCTACAGAAGTACGGCGCGCCGTCGCCGCCGCGGCTCACCGCGCGCGAGCGGACGACATAGGTCTGGCACACCGGATCCTTCACGAGCTCGTCGTCGAGCCTCGCCGGCGCGCGCTGCGCGCGGAGCATCGGTCGGCGCAGCAGGGGCAGGAGTAGCGCAATGAGAACGACGACGACGATCAGCAGCAACACGACGCGCACGGTCAGCGCTCCGGCTTGATGGAGACGGCGCGAAGAAATTCCTTGTCCTGAGCTGTGAGCTCGGTGGAAAAGCCGCGGCCCTTGGCGCCCGCGAAGAAGATGCCCGTATCGGCACCGCGCTTGAGGATTTCCTGCACCGCGTCGCGCGCCGCATCGGTCGCGGTCAGCGATGCCTCGATCGTTTGCACGAGTCGCTTCAGCAACGCATCCACGTGACGTTCCTTCGCCATAGGGGCTTACGATAACATAGCGCGCGTGCGCCCCTCCTGGACGCCCCTCTCCTCCTCGATCCGATGGACGCATGGCAAGCTGGCGCTCCGCGAGGACGCGTGGCGACTCCCGGACGGCCGCGAGATCGTCTATCCCGTGCTCGTGGTGGGCGTGGCCGTCGGCGTCATCCCGTTCATCGACGAGGCGCACGTGCTGCTCGTGCGTCAGTTCCGCCATCTACAGCGTGGGCTCTCGTGGGAGCTTCCGGGCGGCGGCGCCCTGCCCGGCGAGGATCCGGTGGTGGCCGCGCAGCGCGAGCTGCGGGAAGAGGGCGGCTACCGGGCGGAGCGCTTCACGTTTCTCACGAAGTTCTTCCCCTCCAACGCCTACCTGGACGAGGTCGGCTACTGCTACGCGGCGCACGGCCTCACGCCCGACCCGCTGCCCGCGGACGACGACGAGTTCCTCGAGCGTCGGATCGTGCCGCTCACCGACGCCATCCGCATGGCGATCGACGGCGACATCACCGAGTCGTTCTCGAAGGTCGCCCTGCTCCAGTACGCGGCCGCCGCAGGCTGAACGGATCTACCCGACCTGGGCAGTGGTCGCCCCTGGGCGACGTCCATGATTCGCGCAACACCGCGACAAACGACACATTCGCCGGATGGCACGCCGCGCGCAGCGCGAATCGGCGAGGAGGACCTCGCGCATGCTCTGGACCATCTTCGTCGTGCTGCTCGTGCTGTGGCTGCTCGGCATGGTCAGTTCCTACACGCTCGGCGGCTTCATTCACATCCTGCTCGTCATCGCCATCGCCGTGGTGCTGATCCGCGTCATCCAGGGACGCCGCCCCGTGTGACAGTCGTATCCCGCGTGACAGTGAGACCGCGGCGCGCCACGGCTTTGCCGCGGCGCCGGCGAATATTCGCGAGGTCTGGAGCCTAGTAGCTCGCGCGGCCGCCGGACAGATCGTAGACCGCGCCGGTGGAGAACGAGCACTCGTCGGACGCCAGCCAGGCCACGAGCGCGGCAACCTCGTCCGGCCTGCCGACGCGGCCCATCGGAATCTTCGCAACCAGCATGTCGACCGTCGACTTCTCCATCTGCTGGAGCAGCTCGGTTCCGATCACGGCCGGCGCCACGGCATTGACGAGGATCCCTTCCGTGGCCACCTCCTTCGCCAGTGCTTTCGTCAGGCCGATCACACCCGCCTTCGCGGTGGAGTACGGCACCAGCGTCGGATTGCCTTCCTTACCGGCGATGGAGGCGATGTTGACGATGCGTCCACGCCGCTGCGGGCGCATCAGCTTGATGGCCTCCCGGCAGACGAGAAAGACACTGGTGAGGTCCACCGCGATCACCTGATGCCAGTCGTCGTCGGTGAGCTCCCACGTCGGAAACGAGCGCCCGGTGATCCCGGCGTTGTTCACCACGACGTCCAGACGGCCGTGCCAGTCGTGAGCCGCCGCGACCGCGGCGTTCACGTCGGCGGTCCGCGTGACGTCGGCCACGATCGCGCGCGCGGCACCGCCCACGCGCTTGGCGGCATTCTCGACCGCCGCCGCGTCACGATCCACCATCACAACGCGCGCGCCATCGGCGATGAGCCGCTCGCTGATGGCCAGGCCGATGCCGCGGCCGGCGCCGGTCACCAGCGCCGTGCAACCGTCCAGCCGGCTCATGTCGCACCGCCGAGCGCCTGCGCCAGATCCTCGATCAAGTCGTCGGGATGCTCGAGGCCGATCGACACACGGAGGAGATTCGCAGGCGTCATCGTGCCGGGTCCTTCGATCGACGCGCGATGCTCGAGGAGGCTCTCCGTCCCGCCGAAGCTCGTTGCGCGGGTGAAGAGCTGGACTTTCGCAGCAACCGCCATCGCCGCGTCGGCGTCGCCGCGGACCTGCAGCGAGAGCATGCCGCCGAACATCGACATCTGTCGCCGGGCGACGTCGTGGCCGGGGTGGGAGGCGAGCCCCGGGTAATGGACGGCCTCGACGCGGGGATGCGTGGCGAGGAAGGTGGCGACGGCGAGCGCGTTCGCCGATTGCGCGCGCACGCGGCACGGCAGCGTGCGAATGCCGCGCAGCACGAGCCAGCAATCGAACGGTGACGGCACCGCGCCGCCGGCCGTTTGCAGCAGCCGGAGGCGGTCGAGCCACGGGCCGCGCTCGCGGACGACGACGGCACCGCCGAGCACGTCCGTGTGACCGCCGAGGTACTTGGTGCTGGCGTGGACGACGAGGTCGGCCCCGTGCTTGAATGGTGACTGGAGAATCGGCGTGGCCGTCGTGTTGTCGACGACGAAGCGAGCGCCCGCCGCATGCGCAAGTCCGCTGAGCCGACCGAGATCGCTCACCTTCCAGAGCGGATTGGACGGCGTCTCCGCCCACACCAGCTTCGTGTTCGTGCGAATGGCCGCCTGCACGGCGCCGAGGTCTGTCATGTCCACGAAGCTCGCCTGCAGCCCCCAGCCGGCGAATACCTCGCGCAGCAGCTTGCCGGTGCCGAAATACGCGTCGGTCGGCGCGACGACGTGGTCGCCGGGCGCGAGCGACTGGAAGATGACGGCGGTGGCCGCGGAGGCCGACGCGAAGGCGAGGCTGGCGGCGCCGCCTTCGAGGGCGGTGAGCGAGGCTTCGAGCGCGCTGCGATTTGGCGTACTGGTGCGCGTGTAGACGTGGCCGTGAGGAAACGATCCGTCGGCCTCACGCTCGAACGTCGTCGACGGATAGATGGCGGGCGCCACCGCGCCCGTGGCGGGGTCGACGTGCGCCCCGGCGTGTACGGCGAGAGTCTCGATCCTCATGACGGCACTCCTTCGAGCACGACCGCGTCCTCGGGCGCCCAGGTGAGCGCGACCGGGGTCTTGCGCGGAAACCCGGCGGCCTGCGCGTGCGGCAGATCGACCCAGAACGGTCGTCCGTGGACGCTCACCTCGAGCCGCACCATGGCGCCGAGAAAGGTGACGACATCGACCACACCGTCGACCCGGTTGCGTCCATTCGCGGGTGTCGAGGCGGACAGCACGGCGAGCTTCTCGGGACGCACGGCCAGCGTCACCAGGGCACCGTCCGCCACCCCCGCGAGCGTCGCGTGCAGGCGCCGGCCTTCCCAGTCGACGACGCCGCCCGCTGCCGAGATCACGCGGCACGGCACGAAGTTCGACACTCCGATGAAGTCGGCGACGAAACCGGTGTGCGGCCGGCCGTAGACGTCCTCCGGCCGGCCGAGCTGCTCGATGCGCCCGTTGCGCATGACGGCCAGCCGGTCGGCGAGCGACAGCGCCTCCTCCTGGTCGTGCGTGACGTACAGCGTGGTGACGCCGAGGTCTTGCTGGATCTTGCGGATCTCCGCCCGCAATCGCAGGCGAATCTTCGCGTCGAGCGCGGAGAGCGGCTCATCGAGCAGCAGGATCTCCGGCCGTCGGGCGAGCGCGCGCGCCAGCGCCACCCGCTGCTGCTGACCGCCGGAAAGCTGATTGGCGTACCGGGATTCCAAGCCAGCGAGATGGGTCAGGCCCACCAGCTCGGTGACGCGCGCGCGGATCTGCGCTTGCGGCCAGCGCGCCACGCGCAGGCCGAACGCGATGTTGTCGGCCACCGTCATCGTCGGAAACAGCGCGTAGGACTGGAACACGATGCCCACGCCGCGCCGGCTGGGCGAGATGTCGTTCACGATCCGGTCGCCGAAGCGGATCTCGCCCGCGTCCGGCCGCTCGAATCCGGCGATCAGCCGGAGGGTCGTCGTCTTGCCGCATCCCGACCCGCCGACGAGCGCAACGAGCTCGCCCGGCTCGATGTCCAGGGAGAGCCCATCGACAGCCGTGCTGGCGCCGAAGCGCTTGCTGATGCCACGGAGCGAGATGCGCATGTTATTTCGAGAATTTCTCCAGCCAGCGCTTGACGAGGCGGTCCTTGTACTGCGGATCGCCGGCCTTGACGAAGTCGATGTCGATCAGCTTCATGTCCGTGATCTTCGGCCCGCTCACCGGGACATCGGAGCGCGTGATGCCGGTGCCCCGCCATTCAGCGTAGGAGGCCATCGCGCTCTTCGAGACCGCCCAGTCGAGAAACCGTTTTGCGTTTTGCGGATGCTTGGCCCCCTTCACGAGGCCGTTGCCTTCGAACGTCCACGGCACGCCGTCGGACGGCCAGATGATGTCGATGGGCGCGCCCTGCTTCTTGGCCACCTCGACCTCGTAGGCGAGGGCGATGCCGATCGGTGTCTCGCCGGAAGCGGCCATCCGGCCCGGCGCGCCGCCCGATTTCGTCACCTGCGACAGATTCTTGTCGAGCGCGTCGTAATACTCCCACATGCGGTCCTCGCCGAGCCGAGCCGCGTGGCTGGCGAGCAGGAGGTACGCGGTGCCCGACGTCGAGGGATTCGACATCACGATGTGGCCCTTGTACCGCGGGTCGAGCAGCTCGGTCCACGAGCGCGGCGGCGAGAGCTTCAGCTCCGTCATCTTCTTCTGGTTCACCGCGAAGGCGACGGTCAGCAGCGTCACCCCCTGCCACATGTTCTCCGGATGCTTGAAGCGCGTCGCGATCGCGTTGGACTCCTTGGCGGCGTACGGCTCCAGCAGTCCCTTCTTCGCGGCGCCCGTCATGTAATCGTTGAAGACGCCCCACACGACATCGGCCTGTGGATTGGCCCTTTCCGCCTCGAGGCGCGCGATGGTCGGTCCCGTGGAGCCCCGGATGTACGACGCCTTGGCGGCGAGGTCGGGCAGATCCTTCTTGAACTGGTCCCAGAAGGTCTTCAGCTCGTTTTCCTCGAACGCCGTGTAGATCACCAGTCGGTCCTCGTTCGGGCTGGCGGGCGGCGCCGGCAGCAGCGCGAGCAGCACCGCCATCGTCATCGGGAGCAATCGGCGCATCACGATCTCCTTTCTACGACTTGAGGATGGCCACCCGGTCGCCGCCGACCACCGCGCGCAGCAGCAGCACGGCGCCGATGACGATGGCGAGAATGAGGGTGCCGAGCGCGCAGGCGACACCGGGATAGCCGTTTTCGACCTGCGCCAGGATCGCCACCGATCCGAGATTGAAGCCGGGGTAGATCAGGAAGATCACCGCGCTCACGGTGACCATGCCGTTGACGAAGAAATAGACGAAGATCGAGAAGGCGGTGCCCGTCAGCAGCGGCAGCACGACGCGAGCGAACGTCCGCACGACGCCGGCGCCGAGACTGACCGCGGCCTCCTCGATCGACGGATCGACCTGCTTCAGCGTATTCACCGCGGCCAGCAGGGCCACCGGAAACTTCCAGAAGATCACCGAGGCCACGAGAATCCACACGGTACCGGTCAGCAGCACCGGCGGCACGTTGAAGGCCAGGATGTAGCCGACGCCGATGACCGTGCCCGGGAGCGCGGCCGGTAAGAGCCCGAGCGCGGCGATCGTCCGCGCCGCCGGTGCGCGCCGGCGCTCGACCACGTAGGCCGTGAGAAGCGCGAGGATCGTGCCGAGCACGCCGGACACCAGGGCGAGCTTCACGCTGTTCCAGATGGGCCAGGCGCCCTCCGCCGTCGAAGCGAAGCGATAGTGCGTGAGCGACAACGACCAGTCGCTGCCCCAGAGCCGCACGATCGATCCGAGAGGAATCAGCGCGTAGATGGCCGCGATGGCAAGCGCGATGCCTCCGGAGAGCGCGAACAGCGCCCAGCGCAGGGCTGCCGGTGTGGGCCGCAGCGTCGTGCGCGCGCTCGCGGACACCGTCACGTACGAACGGCCGCCGACCACGTAGGTGTTGGCCACATAGGCGAGCAGGCACGGCACCAGCAGGACCACGCTCATCACGGCCGCGGAGGGAAAGTCGTTCATGCCGACCACCTGCGCATAGATCTCGGTGGCGAGCACGTTGTAGCGGCCGCCGATCAGAATCGGATTGCCGAAGTCGGTCATGCAGAGGATGAACACGATCAGGCCGGCGGAGGCGAGGCCCGGCCGCGCCAGCGCGAGGGTCACGCGCCGGAGGGTCGTGAGCAGTCCGGCGCCGAGGTTCTCCGCCGCTTCCTCGAGACTCGAGTCGATGTTGCCGAGCACGTTCGCGAGCAGGATGTACGCCTGCGGCAAGAACGTGAACACCTGCGCGATGACGATACCGTGAAAGCCGTAGATCGACCAGTCGAGGCCGAGCGCGCGGGTGATCACGCCGTTGCGCCCGAGCAGCAGGATGAAGGCGAGGGAGACGAGAAACGGCGGCGAGATCAGCGGCAGCAAGCTCATCAGGGAGAGGAACCGCTTGCCGGGCACGGTGGTGCGCGTGACGGCGTAGGCGAGGATCAGCGCCACCAGCACGGTCAGCGCCGTCGAGACCGCGGACACGACCAGGCTGTTCAACAGAATGCGGAAGAGGCGCCACGTGCTGAAGAACGCCGCATAGTGCGTGAGGCCCAGGCCCGCCGCCGTGACCAGACTCAGCGAGAGGACACGCACCACCGGCCACACGACGAACGTCAACAGCAGGGCGAGCATGACGCCCGCCGTGACGCCGACGGCCAGGTCCGCCCGCGCCAGCCGTGCACGCGGTCGGGCCGGCGCGCGGGCGATGGTGGCCACCGATCAGCCTGCCGTGAAGCCGCCGTCGACGACCAGCTCGGCGCCGGTCATGAACGAGGACTCGTCACTGGCGAGAAACAGCGCGACAGAGGCGATCTCGCGCGGCTGCGCGATCCGGCCGAGCGGGATACCCGTCTCGAACTCTTTGCGGATGGCGTCGGTCAGGTAGGGCGCCTGCAGCGGCGTGTCGACGATGCCGGGATGGATGACGTTGCAGCGGATCTTGTCGCGGGCGAACTGGATCGCGAGCGACTTGGTGAGCGAGATGAGCGCGCCCTTGGCGGCGGTGTAGGCGTCCTGCGCGCGAGTGAAGCCGGCGAGCGCGGAGACAGAGCCCATCATGACAATCGATCCGCCCCCGGCCATGCGCAGTTGCGGGATGCCATGCTTGGTGACCCAGAACACGGATTTGAGATTGATGGCCATGACGCGATTCCACCACGTGTCGTCGGTCTCCAGTACCGAGCGATCGCGGTCCTTCCAGAGCACCCCGGCGTTGTTATAAAGGATGTGCAGCTCCCCGAACTTCTTCACCCCTTCCGCGATCATCCGCTGCACGTCGGCCTCGACGGCGACATCCCCCGTCACCGCCACCGCCTGCCCCCCCGCCGCCGCCACCTTGTTCACCGTCTCCGCCGCCGCCGCTCGATCGATGTCCGCGACGACGACGCGCGCGCCCTCTTCCGCAAACAGCACCGAAGCGTCGCGCCCTATGCCCGCACCAGCACCCGTAATGAGCGCGACCTTCCCACGCAGCCGATCAGCCATTCCGCCCCCGGTTCGCCGGAGCGATCTCCGCTTAGATCCGTTCGAAGTTACGAATCAGTTCCCAATCCGTGACGGCCTGGTCAAATGCCTGCTGCTCGAGCCGCGCGGCATGCAGATAATGCTCGATGACGCGGTCGCCAAACGCGCTGCGCGCCACCTTCGACCGCTCGAGCTCCGCGATCGCCTGGCGAAGCGTCTTCGGCACCTGGGGCAACGTGTCATCCTCGTACGCATTGCCTTCGTAGAGCTTCGGCGCCTTCAGCTTGCTCTGGATGCCGTGAAGTCCGGCCGCGATGGTGGCGGCGAAGGCCAGGTACGGGTTGGCGTCGGCGCCGGGGATGCGGTTCTCGACGCGGAGCGAGGCACCCTCGCCGCACAGTCGGAAACCGCACGTGCGATTGTCCCAGCCCACGACGATGCGCGTCGGAGCGAACGATCCCGACTGGTAACGCTTGTACGAGTTGACGCCGGGCGCATAGAAGTACGCGAGCTCGCGCGCCATCGCCAGCTGGCCGGCGAGCCACTGCCCGAACACCGGCGTGGTCGTCGTGCGGCCGTTGGCCGTCTTACCGTTGGCCGCGCGTGGCGAGGGGAAGAGCGGCTTGCCACCGGTGCGATCCCAGAGCGACGAGTGGAGATGAAACGACGACCCGGCGGCCCCCATGTCGTATTTCGCCATGAACGTAAGGGAGCAGCCCTGGAGATGCGCGATCTCCTTGGCGCCGTGCTTGTAGAGCGCCGCCCGATCGGCCATCTCGAGCGCCTCGGCATAGACGAGGTTGATCTCCTCCTGCCCGCGGCCCCACTCGCCCTTCGACGTCTCCACGGGCACGTCGGCAGCTTCCATCCCGTTGCGGATGGCGCGAACGAGCGGCTCCTCCTTCGACGTCTGTAGGATGTGGTAGTCCTCCAGATAGTCCGAGACCGGCGTGAGATCGTGATAGCGCTTGGCGTGCGCCTGCTCGAACGTTTCGCGAAAGCAGTAGAGCTCGAGCTCGGCGGCCGTCTTCACCACGTAGCCCTGCGCGGCCGCGCGCTCGAGTTGTCGCTTCAGCACCCAGCGCGGCGCCTCCTCGATCGGCTCGCCGTCTTCCTCGCCGTAGACGTCGCAGAAGACCAGCGCCGTCTTCGGCAGCCACGGAATCACGCGCAGCGTCTCGAGGTCAGGGACGAGCTTCATGTCGCCGTAGCCGCGCTCCCACGACGTCAGCTTGAAGCCCGGGAGCGGTTCCATCTCCATGTCGACCGTGAAGAGATAGACGCACGCGTGCACGCCGGCCTCGAGCACGTGATCGACGAAGTGCCGCCCGACGATGCGCTTGCCGAGCAAGCGCCCATAGCCGTCGGGCACGACGGTGAGCACGGTGTCGATGTCGCCACCGCGAACGAGAGATTCGAGACTTCGGGCGTCGAGGCGACCGGGCATGCCGCGGATAGTAGCGCATGGCGCGGCCGTGTGTCATCCTGCTGGCCGTGCCGCTCTCGGCGCGTCGCACGATCGTCGCGTGGACGCTCTACGACTTCGCGAACTCGGCCTTCGCCGCCATCGTGCTCTCGACCGTCTATCCCGCGTACTACGCCGGCGTCGTCGTCGGCAACGCCGACGGGCGCGGCGATTTGTGGTGGGGTACCGCCGTGTCGACGGCCATGGTCCTGGGCGCGCTCACCTCGCCCGCGCTGGGCGGCATCGCCGACCACGCCGGCACTCGTAAGCCGTTCTTCGTCACGTTCAGCGTCGCGTGCATCGTCGCCACGGCGCTGATGGCGACCGTCGGTCCCGGCCATGCGCTGCGGGGCTGGCTCCTCGGCGTGATCGGCGTCGTGACGTTCGAGGCGGCCATCGTCTACTACAACGCCTACCTGCCGATCATCGCCGCTCCGGAAAAGCTCGGTCGCATCTCGGCGGCCGGCTTCGCCGTCGGCTACGCGGGCTCCCTGGTCGCGTTCGCCGTGGCCTATCCCTTCGCGGCCGCGCGCGCGTACTGGGGCTGCTTCGTGTCGTCGGCCGTGCTCTTCGCGCTCACCGCGTTGCCTTCGTTCGTCATCCTGCCGCGCGACACGGCCCGGGCCATTCCGCTCGGCGACGCGGCTCGGCGCGGCATCCGCCAGGTCCGCGACACGCTCGGCGAGATCCTCGGGTCGAGCGACCGACGTCAGATGCGCCGGTTCCTCGGCGCGTATCTCATCTACGAGGATGGCGTCAACACCGTCATCACCTTCGCCGGCGTGTTCGCGGCGAAGACACTCGGCTTCAGCTTCACCGAGATCATCGTGCTCTTCATGGTCGTGCAGCTCGCCGCTCTGGCGGGATCAGCGGCGTGGGCAGCGCCGACGGACCGGCGAGGCCCGCGCTTCGTCGTGCGGGCCACGCTCGTGCAGTGGGCGCTCGTCACCGTCGCCGCGTTCTTCGTTCAGCAAAAGTGGCACTTCTGGCTGGTGGCGCTGCTCGCGGGCACCGGCCTCGGCGCGATCCAGGCCGCCAGCCGCACATTCATGGCGACGCTGATTCCGCGCGGGCGCGAGGCGGAGTTCTTCGGCTTTTACGCGCTCGTCGGTAAAACGGGGGCCGTGTTCGGCCCGCTCGTCTTCGGCGGCGTGTCGTGGCTGCTGGCCGGCAACCAGCGGGCGGCAATCGTCGCCATCGGCTCGTTCTTCGTGATCGGCTTCGTGCTGCTGATGCGGGTGCAGGCCGGCGGGCCCACCGGCGCGGCGGCCCCCTATGAGCCGGCGATCACTCGGGCAGGATGAAGACGGGCGGCAGCATCGCGATGACCAGCAACAGGCAGGCGAAGCCCAGCGCGCGTCGACCGCGTGTCGGCGGCGTCTGCGCGTCGACGATCGGCCCGGCACGGTAGCCGACGAAGAACCGGATCAGCGCGGCAAGCACGAACCAGTTCAGCCCGAACAGCGGCGCCACCCAGCCGTCGCCGCGCAGCACCGCCCACAGCATCACCGCCAGACCGAGCGTGATCAGGAGGGCGACGGTCAGCCGCCCGATGCGGCGATGGTCGCCGCCGAACATCGCGTAGGCGATGCGGCCGCCGTCGAGCTGGCCGGCCGGCAACAGGTTGATGGCCGTGACGAGGAAGCCGAACCACGCGGCATCCGCAACGGGATGTGTGTAGACCATGAGGCCGTCTGGCAGCGTGCCGAAGCGGACCCAGACGAGCAGCCTGGTGAGCAGCGACTCGCCGAAGCTCACGTGCGGCGCCGCCGGCAAGACCTGCGACCACGCCAGCCCGAGGCACGCCGCTGGCAGCGCGACCGCCAGTCCGGCCAGCGGTCCCGCCACGGCGACGTCGAACATCTCGTTGCGGTTCCGCGCCGGTGAGCGAAGCCGGATGATGGCGCCGAGCGTTCCCGCCATGAACAGGAACGGCGGGGCCGGGATGAAGAACGGCAGACTCACGACGGCGCCGTACCGGCGGGCCGTGAAGTAGTGACCGAATTCGTGGACGACGAGGATCCCGAGCAAGGTGGCGGCGAATGGCACACCGCTCAGCACCCAGCCGAGGTCTTCCGTGGAGCGGCGGAAGGCATCGAACGTCGGCGAGCCCGAGAACGACGTCCCCGCCAGCAGTGTAGTCACGCACGTGAGAAGGAACAGCGCGAGGTTCAGGAACGGGCGGGATGGTCTCGTGCGTCCTGCCGGCAATGGTTGGTGCCCGTTGCCGGTGACCTCCGCGTCGGCGAGGACATCGTTCACGCTCGCGGCGCGCGAAGGTCGGCGGGCCGGCCAGAGGCGCATGACGTCAGCCTATCACGCGCGCTCGCTCACCAGCCCGCGAGCCGCGCGACGACTCGGCGCACGCCGTCGAGTCCGGCCTCGAGGTACACCGCGCCGAGCACCGCCTCGAGGGTCGTGGCCAGGATCGACTCGCGCTCGCGGCCGCCACGCAAGTCCTCACCGCGCCCGAGGCGAACCAACGCGCCGAGCTCGAGTTCGAGCGCCCAGCGGGCGAGGTTCGCCCCGGAGACAACGGCCGCCCGCTCCGGCGTCAGGACGCCGACGGTCGCCGCCGGCGATGTCGCCAGCAGTCGCTCCGCCACCACGAGGCCGAGCGCGGCGTCGCCGACGAAGGCGAGCGGCTCCTGGTCACTCTCCGGGGGATGCTCGTGCGCGTAGGAGGCGTGCGTGAGCGCCCGCGCGATCAGTTGACCGTTGGCGAAGCGGTGTCCGAGCGTCAGCTCGAGGGCGCGGAGCCGGCCGGCGTCCACCGCGCCGTCAGGCGCGGTACTTGCGAAAGACGAGCGTCGCGTTCGTGCCGCCGAAGCCGAAGGCGTTCGACAGTGCCAGCTCGATGTCCTGCTTGCGTGCCTGGTTGGGAATGTAGTCCAGGTCGCAGTCGGGATCGGGGGTCTCGTAGTTGATGGTCGGCGGCAGGATTCCGTGATGAAGCGCGAGCACGCTGGCGATGGCTTCGATACCGCCGGCGGCGCCGAGCAGATGACCGGTCATGGATTTCGTCGACGACACGGCCACCTTGCGCGCGTGCTCGCCGAAGACGCGCTTGATGGCGAGCGTCTCGAACTTGTCGTTGTAGGGAGTCGACGTTCCGTGGGCGTTGATGTAGCCGACATCGTCCGGCGCGATCCCGGCGTCGGCCAGCGCGCCCGCCATCGCGCGCGCGGCACCGTCGCCCTCGGGATCGGGCGCCGTCATGTGATGCGCATCGCCGGTCATCCCGTAGCCGATGACCTCGGCGTAGATGCGCGCGTCGCGGCGCCGCGCGTGCTCGAGCGATTCGAGAACCACGACGCCGCCGCCCTCGCCACACACGAACCCGTCGCGCCCGGCATCGAATGGACGGGAGGCCCGCGTCGGGTCGTCGTTGCGCGTGGACATGGCCTTCATCGCGCAGAAGCCCGCGATGGTGAGCGGCACGATGATCGCTTCGGCGCCGCCGGCGATCATCGCATCGGCGACGCCGCGCTGGATCAGCTTGAAGGCGTCGCCGATGGCGTGATTGCCGGTGGCGCACGCGGTGACCACGGCGGAGTTCGGCCCCTTGGCGTTGAAGCGCATGGAAACCAGACCGGAGGCCATGTTGATGATGAGCATGGGAACGAAGAACGGTGAGACGCGGTCCGGGCCCTTCTCCAGAAGCGTCCGGTGATTGTCGAGGAGCGTGGTGATGCCACCGATCCCGGAGCCGATGAGAGTTCCGAAGCGCGTGGCGTCGACCTTGCTCGTGTCGAGACCGGAATCCTCCACCGCCATCACGGCGCACGCCACCGCGTACTTGAGATAGGGATCGAGACGCCGCGCCTCTTTTTTGTCCACGTACTTCAGCTCGTCGAAGTTGCGCACCTCGCCGGCAATCCGTGTGGGGTACTGGAACTCCCCGCTCGGCGTCTTGGCCTCGGCGTCGAACTTCGTGATCGGGCCGACGCCGGACTTTCCCTCCATGAGCGCCGACCAGAACTCCTCGACCGTATTGCCGACGGGAGTGAGCGCTCCCAGTCCGGTCACGACGACCCGCGGAGTCTCCACGCTCGGGCCTACGAGTTATCCTTGATGTACTGGATGGCGTCGCCGACGGTCACGATCTTCTCGGCGTCCTCATCCGGGATCTGGATGTCGAAGTTTTCCTCGAGGGCCATGACGAGCTCGACGGTGTCGAGGGAGTCGGCGCCCAGGTCCTCGATGAACTTCGCGTTCGGGTTGACGTCGTCTTCTTCGACGCCGAGCTGCTCGATGATGATCTCCTTCACCTTCTCCTCGACTGACTTCGCCATGAACCCCTCACCTCCTGAAAGAGAATGGAACGGCGTCGCTTACATATAGAGGCCGCCGTTGACGTGGAAGACCTGGCCCGTCACGTAGGCCGCCCCGTCTCCGGCGAGGAATCCTACCATTTCCGCCACTTCACGGGCGGTACCGATGCGCTTGAGTGGAATCTGCGCGAGCAGCGCGTCGCGCGCTTCCGCCGGCATGGCCGTGGCCATGTCGGTCTCGATGAGGCCCGGCGCCACCGCGTTGACGAGAATCCCCCAGTGGGCGAGCTCGCGCGCACTGGCTTTGGTGAGGCCGATCAAGCCGGCTTTGGCCGCCGAATAGTTCGCCTGGCCCGCGTTGCCCATGGCGCCGGCCGTCGACGCGATGTTGATGATCCGGCCGCCGGATTTGAGGCGAACCATCGCCTTGGACGCCGCACGCATCATGACGAAGGCGCCACGCAAATTGATCTCCATCACGCGGTCCCAGTCGTCGTCTTTCATCCGGATGAGCAGACCATCGCGCGTGATTCCCGCGTTGTTCACGAGGATGTCGAGCCGCGCAAACCGCTCACGCGTGACGTCGACGAGCCGGTCGGCGTCCTCTCGCTTGGCGGCGTCCGCCGCCAGGCCGAGGACGGGGGCGCCGTGCGCCTCGAGCTCCTTGACCGCCGCCTGCAGGCGGTCGGCATCGCGACCGGACACGACCACGCTCACTCCACGCTCCGCGAACCAGCTTGCGATGGCCAGGCCGATGCCGCGACTGCCGCCGGTGACGACGGCCACCTTGCCGGCGAGCGCGCTCACCTCTTCACCGCCGCCAGCGCCTTGTCGAGCCCCGCCGGATCTTCGACGGACAGCGCGGTTGCGCGCTCGGCGATGCGCTTGGTCAATGCCGTCAGCACCCGGCCCGGACCGACCTCGATGAACGCGGTCGCTCCCTCGGCGGCCAGCCGCTGCACGCACTCCGTCCAGCGCACCGGGCTCGCGACCTGCGAGAGCAGGAACGGCACCACGTCGCGAGCGGCGCGCGTCACGCCGGCGTCGACGTTGCGCACGACCGGAATGCTCGGGTCGGCGACGACCACGTGCGCGAACTCCTGGGCCAGACGCTCGGCGGCGGGCTTCATCAGCGCGCAGTGAAACGGCGCGCTCACGGGCAGCAGCACGCTCTTCTTGCCGCCGCGCTCGCCGGCCAGCGCGACCGCACGCTCGACGGCCGCCTTGTGACCGGCGATGACGATCTGCGCGGAGGAGTTCACATTGGCGACCTCGACCACCTGGCCTGCCGCGGCATCCCGGCAGATGGCCTCCACCGCCTCGAGGGCGAGGCCCATCACGGCCGCCATGGCGCCCGTCCCGACGGGCACCGCCTGCTGCATGAACTCGCCGCGCTTCCGCACGATCCGGACGGCGTCGCGCAGCTCCAGCGCGCCCGCCACCACGAGCGCCGAGTACTCGCCGAGGCTGTGGCCCGCCGCCAGCTCCGGTCGAAGACCGCGCTCGGCGCACGCGGCGGCCGCGGCCACGCTCGCCGTCAGCACGGCGGGCTGCGTGTTCGTCGTCAGCCCGAGCTCGCTCTCCGGCCCCTCGAACATCACACGCGTGAGCTCGAAGCCGAGCGCGCTGTTCGCCGCCTCGAAGACCTTGCGCGCGGCCGGCGAGGCGTCGTGGAATGTCTTGCCCATGCCAACCGTCTGCGACCCCTGCCCGGGAAAGAGGAACGCGAGCATCGCTACCAGCGCATGAGGGCGGCGCCCCACGCGAAGCCGCCGCCAAACGCGGCCAGCATGACGAGATCGCCGCGCTTCAGCCGTCCGGACGAGACCGCTTCCTCGAGGGCGACGTAGAGCGACGCGGCGCCCGTGTTGCCGTAGCGGTCGACGTTCACGAACACGCGCTCCATCGGAAGATCCACGCGCTTGGCCGCCGCCTCGATGATACGGAGATTCGCCTGGTGCGGAATGAAGAGGTCGACGTCCCTGGCGGTGAGACCGTTGCGCTCGAGGATGCGCGCCGTGCACTCGCTGAACATCCGCACGGCGACCTTGAACACCTCGGCGCCTTTCATCTTGGCGTAGTGCATCCGCGCGTCCACCGTCTCGCGCGTGGCGGGATGGCGCGAGTCGCCGCCCGGCATGTAGAGCAGCTCCCAGTAGTGGCCGTCCGAGTAGAGATCGAAGTCGATGATCCCCCGCTCGTCGGTCGACGGCGCCAGCACGGCGGCGCCGGCGGCATCGGCGAGCAGCACGCAGGTGCCGCGATCGGTGAAGTCGGTGATCCGCGACAGCGTCTCGGCGCCGACGCAGAGCACCCGCTGGTACTTGCCGGTCTGGATGAACTGGGCGCCGATCGACAGGCTGTAGATCGACGCCGCGCACGCCGCCAGCATGTCGACGGAGCCCACGCGCCGGCAGCCGAGTCGCTGCTGCAGGATGTTGCCGACGGAGGGGAAGTACATGTCGGGGGTCGTCGTGCCAACGGCGATGAAATCGACGTCCTCGGGCACGAGGCTCGCGCGCTCGATGGCCTGCTGCGCGGCGCGCACGGCGAGATCCGAGGTGGCCTCGCCTTCGTCGACGATGTGCCGCTGCCGGATGCCGCTGCGCTGCACGATCCACTCGTCGCTCGTGTCGACCATCTTCTCGAGATCGGCATTCGTGAGAACGCGCTTGGGCGCATAGGAGCCGACGCCGATGATTCTGGCCCGCGTCATTCGCGGCCTCCCTCTCGGCCCCCGCGCGCGACTTCCGCCTCCAGGGCGGCCTTGATGTGCTCGTTGAGCCCGGCCTTCGCCCACTCCGAGGCCACGCGCACGGCGTTCTTGATCGCCTTCACGGGCGAGGCACCGTGGCAGATGATGGCGGCGCCGTCGATGCCGAGCAGCGGAGCGCCGCCCATCTCCGTGTAGTCCACGCGCTTGCGGAACCGCGCGAAGGCCGGCATCGCCAGCGCCGCCCCGAGCTTCGAGCGGACGTCGCGCGTGAGCTCTTCCTTGATCATGGCGCCGAGCATCTCGGCCAGACTCTCGGAGATCTTCAGCGCCACGTTGCCGGTGAACCCATCGGTGACGACCACGTCGCACGAGCCGTTGTAGATGTCCCGGCCCTCGACGTTGCCGACGAAATTCAGCGACGACTCCTTGAGCTGATCGTACGCCTCCTTGGTGAGCTCGTTGCCCTTGCCTTCTTCCTCGCCGACGGAGAGCAGACCGACGCGCGGTCGCTCGACGCCGAGGATGCCGCGCGCGTACACATGCCCCATGAGCGCGTACTGGAACAGGTGCCAGGGCTTCGGCGCGACGTTGGCGCCGACATCGAGCAGGACGGTGTAGCGCTTGAGGCTCGGCAGCACGGCGGCGATGGCGGGACGGTCGATGCCACGCAGCACGCCGATGACGAACATGGCGATGGCCATGGCGGCGCCGGTGTTGCCCGCCGAGATGAAGGCCGAGGCGTGGCCGTCGCGCACGAGCTCGGCGGCGATTCGCAGCGAGGAGTCGCGCTTGCGGCGGAGCGCGACCGACGGCGTCTCCGCCATGCTGACCACCTGCGAGGCGTGCCGGATCTCGATGTCGAGCTTGCCACCGTCGAGACGCGCAATCTCGCGCTCGATGGCATCGCGGTCGCCGACGAGGATGACCGAGGCGCCGAACTCGCGGACCGCCGTCGCCGCGCCCTCGACGACCACGGCAGGGCCATGGTCGCCGCCCATGGCGTCGACCGCGATCTTCAGCTAGCTACCTTCGGTCGCGACGATCTCGCGACCCTTGTAATACCCGCAATGCGGGCACACGCGGTGCGGGAGCTTGGCCTCGCGACACTGCGGACACACCGAGCGGGTCGGGTCGTCGAGCTTGTAGTGCGTACGGCGCTTTCGCCCGCGCGTCTTCGAGTGGCGTCGTTTCGGCAGCGGCATGAAGTCTTCCTCCGGAGATCAGTTGCGCAGGCGGGAGGCCAGGTCGCGGAGGGCGGCCAGACGGGGGTCCGGCCCGCGATCCGCACACGAGCACTGCACGAGGTTGCGGTTGCCGCCGCACGCGGGGCAGAGGCCCCGGCAGTCGTCACGACAGAGCGGCTTCATCGGCAGGGCAAGCGTGGTTTCCGTCTCCACCACGCGGTCGAGATCGAGCACATCATTTTCGTAGAAGTCGACGTCGAGATCATCGGCGCCGAGCTCGACGTTGTCGGCGGTGGCCGGCCGCGGCACCAGACGCACATCGACGGGTGCGTCCACGCGCGCCGGGAACGGCTCGAGGCAGCGGCTGCACGTCTGCGGAATGGTGGCGCCGACGCGTCCGTGCACGAACACGTCGGCCCCGTCGGGATCGATCTGGAGCGACACGGAGTCGAGGCGCCACGCGGGGTCGCTGAACGCCCGCTCGAGCGCGCTCGGATCGGTCACGCTGAGGCCCTGCTCGTCGAGTTCAGACACCTTGATCATCATCGTCATGAACCAACGTAAGTCTCTGTCGCTGAAGAATTTTTCTTATGAACCGGCCCAGTATATCGACGGGGGTACGGTGAGTCAAGGCGTTTGACCGGCCGGACCCGCTCTGCTACGCTTTTTTTGTCGTTTGGGCCGTATCACCGTTCTCGCGGGAAGGGGGGATCCGCCGTGTCCAACGTGTTCAAGACAGGATTGCTACTCGCCGTCCTCACCGCGATGCTCGTCCTCGCCGGCGGCGCCATCGGCGGTCAGCGCGGCATGCTGATGGCGTTCTTCTTCGCGCTGGCGATGAATTTCTTCAGCTACTGGTTCTCGGACAAGATCGTGCTCGCCATGTACAGGGCCAAGCCGGTCGACGAAGCGCAGGCTCCGCAGCTCTACGCAATGGTGCGCCGGCTCGCTCAGCGCGCCGCGATGCCGTTGCCGAAGGTGTACATCATTCCGGACGAGACGCCGAACGCCTTCGCCACCGGTCGTAATCCGCACCACGCCGCCGTGGCGGTGACCGAAGGCATCATGCGGATCCTCGACGACGAGGAACTCGAGGGCGTGCTTGCCCACGAGCTGTCGCACGTGAAGAATCGTGACGTCCTCATCTCGACCATCGCGGCCACGCTCGCCGGCGCCATCACCTATCTCGCGCACATGGCGCAGTGGGGGGCGATATTCGGAGGACGCTCGAGCGATGACGACGAAGGCAGTGCCAATCCGCTGATCATGATGCTGTTCGCGATCCTCGCCCCGCTGGCCGCGATGCTCGTCCAGTTCGCCGTCTCGCGCGCGCGCGAGTTCCAGGCCGACGCCAGCGGGGCGCAGCTGGCCGGCCGGCCCTGGCCGCTGGCCAAGGCACTGGAGAAGCTCGAGGTGGCCGCGCACATGCGGCCGATGCACGCCAATCCGGCGACCGCGCATCTCTTCATCGTCAACCCACTCACGGGTCGGAGCATGATGCGACTGTTCTCGACGCACCCGTCGACGGAAGAGCGGATCGCGCGCCTCCGCTCGATGCGGCTGTCCTGATGGACTGGCGGGCGTGAC
>DASTCJ010000107.1:0-28650 GCA_035605575.1 Candidatus Methylomirabilota bacterium
CCGGTGAAGGGTGGATCGAAATCCGCTCCGCGGGTGCGGACGGCCTGCCGCCAGGGCGCCGGGTGTCGCCCGGCGATGCGCCGAAGATGGCCCGAATCGTGGGGGGCGACGGCGCGAGCCCGGCGATCCGGACGGCCCCGGGCGCGCACCACGTTCGCTTCGTCGGTATCGAGTTCACCGTGACGCCGGGCGCATACAACACCGGCTTGATACGCCTGGGGAGCGGAGACGAGACCCGGGTAGAGGACCTGCCGCATCACATCATCATCGACCGGTGCTGGGTGCATGGTGATGCCGCACGGGGGGGCAAGCGGGGCCTGGCGCTGAACGCGAGCCACGTGGCCGTGATCGAGTCTCACTTCTCCGACTGGAAGGCGCAGGGGCAGGAGACGCAGGCAGTCGCGGGCTGGAACGGCCCTGGCCCATTCAAGATCTCGAACAATTACCTGGAGGCGGCGGGCATCAACATCCTGTTCGGCGGCGCGGATCCCGCGATACCCGATCTCGTGCCAAGTGATATCGAGGTTCGAGGCAACCATCTCGCTAAACCTGTCGCGTGGCGCAAGGAGCCGTGGACGGTCAAGAATCTCTTCGAGCTCAAGAACGCGCGGCGCGTCATGGTCTCCGGCAACCTGTTCGAGCACGCGTGGGGGCAGGCGCAGTCCGGAACGGCCGTGCTGCTCTCTCCGCGCCAGGACGGACGGGCTCCGTGGTCGGTGGTCGAGGATGTCACGTTTGTCGACAACATCGTGCGAGGCGCCGCCTCCGGCATGAAGATCAGCGGCCACGACGACAGCGCACCAACGGCGCAGACGCGACGGATCGTGATCCGCAACAATCTCTTCGAGGACATCGACGGACGCGCATGGGGAGGCGATGGGCGTCTGTTTACGCTGCTGACCGGCACCGATCGTGTCGTGATCGAGCACAACACCGCCTTCCCGACCGGCACCGTGATCACAGCCGAAGGGCCGCCGCACACCGGCTTCGTGTTCCGTCACAACGTCACGCTACACGGCACATACGGCATCAAGGGCGATCGTGTCGGCGTCGGTGAACCGACGCTGCGAGCGCTGTTTCCCGGCGCCCGCGTAGAGGGTAACGTCTTCATCGGCGGCGACGCGCCCCGGTACGCCGGCAACACGACCGTGGGGAGCATCAAGGACGCCGGTTTTGTCGATGCCGAGCGCCGCGACTGGCGGCTGCGCCCCGGCAGTCGCTTCAAGGGCGCTGCAGACGGACGCGATCCCGGCGCCGATATCGACGGCCTCGACCGCATCCGACGGTCTGTCGCGGGATGACCGCTGTCGTCGAGACGATCTTCTGGGTCAGCGTGGCGGGGCTGGCCTACACGTTCATTGGCTACGCGGCGCTTGTGTGCGTGGGCGCACGCCTCAGGCCGCGGCCGATACGCCGCGCCAACGTCGAACCCGACCTCTCGGTGGTGATCGCGGTGCACAACGAGGCGGCCATCATCGGCGCTCGGATCGAAAACTGCCTCGCGCTGGACTATCCGGCTGACCACCTGGAGATCGTCATAGCCTCCGACGGCTCGACCGACGCAACGGTGGAAGTGGCGCGCCGCTACGAACGGCCGCCCGATCCTGGGCCGGCGGTCCGCGTCGTGGCGTATCCATGGCGCCGGGGCAAGCCGTCCATCCTCAACGACACGGTGCCACACTGCCGCGGCGAGGTGATCGTGCTCGCGGACGCGCGCCAGCGATACGGCGCCGACGCCGTGCGCAGGCTCGCCGAGAACTTTGCCGATCCGACGGTCGGATCGGCGAGCGGCGAACTGAGTCTGCTCAACGAGGCCGGCGTGGCCGTCGGCGAGGGAGTCGGCGCCTACTGGCGCTACGAGAAGCTATTGCGCCGCGCGGAGAGCGCGCTCGACTCGACCATTGGCGCCACCGGGGCGATCTATGCAATCCGCCGCCGGCTCTTCGAACCGATTCCGGCCGACACACTGCTCGACGACGTCGTCATCCCGGTCCGGATCGCGCGGCGCGGCTTTCGCGTCGTATTCGACGCACGCGCGCGAGCGTGGGATCGCGCGGCCACCACCGCGCGCCAGGAATATATCCGCAAGGTGCGCACGATCGGCGGCGTAGCGCAGCTGTTCACCCGTGAACGCTGGCTGCTGCTGCCGACACATCGGCTATGGCTGCAGGTCGTCTCGCACAAGGGCTTGCGGCTCCTGGCGCCGTTTCTCATGGCCGCGGCGCTCGGCACGTGCGCGATGCTCGCGCCTCGATCGCCGCTGTATGCCGCAGTCTTCACCGCGCAAGTCGCTTTTTATGGGGCGGCCATCCTTGGCGGGCTCCTGCGCGGGGGCCGTGGGCGGATGGCCCGCCTGCTCGCCGTACCGTATGCGTTTTGCTTGTTGAACGGCACGACGGTCGTCGCCCTGACGAGATTTGCAACCGGTCGGCACACCGTGCAGTGGACGAAGGCGGTCGATGCTCCGGACGTCAGGGCCGCCTGATTCCACACGGCGGAGACGCTCGGAGCGTCTCCGCCGTGTAAATGAAGCCGACTACTTGTAGATCGTGATCGGCGCCGATGTCGTCCGGTTGCCGGACGAGTCCGTGGAAACGGCGGTGAGGGTATGCGTGCCGTCGGGAAGCGAGCCGCTCATCCAGAGCACGGTGCCTGAGCAGCTCGTGCCCGCGCACGAGAGTGTGTTCGCGACGACGCCATTGGCGTACAGCTGAATCGTCTTCATCGCCACGTTGTCCGTCCCTTTCAGCGAGACATTCAGGCTGTTGCCCGTCCACGTCCCGCTCGGCGGGCTCGTGATGGCCGCCGTCGGAGCCACGGTGTCCGCCGACGTCGTCCCGTTCGTCGTACTGCTGGTCGTTGTGCTGGCGGTCGGACTGCTCGTGGACGTGCTGCTTGTTGCGCCGGAGGCAAACGTTGGCGTGAGCGCGTCCTTGTAGATGGTGATCGCGGCCGACGTTGCGCGATTGCCGGCCTTGTCGACGGCAACCGCGTTCACCAGATACGCTCCGGCTGGCAAGGGTCCGGTAATCCACAAGATAGTTCCGGTGCAGGTCGCCGTAGTACACGGGATGCTTGCGAAGCTCTTGCCCCCACCCCACAGATCGATGCGCGCCAAGCCCACGTTGTCCGTCGCCTTCGCCTTCACCTCAATGCTGTTGCCGGTCCATACGCCGCTACCGGGCGAGGTGATGGAGACCGTCGGCGGCACCGCGTCGGTGCCGCCGCCCGTGCTCGTGCTCGTGTTCGTCGTGGTCGTGTTGTTCGTGGTCGTAGTCGTCGTCGTGTTCGACACCGTAACGGTCCGAGATGCGCTTCCCGTGCGACCGCCGGAATCGGTCACCGTCGCGGCGAGCGTGACCGCGCCGTTGACGGCAGTCGTTGTGTTCCAGCTGAAGCCGGTGTTGGTACCGGTGTACAGCGGTGTCCCCCCCGCCGTCAGCGCGTAGGTATAGCCGCCGCTGCCGCCGGTCGCCGACAGAGAGACGGTGACCGTGCCGCTCACGGTCGAGCCGCTCGCCGGATTGCTGAAGGCAAGAGTCGGATTGCCGACCGTCGACGTCGAGCCGCCGCTGGCGGCAGTCGTCGTGTCGCCGGTGGCCGTGCCGCCGCTGGCGGTACCGCCGCCGCCCGCGACGTTGAGTGCGAAGACATCGGCGTAGCCGCTGCCGCTGTAGCCGAAGTTCGAGGTCCAGGCCACGACGCTGCCGTCCCATGTCGATGACACGCGGGGCTGCGCGTAGTAGTTGCTGCACTCTCGTGAGCGATGGTGGGCGAGCCGACGCACCTCACCGGTGAGGGCATTCATCATGACGATTTCTTGCTTGAACGGGCGCCACCCGCTCATGCTCGAGCTGAACCCGTCGTCGGCGCTCTCGATCGAAGCGTAGACCCAGTCCTGAAGGGCGCCGTTCGAGACTCGGGAGAAGTGGCCATCCACGTCGGACCACGACGCGAGCTGGATGAGCTTTCGGTTCTGGCTGAGCTGCTGCGCCACGTTCGAGGGGCTCTGGGGCAGCGTCACGTCAACCGCATAGATGCTCCCGGACGAGTTGCAGTCGAACGTGACAAAATACGTTTTGCCATTGGAGCCACTCATGACGTCGGCATGCCCACCGCAGAGCGTCCAGAAGAGGACCGGCGTCGTGCTCACCGACTTGGTGGCGTGGTCGATCTTCCACGAGTGAGAGCTCGTCGGCGGCGTGCTCGTGATGACATAGTTGCCGTCCGGCGAGATTCCCATCCAGCCGCCGCCGCTCCCGTAGCTGCCCGGGATGCTTCCCGAGTAGAGGGTGTCCGACGCCTTGTCGTACACGCGGGTGGCGCCGCCAATGTTCAGGACCATGTAGCGTCCGGTGCGATCGATCCAGTCGACCGAGCCGCCGAGCGAGGCGAGGGCGCCGGGGAAGGTCTTCACCGCCGTCCGATTGCCCGTGGCCACCGAGTACTTGTAGAGCGTCGTATCGCCGAATGCGAAGTGGTACCAGGCGTCCGGATCATCCGGGGCGAACGAGCTGTCGTAGTTGAACGCGACAGAGGCCCGCACCACCTGGCCGGTGCTCGTACTGATGATGTTGTGACCGCTCGGTGACCTGTGATGCATCAGCGTGCCGTTGGCATTGAAGTACCCGTTCTTCGAGTAAATCTCGCTCTCGGATTGCTGGCCCATCTCGTTCGTCAGCCGTCTGATGGTGCTGCCGAAGACAGGGTCGACAAAGCTCTCGCCCTGACCTGGAAAGCCGCTGTGATCAGGGCCGAACACTCCGTAGGTGGCGTAGTACGCGTACGTACCGCTCGACGGCGGCGCATAGACTGCCGTGTCGGTAATGTACGCTCCAGCGACGGCGGGCCGGGGCTTTGGTATGGGTGCTCCTATAGCCGACATAACCAAAGCACCCGCCATAAGACGCTTCAGTGTCGTACCAATACCGCGAGTCAAAGCGGCCTCCTTTGACGGAGGTCGGGACTCCCAGGGCGGCCGACACGATCACGTGCCGAACATCAAAAAAGCGCCCACGCGCTGCACAAAAATCTGGGACCGACGCTCCGTGTGCGAGTCGCGCGGTGCTTCGCAAGGCCTGTTCCGAATTGGCACTTCGGCGCTGAAGCACGAAGAATCAGATAATTATCAGCGCCCGACAGCGTGGTGCAAACTTTACACTGTCGTGTATGAACACGATTGCCCTGACAGGTGTGACGCGGATGACGCTACGCCGCGTGACGCCGCTCGATGCGAGGACGCCTCGGCGCTAGACGGTGTGATGCCCTAGATGCGGTGGGACGTCCTCGATCGCACGTGCGGAAGTCGCCGGCGGACGGAGCGAGAAAATCGCCGACGGCGGCGGGACAACTGGCGTCCGGCTGAGCCCGAACCGAAATTCGTGGCAACCCGGCGTCGCAAAGACGAAGACACGATCCTTGATGCCTGGGATATGGCGAACGCCGGATAGACGGCCAAGTCGTGCCGTGTAGATCGTCCCGAACTGCCGGTAGCCCATTCGGTCGCAGGATCGTAGCGACGCTTGGTTGTCGGCGCTGACGACGGAGACGAGGCCGCGGTAGCCGCGCGCCCGGTAGAGGCTGAGCGCAGTGGTCATGGCAATCGCGTGCAGCCGCCGACCGCGATAAGCGGGATGCGTGAAACCGCTGTGCATATACACCCACTGCTGTCCGAAGCGAACCGACAGGTCATCCGTGAAGTGCGTCGGGCTCGTCGAATACCATCCGTATGTCGCCAGCGCGTCGCCTTCCCGGATTCCGAAGCATTCGTGGCCCATCGCAAGCTCCCGGGCGACGAACGATGGGCTCAAGCCATATTCCGCCCTTGCAACGTACTGCTCGAGTTCCGCGGCGTCCAAGTACCCAGCCCGGTAACGGTTCTCGAGACGGACAAAGGAAGGGTCCGGCGTGTCGATGTACAGGCAGCGAAGAATCATGTTTGCTCACTTTTGCATTACGCGCGCCACGCCGTCCTATGCAGCGCATAACGCTCGAGCTGTGCCTCCGCTTCGCAGGTTTCCCCCTACAGTAGGGAACGTGCTGCACGGTGACCGGCGTTGCGTGCATCTCCCTGCGCCGTTTCACCGAGTTTCGGGCATGCCAACCGATCTCAACCTGGCGCCATCATTGCAGTGGAACGACAACGTGCGCGCCTTGGGACCCAGTGCCTGAACCGCTTGGAGGCGGTTCCGCCGGGCGCCACCATCTCGACGCGGAGGCGGAGCGGCCGATGATGAGGATCTTGCGCCGGCCGCGTACGCGTCTCGGGCACCTGACGCGCGCTCTGGCGATGTCGGTGTTCTCGGTTCAGCGGCAGTTCATCACCCTCAAGTCACTTGACGCCCATCCCCAAGCGCCCCCTCCGACCGACGGGTGCACGGAATGCGTGATCGTCGACTCGCCGGACGCACTCGACGCCTTCGCGGCGGACATCGGCGCGTCGTTCAGGGATTCGGTCGCGACCTTGAAGGCGCGGGTGGCGCGAGGCTGCGTCGTGTGCCTGGCCCGACGGCCCCGGCCGAACGGTGCCGGCAGCGTCGTCGTCGGTTACGAGATCGCCGAGCGGGGCGTCTTCTCGGCGCTCGGCCGCCGCATCAGGGTCTCTGGTGACGTCGTCTTCTCTCACTACGTCGAAGTGTTGCCGGAGTACCGGGGACAGCGTATCCACCGGCTGCTGTTCTGGACCCGCGACAATTATTTCCGGCAGCGCCAAGGCCGCGTCGTGTGCGGCGTGTGCGCGCCGCATAATCACGCCTCGCTACAGGCCCTGCGTCGCGATGGCGCGAGCATTGTCGGTACCGTGGAGAGGATCTCCGTGCTGCGCGTGTTCGTTCTCTCGTACACGCCCACCGACCGCATTGCCCAGCTCTTCGCCGGAGCTGAAGGGGATGGAGCCGACGCCCGGATTTGAACCGGGGACCTGCCGATTACGAATCGGCTGCTCTACCAGCTGAGCTACGTCGGCGCGCGCAGGCGGTTCCGTCAGCGAGCGGGGTCGATTGTACCACCGCGGCGTGGCCGCTCCGGGCCGACGGACGCGCTCGGCGTGAGCACTTCCGCGCCCCAAGATCGGCGGAAAGCGCCGTACTCTGCGGACATGGCCAGGGATGCGGCGCGCTGGACCGTCGTGGGCGTGGTGATCGCGTCGGTCGTGGTGTATGCGGCGATCGGTGCGTATCAGCATCGCTGGCCGTCGGTCGTCACCGGGTCGGTGCTCGTGGTGCTGCTCGCGTCGGCACATCGTCGCGCGCGATTCGCCGCTTACATTTTTTTCACTGCGGTGGCGATTCGCGGCGCCCTCGTCGGCAACTGGGCGTTGCCCCTCTACGCGGGCGTCGTCCTGGTCGTGATGCAAACGGCGCCCGCACGTCGCGCGTGGCCGCGGCTGGCGCGCGGCCGCCTCTTCGGCGGCGATGGTAGAATGCGCCGGTCATGAAGTTCCTCTGTCTCGACTGCGACGAAGCCATGAAGCTGCACTCCACGGCCGGCCCCGACGAAGGCTCGCTGACCGTCACGTTCCGGTGCCCGCAGTGCGGCTTCCGCGTCGCGATGCTCACGAACCCGTTCGAGACTCAGATGGTGCGCAGTCTCGGCGTCAAGGTCGGTGGACGAGCTGTCCCCGCCGAGCCGTTCGAGCATCTCCGCTCGACGATGGCCGGGGCCCGGCCGGACGCGTTCGACTCGACGGGCGCCGGCTCGTCGGGCTGCCCGTTCGCGTCGGCGCTCGGCGGAGACGAGAACGCCGCCGTCACGCCGACCGCCGACGCCATCGCGTGGGAGGCCGCCGCCGAGCGGCGCCTGGCCAACATTCCGAGCTTCATCCGTCCGATGGCGAAGCGGTCGATCGAGCGCTTCGCCGAGGGCAAGGGCTACAGCACCATCACCGAGTCCGTGATGGACGAGGCGCGCGCCGTCTTCGGGATGTAGGCGTGACCCGCGCCGACCTCGTCATGCGCATGGCCGAGGCGTCGGGCTGGCCCAAGGCGGCCACCGAGCGCGCCCTGCGCGCGATGCTGGCGGCGATGCGCAACGCACTGCGGCGCGGCGAGGCGGTCACGCTCGTCGGCTTCGGCACGTTCTCGGTCGCCCGGCGGCGGCCACGCACGACGCGAAATCCGAGAACTGGACACGTCGTGACCATCGCCGGGCGCGTCCCGCGCTTCCGACCGTCCGAGGAGCTGAAAAAAGCCGTCCGCTAAGCCTTTTCGCTTGCTGCCGGCGAACGCTGCTCGCTAGAATGCCGGCAGTGCTTTCGATCCGAATCCTCGGCGCCCTCCTGGTGAGCCTCGTCTGCCTCGTTTCCACCGCCACCGCCGCCTCGAACGGACGCACGCCGGCCTTCACCGCCGAGGCCGTGCTGCTGCTCGATCCCGAGGGCAAGGTGATCTTCGAGAAGAACTCGGAGAACGATCGCCCGCCGGCCAGCCTCGTGAAGCTGATGACCCTCTACGTCGCCTGCGAGGAGCTCGAGGCCGGCCGCGCCGATCTCGAGGAGCTGGTCACGGTCAGCCTGCACGCGGCGACGACGGCCAGGTATCGGATGGGCCTGCGCGCCGGCGAGCACGTTCCGCTCCGCGTCCTGCTGGAGGGCGTCGCCATCGCGTCCGCCAACGACGCGGCGACGGCTCTGGCCGAGCGGCTCGGGGGTGACGAGGCGTCGTTCGTCGAGCGGATGAATGCCAAGGGCAAGGAGCTCGGGCTGAGCTCCACGCGCTTCGCCAATCCTCACGGTCTGCCCGACCCGGCCCAGAAGACCACCGCCCGCGACATGGCGCAGCTGACGGCGCGGCTGCTGCACGATTATCCGATGTCGCGGCCGCTCCTCGGGGGCCAGACGTTCGTCTACCGCGGTCGGGTCTACACCCGCCACATTCCGCTCTTCAACGATCCGGGCGGCGTACAGGCGCTCAAGACGGGCTTCACGCAGGAGGCCGGTTACAACCTCGCGGTGGCGGCCTGGCGCGGCGGCCAGCAATTCCTCATGATCGTGCTGGGCGCGCGCACGCGCGCGCTCTCCTTCCTCGACGCCAAGCGCCTGCTCCACTACGGCTTCGTCGAGACCGGTCTCGAGACTGAAGTCATCAAGCGCGCGCCTGCTCGCAAGCCCGTGCGCGCCCGGCGCGCGACCACGATTCGCTGACCGGGCGCCGGCCCCAGCGCGCCGCATGACCATCCGCGGGTACGTCTTCGATGCGTATGGCACGCTCTTCGACGTCCACTCCGTCGTCGAGGCCGGGGCCGCGATCACCGCCGACCCGGCCGCGCTCTCGGTGCTCTGGCGACAGAAGCAGCTCGAGTACACGTGGCTCCGGTCGCTCATGGGTCGCTACGAGGACTTCTGGGCGGTGACGGAGGCCGCGCTACGCCATGCCGTCCGCCGGCTCGACCTGGCCGCCAGCGAGGCGCAGCTCCGGACCCTCATGGATTCCTATCTCCATCTGGCGTGCTTTCCCGACGTGCGGGACGCACTCGCGCGGCTATTGCACCCACGCGCGATCTTGTCCAACGGCGCGCCGCGCATGCTCGAGGCGGTGGTGCAATCGAGCGGGCTCGCCGGCGAGCTCGATCACGTCATCTCGGTCGACCGCGTGCGGATCTACAAGCCGGCGCCGGCAGTCTATGCGCTTGGACCGGAAGTGCTCGGCATCGCGGCCGGCGAGCTGCTGTTCGTGTCCTCGAACGCGTGGGACGTGGCGGGCGCGAAGGCGTTTGGCTACCAGGTCGCGTGGTGCAACCGTCTCGGCGCACCCGAGGAAGAGCTCGGGGTGCGCGCCGATTACATGATCAGGACGCTGCGCGAGCTGCCCTAGCCCAGAAACTCGTTCGGACTCTCGAAGACGCCCAGGACGACGCAGCCGTCGGGCGACCACGCGGAGTGGATCGAGCCCGGACGGCGCCAGACGAAGTTGCCCGCGGTGCAGGCGCCGTCGTCGTCGACCAGCGTGCCCTCGAGAACGAAGCTCTGCTCGAGACCGACGTGCTTGTGCTTCGGCAGTCGGGCGCCCTTCTCCAGCTTGGTGAGCGTCGTCGCCTTGCCCGAGGGATCCTTGTAGAGCGTCTTCGTGAAGATGCCGGGCCACTTCGTCGGCTCCCAGTCGA
The DNA here is from genome assembly GCA_035605575.1 of Candidatus Methylomirabilota bacterium. Classification (GTDB taxonomy): domain Bacteria; phylum Methylomirabilota; class Methylomirabilia; order Rokubacteriales; family CSP1-6; genus AR12. The sequence goes on from DASTCJ010000107.1 coordinate 10,099, forward strand.
TCTTCGAGACGTCGAGGTAAATCGACCGATCCGTTTCCGTGATGATCATGAGCGCCTCCAGAGGAGCGCCTCGGCTTTGCCGGGGCGCGACGACGTCGGGGGTGTGGGGGCCATTTCGGGGCCCCCACGTTCAACCGATTCAGCGCTTGCCGGAGAGCTTCTTCCGCTTCACGTAGGCCCAGATCTTCTTGGTCATCTCGGACGGCCCGATCGGCGAGCCGCCGAAGACGGACTCCATCGAGTCTTTGCAGCCCTTGAAGTTGATCGAGTAGCCGCCGAATGCCTTCTTGCCCTTCGCCATTTTTCCTCCTCCCGTGAGTGGTAGTCTCCCGGCTCTTCGAATGCCCAGGGTATTAGTACCACACGCACGAGGGGCGAAGAACAAAAAACCCCGTCGTTGCGGGCGCTCCACCGACGAGAAAATACCCCGTCAGGGTATCAGGACTCAGCGAAGGCCGGCATCACCTCGCGCGCGAACCACCGCAGCTGCTCCTTGAACTCCTTCGGCGGGATGCCCTCGGCCCAGTGGATCATGAACTGGTCGAGGCCGGGATACTTCGCCTCGATCGACTTGATGCCGTCGATCACCTGCGACGGCGGTCCGACGAACCACGCCTTCTGCTGGATGCCGTCCTTGAGGTTCGGCACCCGCGCCGGCGCGCCCGGCGTGCCCCACGTGCGGCCGTGCTCGTCCGCGTACCGCACGAAGCCGAAGGGCGCAAACCACTTGTAGCGCTCGTCGTGCGAGGGCTCCACGCGGCGAATGGCCTCGTCGACGCTGTCGGCGAGATAGACGCCGGCGCCCCAGATCATGTCCTCGCCGAGCTGCTTGACGCGCCCGACCCTGGCGCACGCCGCCTGGTAGGCCCGCACGACGTCGTCCAGGATCTTCTCGCCGTTGAGCGTGACCATCGCCTTCAGGTCGTGTCGCGCCATGAAGTCGATCGTCTTGCCGCTCGCGATCGGCATCCAGATCTCCACGGGCAGATGAATCGGCCGGGGCACGCAGGTGATGTCACGGAGCGTGTACCCGCGGTACTCCACCTCGGGCGGGATCGTGTAGTGCTTGCCGCGATGGCTGAAGCTCTCTTCGTTGAAGCACTTGAGCAGGACCTCCATCTGCTCCTCGAACAGCTCGCGGTTGGCGGCCTGGTCGATGACCGGCGCGCCGAACGACTCGACCTCGCGGGAGTGGTAGCCGCGGCCGACGCCCATGATGACGCGCCCGCCGGTGACGATGTCGGCCATCGCATAGTCCTCGGCGAGACGGACGGGATGCCACATCGGCAGCACGTTGAACGCGCAGCCGAACTTCAGCCGGCGCGTCTGCGTGGCCAGCCAGAGGCCGAGCTGGATGAGATTCGGGAAGACCTCGTAGCCCTCGCGCTGGAAGTGATGCTCGGCCGTCCACAGCGCGTGATAGCCGAGGTCGTCCATGAGCCGGGCGACGTCGCGCGCCGTCCAGAACGCCTCGATCAGGCGCTCGTTCGAGTAGCGGCGCGCCTCCGACGGCGTGCCCTGCAGCCCGATGTTCTCGAGCTCGATCTGACCGACGTAGAGAACGGAGAATTTCTTGATCATCGGGCGATCCAGCCTCCATCGACCATGAGCGTATGGCCGTTCACGTACGCCGCCTCGCGTGACGCCAGGTACACGGCGGCGGCGGCGATCTCTTCGAGCGTTCCGCGCCGGCCGGCCGGCGTGATGGCGCGCACGGCGGCGTCATCGCCACCGACTCCGCGCATGATCGGCGCATCGGCGCCGAGAATCTTCACGGTGTTGGCGCGCAGCCCCGTCTGCACGGCGCCCGGCCCGATGGCGTTGATGGTGATGCCCTTGTCCGCATAGTTGATGGCAAGCTGCTTCGTCAGCCCGACCACGCCGTGCTTCGAGGCCGTGTAGGCGGGACCGCCGCCCGAGCCGACCATCCCCGCCACCGACGCGATGTTGACGATGCGGCCTTCGCCGCGGGGCAGCATCTCGGTGAGCGCGCGCTTGCACCCGAAAAACGTGCCGCCGAGGTTGATGGCGATGACGCGCTCCCAGACGGCCGGCGTCAGCTCCTCCATCGGCGCGTAGCCGTCGAGGATCCCGGCGGCGTTGACGAGGATGCCGAGTGGCCCCAGCTGACGCACGGCGGTGCCAACGGCGGCGTCGACATCGCTCCAGCGGCTGACGTCGGCCTGGACGAAAGTGGCCTTGCCGCCGCCGGCGCTGATCTTGCCGGCGGCGTCCTTGCCGCCATCGGCCATGAGGTCGACGACGGCCACCGGCGCCCCGGCCCCCGCGAGCGCCTCCGCGATGGCGCGTCCGATCCCCGATCCGCCTCCCGTGACCACTGCGCAGCCGTCGACGAGCTTCATGACATTCCTCCGCGACCGAATTTGCGAATCATATCACCGGCGGACGCGATGACTCGCCGGGGCCGATTCGGAGCGGAGGGGAAAAACGCGAAGCGCCCGTCAGGTCTGGTTCATGCGCTGTCGCAACGCGTTGGCCGCCTGTTCGAGCCGCCTCACGCGTCGGGACAGCGCCGCCAGTATCCGGCGCAGGAGATCGGGGGCGTCGTCGAGCAGCTGCCAGAAGTGAATGCGATGGACGACGAGAAGCCGAACATCGGTCAGCGCGGTCACGGTAGCCGAGCGCGGCTCTCCATCGATGAGGCTCATCTCGCCGAAGAAGTCGCCACTGTGGAGGGGATCCCCGGCGCCGGCCGCTGTCTCCACCGACACCCGGCCGTCGACGATGAAGAAGAACGAATCCCCGGATTCTCCGACCTTTGTCAGGATCGAACCGGCCGGACGCTCGACCGAGGTGGAGATGTCGGCGATCCGACCAAGCTCCTCGTCACTGCAGTCCGCGAACAAGGACACCTGCCTGAACTGGTCGACACGTGGGTCGAGGGACTTGTACAGAACGACCTCCTCAGGGCGCCGTCCACGTTGTCGTGGCGGTCGTCGGTTCGGTCAACCCTTCCGGCGTCGGCATCTCCGTGGCGGCACAAAAAACGAGCAGGGCGACGAATACGGTCTTCAGCATCCTCATCGCGATCCTCCTCGCCCTTGGAACCGATTTGGACGACCTCGAACGATTCTTACTCCTGGCATAGTGCGTGCCAAACGGCGGCTCGAACAAAATCGCAGAGATCGCGAGACCGCTCCACGTCGAGCCGGGCAGTCCGCCTACGCGGCGGCCACACCACCCCGCGGCGATTTTCCCGGGACCCGGCGGGACAGCCGCGCCCGCACCGTCGGATCGCCGCCGTGCTGAGAGCCGTTCAGCCCGCGGCTGATGCCGCCGAGAAGTCGCGGTATACTCCCGCCGCGTCGCGACCCACCATTCCGCTCGGGCCGGACGTCACCTCGAGGAGGAGGCATAGCATGCGGCAGACACGCCGTGAGTTCTTGAAGAGCACTGCGCTCGCTGCGAGCGCCACGTCGCTCGCCGGTGTCCCGGCCGTCGCGCGCGCGCAGGGCGGCAAGCTGGTCGTGTGGTGGAACAAGGGCTACTACCCGGAAGAAGACATCGCGATGCAGAAGATCGTGAAGGAGTTCGAGGCGAAGCAAAAGGTCGAGGTCGATCTCTCCTTCACGGCGCAGGAAGATCTGCTCAAGAAGATCACGGCCGCCCTCATCGCCCGCCGCGTGCCGGACGTGGCCTTCTGCTTCTACAACGACTGGCAGGTCGTCCCCAAGTACGGATGGGACGACAAGCTCGCCGACGTCTCGGACGTCGTCAAGGAGCTGAAGTCCCGCTACAACGAGAAGATGCTCGAGGTCGCGTACGTCTGGAACAACAAGACGAAGAAGCGCGCGTATTACGGGGTGCCCATCGAAGCGCAGACGATGCACATCCACTACTGGCGCGACCTCCTGCGCGAGGCGGGCATGGAGGACGATCCCGCGAAGATCCCGCTCAAGTGGGACGAGTACTGGGGATACTGGAAGAAGGCGCAGGACACGCTGCGCAAGAAGGACGCCGCCAAGTACGGCAAGCTCTACGGCATCGGCATGACGGAGTCCACGCGCGCCAGCGACACGCTCTACAACTTCGAGATGGCGCTCTTGTCGTTCAACGGCGAGCTGCTCGACAAGAACGGCAAGATCGTGGCCGATCAGCCGAAGAACAAGAAGGCCGTCGTCGACACGCTGAAGTTCTTCGGCGAGCTGTTCACCTCGGGCTACGTGCCGCCCGACGCGACGAACTGGACCGACGGCGACAACAACGCCGGCTTCCACAGCCGCACGCTGGTGATGACGCCGAACCCGTCGCAGTCGATCCCGGCCGCGCAGTTCTTCAACAAGGACGATGCGGAGAAGAAGAACTACTTCGACAACATGGCCACCATCGAGTGGCCGGACGGTCCCGACGGCAAGAAGGCGCGGTATCTGTCGGCGGTGAAGACGATCATCATCCCGAAGGACAGCAAGAACCAGGCGAAGGCGAAGGACTTCATCAAGTTCGTGGTCGAGAAGGATCGCTTCCTCGAGTACATCAAGGCGGCCAACGGCCGCTGGTTCCCCGCCTTCACCGACGTGGCGGCCGATCCCTTCTGGAAGGAAGGCCACAAGGGTCCGAAGGGCCAGAAGGACCTGCACGTGCCGGTGGCCACCAAGATCTTCCTCGAGCGCGACAACAAGGTGTTCGAGCACTACAAGCACCCGGCGCTCTCGCAGGTCTACGACGAGTTCGCCTACGCCAAGGCCATCTCGCGGATCATCACGGACAAGTGGCCGGCCGAGAAGGCGGCCGACGAGATGATCGAGCGCATGAAGGCCATCTTCGCGCAGTACAAGTAGGACGGCGATGAGTCGGACGGTGCGCGAGGGCGGGCTGGCGCCGCCCTCGCCCGTCGCCGTTGCCCGGCGCTGGCCGGCCGTGCTGCGCTCGCCGACGCTGCAGGGCTTCATCTTCACGGCGCCGCTCTTGTTTCTCTTTGCGGCGTTCGTGCTCTACCCGATGCTGTCCGGCCTCTACGCCGCCAGCGACCCCGACAGCTACCGCGCGATCTTCGGTGACCCGGTGTTCCGCCAGACCGTCTCGAACACGCTCTGGTACGTCATCGTCGCCGTCAACGTGAAGCTCGTCCTCGCGCTGCTGCTCTCGGGCATCCTCGACTACCCGTTCGTGTCCATCCGCGTGCTCGCGGCGCTGTTCCTGATCCCGTGGGCGATCCCCGCCCTGCCCGGCATCCTCTCCTTCCGGTGGATGCTGAACTCGCAGTGGGGCATCTTCAATCACCTGCTCACCAAGCTCGGCTTTCAGTCGGTGCCGTGGCTCGCCCAGCACGACACGGCGCTCGCCTTCGTGATCATCTTCCACATCTGGAAGTACCTGCCCTTCTGGACGATCATCTTCCTGGCCGGGCGTCGTGCCATCCCGAACGAGCTCTACGAGGCGGCCGCCATCGACGGCGGCGGCGTCATGCAGAACTTCTTCTCGATCACCTTTCCACTGCTCAAGAGCCTCTACCTCATCTGCACGCTGCTCTCGATGGTCTTCACGCTCGGCGATTTCACGGTGCCGTGGCTGCTGACGGGCGGCGCGCCGGGCGACACCACCCACGTGCTCGCCACGCTCGCGTATCGCTACACGTTCGCGATGGGCCGGCTCGAATGGGGGCTGTCGACGTTCGCGGTGGCGCTGCCGGTGACGCTGCTGTTCATCGGCATGCTCATGCGCTGGGTGAAGATTTGAAGCGCGCTCGCCGGCAGACCGGGCTGCGCATGACGATGCTGGCCCTGACCATCGTCATCCTGGTCTGGACGCTGTTTCCCGTCTACTACATGGTGTTGCTGTCCGTCACGCCGACGAACGACCTGTTCCAGCCGGCGCTCTACATCGACAACCCGACGCTCCGCAGCTACGTGTACACGATGGGCCAGGACAATCCGTTCGTCCGCTACTTCTGGCAACAGCTCCTCACGAGCCTGACCGTGTCGCTGTGGACGATGGTGCTCGTGGGCGCCATCGCGGCCATGGGCTCGTTCGCCATGGCCCGCATGAAGTTCCGCTTCCGCCGCTACGTCTCCGGGCTGACGTTGTTCACGTACGTCATCCCGTCGTCGTTCCTCTCGATCCCGTTCTTCAAGCTCATGGCCGACTACGACCTCATCGACACCAAGCTGTCGCTCGTGCTGGCGATGGTCACCTTCGCCACGCCGTACGCGCTCTGGGTGCTTTCGGACTACGCCCGCTCGCTGCCGCCGGAGATCGAAGAAGCCGGCGCCATCGACGGCGCGGGAACGGTGGCGACGTTCTTCTATCTCTACGTCCCGCTCATCATTCCGCCTCTGATCGCCATCGGCACCTACGCGTTTCTCTATGCGTGGAACGAGTATCTCTACGCACTGCTGCTCCTGACCGGCGAGCAGCACATCCCCCTGCCCGTGGCGATGTCGAACTTCCTGACGACCGACAACGCTCCGTGGAATCTGCTCATGGCGGTATCGACCGTGTACTCGATCCCGCCGGTGGTGCTGTACTACGCGTTCAAGCGGTATCTGGTGGGAGGGCTGGTCTCCGGCGCCGTGTCGGGGACGTGAGGACGCGCCGGCTCACTCCCTCTTCCGGAGCGTATGGTAGATGAACACCGGGGCCCCCAGGAACCGCGGCGCCGGCGTCGGCCTGCACTCCAGCGCCGTCTGTCTGTAATAGCGGCGAAGCCGGCGCTCGCTCTGATATATCGTATCGCCCCAGAAGCCGGGAAGGCGCCGCCCGGTGACGGAATAAAACAGCGTGTTCGCGATCACACGCGCAGCGTAGAGCCGGCGTCTCCAGTGTCGTCCGGTCAAAAGGTATCGCAGGCTGTACCCGAGCCCGTGGAACGACACGAGGGCAGTCCCGCCCGGGCGCAGGACGCGGGCGAGTTCGGCGACGGCCCGTGCCTCGTCGGTGTAGGGAAAGACGACCTTACACACGACGCCGTCGAACACCCCGCTCGCGAATGGGAGCGCCTCGGCCGCCGCCTGACAGGCCGTCAATCCAGCGCCGCGGCCGGCGCGGGCCAGTCCATGGTCGAAGTCGACACCGACGGCGCGACAGCCGCTCGCAATGAGCTCGCGAAGCTGGTCGCCGCTGCCGAAGCCGAGGTCGAGCACGCGCGCACCGCGCGGGAAGTCTGCGAACGAAAAATCTCGGAGGATGTAGTCGGGCCATCCGCACTTCGCCGGTAGAGTCGTCATCCCCGCATGCTAATCCGCGAAGATCGTTCTATTCGATCCCGCCCGTCGTCCTCTATTACTATTACGCCTTCAAGCGGTGCCTGGTGAGCGGCCTCGTGTCCGGGGCGGTCTCCGGCACGTGAGTCCGAAATGTAATGTCTAGAACGTCGGGCGACTGACTGCCCGACGCTCGCCGACGGACGGGGGTGACGTCGGTGGTAATTCCGCGCCTGCTCGCCGCTTCAAAAAGCCGCGCCGCGAAAGGAGGGACCACGGCCGTCGCGCCCCGGCGCGTCCGGCACGGTACTTGATGAAGCGCGCCGGTCGGCGAAATCGGCAAACGGCCATCATTGCAAACCTTTAATGTTGGGGAGCGCATCGGATGAAACACGTCACCAGGATTGCGAAATGCGTGTGGGCGATCGGCCTGATGTTCCTGTTGACGTCAGCCGGGGAGGTCGCAGCCGCCGCCGTCTACGTGGCGACCAATGGCAGCGATAGTACCGGGGATGGATCGTTGAGCTCGCCCTTCGCGACGCCGGGTCGCGCTCTCGAGGTCGCCCAGGCGAGCAGCTCGATCGACACCATCTATCTGCGATCCGGACGCTATACGATCACGCGGACGCTGTCCGTCACGAAGCCGGGATTGACCATCGCCACGAACATCGGCGATCCCACGAAGGCGGCGATCGTGGCGGGAACAAAGCTCAACGGCCCCCAGTCCGTCATCGCCGTTTACGCCAGCAACGTGACGATCGAGAACCTCGAGATTCAGGGAGGCGCGTACTACGGCATCAAGCTCGACGACGCGAACGGAGCGCAGACGGACCAGAACATCCTCGGCAACTACATCCATCACACGGGCCGGGATGGGATCAAGGCGCAGCGGGCCGATCGGGTGGTCATCGAGAACAACGAAATCGGTCCAACGGGCGTCCGCGATGCTTCGAACGCCGAAGGGATCGATATGATCGGCTCGATCGGCGCGACGATTCGCGGCAACTACATTCACGACATCACGACCAACGGCCTCTACGTCAAGGGCGGGACGACAGGCGCGGTTGTGGAAAAGAACCTTGTGGTGAACACCGGCTACGCCGGGATTCTTCTCGGCTCGGAGACCGACCTCGCGTTCATCCGCAACTTCAATGGCAACTATGGCGATTCGGACCACACCAACGACGGCGGGTACGAAGCGCTGAACTCGATTGCCCGCAATAACATCGTGGTGAACACCGCCATGGCCGGGCTCGGGACGATTGCCGGACACAAGGTCACCTTCGTCAACAACACCCTGGTGAACGTCGCCCGCACGAACCAGGGCGCCTTTCGCGCAGCGCCCAACCAGCACGGGACGGTGCCAGACGCAATCGTGTTCAAGAATAACGTGGTGATTCTCGATCCGGCCAGCACGCGGCCGCTGGTGTACCTCTACAAGTCCTGCGCGATCACCTCGAACCACAACATCTGGTTCAGCGATGGCGGTCCGAGCGAGGTTGTGCTCGACTCCACTCCGTGTGCCAACGGGACGTATGCGTTCAACGCCTGGCCGCAGAAGGGCGATAAGGACACACTGTCGGCTGTGGACCTCCGGCTCGATGCGACGGACCTGTACCGACCGCTTACCGGCAGCCCGGTGATCGATGCTGGCGAAGATCTTTCAACTTTAGTCGACGACGACTATCTCGGCACGGAACGACCGGTCGGCGCCGCCTACGATGTCGGCGCGCACGAGGGCGTCTCCACGAATCCTGTGGTCCTCGCTGCGCCAATCGATCTGGACGCGGGCGCGGTATCTACGAGCCTTGTTCAGCTGAGGTGGACCGACGGTGATACCGGTGACTCACAAACCGGGTTCCGAATCGAGCGATCGACGGATGGTGGGAAGACGTTCGCTGTGATCGGCACGACCACGACGGACACGACGGAGTTTAACGATGTGAACGTCACGCGAAACGCCACGTACTACTATCGCGTCGCCGCGTACAATGACAGCAGCATCTCGCCATACTCCAATATCGACGTAGTCAAGACTCCGCGACGCTGAGCCCCGATGCTCTCACGCCGGCCGCGCGCCAGGGCGACACCCTGAGCGCGCGGCGGGCGTGAGCGCGCCGCAGCTACTTGGCGAGTGTGACGACTGCGTGGTGCACCGCGCGCACCACCTCGGCCATCCGGTCGTAGTCGAGCGTGTCCGCCGTGTCGCGCGCCGTGTGGTAGCGCTCGTTGCGATAGAACGCGGTGTCGGTGATCATCACCGCGCGGTAGCCGTGCGTCCAGAAGCTCCGGTGATCGGAGAAGTCGACCCCGGTGAGTCTGCTCGGAGCGGTGATGGAGTACACGTCCAGGTAGGTCGCGCGCTGCATCGCCTTCTTCACCTGCCGCACGAGCGCGCCCTGTCCCACGCGTCCGACGACGGTGATGAAGTCGCCGGTCGACGGATACAGCAGGCCGAGCAGCGGATGCGGAAACCGCTGGCTGCCCGGCGCGTCGTTGTAGTAGCCGATCGACTCGAGCGAGATCATCGCGCGCACGACGGCGCCCTCGCGCTTCAGCGCCGCCGCGTGCACGAAGCTCCCCATGTCCTTCGTCGCGTAGTACGGCGGCTCCTCGAGCGTGAAGGCCACCAGGTCGACGCGGGCGCCGAGGGCTTTCGTCTCGCCGAGCAGGCGGCCGAGCTCGAGGAGCCCGGCCACGCCGCTGGCGTTGTCGTCGGCGCCGGGCAGCGTGCCGAGCGCGTCGTAATGGGCGCCGACGACCACCCGCGAGCCGGCCTGCGGCCCGAACGAAGCCACCACGTTGCGGAAGCGGCCGGCACGGTCGACGTCGTAGGCCTGCTCGGTGACGCGCCCGCCGAACCGGATGAGCTGCTTGACGATATACGCGGCCGCGCGATCGAGGTTCTCCGGCGCCTGCCAGTGGCGCGGCACCAGCGTCTCGCTCAGCATCTTGACGTGCGCGTGCAGCCGGCCGGGCGCGACGACGGCACCCGTCGACTGATTGCGAACCGCCGAGTACACCGGCTGGGTGAGGTAGAGGGCGCCGCCGCCCGCCAGTCCGACCAAGATGGCGATGATCAGCAGCAGCGAGCGCAGCACTCGCACGGGCTCCATCCTAGCCGCGGCCGGCCGGCGCTAACCCATAGAAAATGTGAGCCGCTTGCTCCGCAGGCGCTTCCGACGTAGGCTTACTGCGAGTCACCGCTGTTCAAACGCGGGAGCTCGGGATGACCGGGCTGAGAGGGCGGCCGCCGTCGCCGACCGCATGAACCTGACCTGGGTAATACCAGCGAAGGGAGGCCACACGATGTCTCACTCGCGCAAGATCTACGTTGCCGGCTCGCGCCCCGATATTCGCGTGCCCATGCGGGAGATCGGCCTGTCCGGCGGCGAGCCGCCGCTGCGTCTCTACGACACCAGCGGTCCGTACACCGACGCCGACGCCCACTCCGATATCAAGCGCGGTCTGCCGGCCCTTCGCTCGCCGTGGGTCCTCGGCCGCGGGGACGTCGAGGAGCTGCCCGGGCCGACGTCGCAGTATCGCCGCCGGCGCGACGAAGACCCCACGCTCGGCGGTGTGCGCTTTGCGAGCGTGCGACGACCGCTCCGCGCACGGCCGGGCCGGGTAGTGACGCAGATGCATTACGCGCGCCGCGGCGAGGTTACGCCCGAGATGGAGTTCGTCGCCATCCGCGAGGGTATGGACGCCGACTTCGTGCGCGACGAGATCGCGCGCGGCCGCGCCATCCTGCCCTCGAACGTGAACCACCCCGAGTCCGAGCCGATGATCATCGGCCGGAAGTTCCTCGTGAAGATCAACGCCAACATCGGCAACTCCGCGGTGGCGTCCTCGATAGAGGAAGAGGTCGACAAGCTCACGTGGGCCATCCGCTGGGGCGCCGACACCGTGATGGATCTCTCCACCGGCAAGAACATTCACGAGACGCGCGAGTGGATCCTACGCAACAGTCCGGTGCCCATCGGCACCGTGCCCATCTACCAGGCGCTCGAGAAGGTCGGCGGCAAGGCCGAAGACCTCACATGGGATCTCTATCGCGACACGCTGATCGAGCAGGCCGAGCAGGGCGTGGACTACTTCACCATCCACGCCGGCGTGCTCCTGCGCTACGTGCCGCTCACCGCCAAGCGCGTCACCGGCATCGTCTCGCGCGGCGGCTCCATCATGGCCAAGTGGTGCCTCGCGCATCATCAGGAGAGCTTCCTCTATACGCACTTCCGCGAGATCTGCGAGATCATGGCCGCCTACGACATCGCGTTCTCGCTCGGCGACGGCCTGCGCCCCGGCTCCAACGCCGATGCCAACGACGAAGCGCAGTTCGCCGAGCTCGACACGCTCGGCGAGCTGACGAAGATCGCCTGGGAGCACGACGTTCAGGTCATGATCGAGGGCCCCGGCCACGTGCCGATGCATCTGATCAAGGAGAACATGGACCGTCAGCTCGAGGTCTGCCACGAGGCGCCGTTCTACACGCTCGGCCCGCTCACGACGGACATCGCGCCCGGCTACGATCACATCACGTCCGCCATCGGGGCCGCGATGATCGGCTGGTTCGGCACCGCGATGCTCTGCTACGTCACGCCGAAGGAGCACCTCGGGCTGCCGAACAAGAAGGACGTGAAGGACGGGGTCATCGCCTACAAGATCGCCGCCCACGCCGCGGATATCGCGAAGGGGCATCCACGCGCCCGCGACTGGGACGACGCGCTCTCGAAGGCGCGATTCGAGTTCCGCTGGGAGGACCAGTTCAACCTCTCGCTCGATCCGGACACCGCGCGCGAGTTCCACGACGAGACGCTGCCCGCCGAGGGCGCCAAGGTCGCGCACTTCTGCTCGATGTGTGGCCCCAAGTTCTGCTCGATGAAGATCACGCAGGAGGTGCGCGAGTACGCGGAGCGTGAGGGGGTCGCGTCGGAGACGATCGCCTTGGCGCAGGGCCTCCGCGAAAAGGCGGAGGAGTTCCGGAAGGGCGGCGGAGACATTTACCGGAGGGCATGATGAGAAACCCGCCTTAGTCTGGCGTCATGACCGCCATGCCTCCGGCGACCTGGATCGCCCCGGCGAGATCATCGACGCCCAGCACGAGATGCCCGCGCGTGGTGACGTAGATCGAGTCGATATTGATGCCGGCCTTCGCCATGACCAGGCCGACGTCGCCCAGCGTCCCGGGCTCATCCAGGACCCTGACAATGAGTACGTCGCGGGTGGTGTACTCGATACATGCGGTCTCGAGACTCTTTGCAGCGCGATCTGGCGCGTTACAGACGAACTGGACGCGAGTCGTCCCCTCACGACTGCTGCCCGCGATCGCCTCGATGTTAACGCCGGCGTCGCCGAGGACACCGGCGAACCGACCCAGCGTCCCCGGCTGGTCTTTGAGGTTAACGCTGAATTCGGTTGGCATGGATCACCTGCCTCAAAGCCGATGCAGTTGGCAGCTCGTCCGTCTGTCCGCCCAACGCCTTAGGCGCCCGATCGGCGATACTCCAGAATTTCTTCATCGGCCAGGAGCCGGCAGCGCTGCGCACAGTTCTTCCGCTGAGGCCAAAACGTGCAGTCCGAAATCCGCCTGAGCGAAGGGCGGCCAAGTACCTCCGCCAACCCCGCGCGACTGATCATCACGCCCGCGCGGAGGCCGACGACAGGACAGCGAACGAGCTTGTAGCGGCGGAAATATCTGCGCGTGGCGAGCCACTTAGGGACCATGATGTAGACCACTGCCATAGTCTCAATCGCGATGAGCACGAGCCAGACGTTCATCGCACACCTTCCTGCTAGTTCACGAGTGGGTCTTCGGGCGAATCGATCCTCGGCCGGGCGCTGACAAGACTTCCACCACACCACTGCCTTTGGCTCCGGATCACCGGCGCACATCGCTTGGCCCCGATGGTCACTACCGGACACGGAGCCTGCCGCACGACCTTTTCCGCCACACTCCCTAAGAACACGTGCTGCAGCCCAGTACGGCCATGGGTTCCCATCACAATGAGGTCGACATCGCGTTCCTGCGCGAAGCGAACAATGGCGTTTGCTGGCTGGCCGCGCGCGACTTCGGCCTCCCACATGCCGTGGAAGGTGTCCGCCATGAGATCACGAAGCTGCGTTAGAGCGTCCTGATCCGGATCACTGCGGACGACCGCTGGTTCCGACGGGCTGTGCGATCCGAAGAGGGCATCAAGCCGCGGGTCGCCCGTCGACTGCGGGGCCTCAGGGCAGGCGGAAGCGTAGTAGACGTCGGTAGCAGAGTGCGGTGGTAGCACATGGAGCAGCGTTAGCTTCGCCTGATGAAGCGCAGCGACCTCCACCGCATAGCGCAACGCCTGAAGCGCCGGCTGCGAAAAATCTGTCGGAACGAGAACGTGCCTGAGCCGCATGGCGTACCACCTTGGCGTCACAAACGGTGACTAGCATGCGAGCATCGCACACGGCGCACGCTGCCTGCCGTCGACCATCTGCTTCACGCCCTCCATGCCATCGGTCATCGCGCCGATCGGCAGTTCCTCGTCACCACCTTGTGGGGTAGGGCGCGCGCCGACTCAGGCGGCCCGCTTGTGCTCGTCGGCCGCCTCATCGTGAGTCGTGAGGTCCGCACGCTCTCGCAGTACGGCCAACAGCACCAACCCGGCGCCCGCGAGCAGTCCCAGCACGAGGAGTCCGCCGATCAACACGAAGGGCGTGAGATACAGCGTCATCGTCACCTCCACGCCTCGGCGCCCATCTCCCGACGTGCGCGCAATGCCGGACGCTCTCCCATGCATCTTCCGGGCCGAGGGACAAGAGCAAGTTCTCGCGAAGTTGCGGCGGACATAGTGAAGGCCACAGCGGTTCCGGCGCCCCACTGCGACACGGACGCCCCATCTGGAAGACGCCTCACCCAGGCAGACGAGCGCCGTCGAGGACAGCTCTGAGCCCCGCCGAAGTCGCGCTGCCGACCCCGAAACTGCGACGATCTGATGAACGGCCTCTTGCGTTCCATCGTTCAGGAAGCCGAACGTCTGGAGCCTCAGCTGGGAGCGCTGCACACAAATTACACCCCGGCATCGCGGTTAAGGAGAGCCTTGACCTCCAGCAGCCGGTGCACGACGACCGGCTCCGCGATCCCCTTGACCCGCTCTTGGCGTCCGGGCGTGACGCTGACGATCGAGGAAACGCGCGCCAGCAACGTGTCGGACAGGAGCACCTCGCCGGCGGCCGTGAGCGACTGGATGCGAGCGGTCAGATTGACAGCCGGTCCCACCACGCCGTACTTGAGGCGTTCGAGGCTGCCGATATTACCCGCCACGACGCGGCCAATGTGCACGGCGATGCCCATGCCCAACTCCGGCTGGCCGTGCGAACCGCTGTCATGGTTGAATGCCGCCAACGCTTCTTGCATGGCCCGGGCGCAGCACACCGCTCGCTCGGCGTCGTCGGGCCGGCTGAAGGGGACGCCGAACAGCACGAAGATCGCGTCGCCGATGAACTCGTCGATGACGCCACGATGCTGCAGGATCACTGGTGTCATGCACGCGAGATAGCGGTTCAGCAGGGCGATCATCGCCTCCGGCCCGAGACGTTCGGACAGTCCGGAGAAGTCTCGCAAGTCGGACATGAGCATGGCGACTTCCCGCACCTCACCGCCCATCTGCAGCGCGTCGCGGTCGCGCAGGACTTGCTCGGCCAGCTCGGGGCTGACGTAGCGCCCGAGCGTCTCCCGGATGAAGTCGCGGTCGCGAAGCGCCCCGACCATGTCGTTCATGGCCCGTGCGAGCACACCGATCTCGTCGCGACTGCGCGGCATTGCGGTCAAATCGAGATGACCGTGGCGGATGCGTTGGGCGAGCCGGGCCAGCTCGCGCAACGGCTGGGCAATCCAGCCGGCCATCGCGATACCGCCGACGAGGGCGAGGCCGAGGGCGACACCGCCGAAAATCAGAGCGAGTCGGGCCTGGGCGTCGATCTGCTCCGTATAGTCGCGTTCGGGAACGACGACTTTCACGAACCACTTCAGATCGCCGACGTCGAGGGGAACGGCCCGCACCAGGTAACGCTCGCCGTGATGGTCGAGCTCGAACATCCCCTCCTGCTCACTGGGCCCGCGCCGCGCCAGCGCGGCGGCCAACTCGGCGTCGATTACCTCCGCCCGCGAGGCGCCCAGGCCGCGCCGGCCAATGAGGACGGCCCCCTGCCCGGTAGCGACGAACACTCGCCCTCGCGGCGACACCTCCAACTCCTGTAGCGTGCCCGAGAGCCGCTCAAGCGAGAAGTCCACGGTGAAGACGCCGCGCACGCCGACGGCGTCCAGCACCGGCGCCGCGCACGTGATGCCAAGGCCACCACCCGCGTAGAATTCGTACGGCTCTGTCCACGCCACGTCACGACGCGCCGCCGCAGCGCGGAAGTACGGCCGCTCGGATGGTCGGTACTTGTGGTCGTCGGAGCGTCGGAGTTCCTCGCGGCGACCGCCGGGCAGCAGCCGGTCCTCCTCCAGCCGGATCCGACTGCCCGTCGTCGGGAAACTGTGGTTGACGAAGATGCTGCCCCGCCCGTCGCGCCAGGCCCCGACGAACCGATCGTGGCGATCGCCGTAGCTCACCCAGCTCACGTGTGGATGAGATCGCAGAATGGCCAACGTGAAGTGCTCGAGGGCGACGAAGTCGTCGGGGTCGAGCTGCCCCTGCGCGACGAGGCCCGGGCCGACCCGCACCGAGGCCTCCGCATCCTCGAACACGCGGGCGGCGTGGGCGGCGGTGAGACGCGCGGCCTGCGCCATGGCAGCCTCGATGAGTGCCCGGGAGCCCGCGCGCTGCTCCCGCCACGCCAGCCCGCCGATCACGGCCCCGGTGAGCGCAGTGAGGAGCACCACCAGGCCGACGAGGGCCAGCCGAAAGGGCGGCCGGCGACGGCGAAACCCGGTGACGCGGCCGACTCTCAGCTCGCGAAGCAGTCTCATGTGCGCGCAAGGGCTCAGGTCTCGGCGAACGGTGGGGCTGGCGCTTCGTCACCGCGCGACCCAACGGATTCTACACTGCCCGCAGGACGACGTCGTCGAGATCACCTGGAACAAACAGGTTCTTGCTCTCCGCCTCCTTGAGCTTTTCGAAGTACTCCGGGTCTTTCGAGATTGCCGCGTGGCTCGCCCCGATGCTGGCAAGATTCTCGAAATCAACGATCCAGCGAATCGTTCCCGCCTGTCCGAATGCATAGAGATAAATCTGGACCGCCGGGGAGTTGTGCTTCTTCTCGCTGGCGACGAACGAAAGCCTCGAAGGTTGTCCAGGTACGCGGGGCATTGCCTCCTCCCCCGACCGAAGACAAAACAGTTCCGATCGAACGCTACAGCTCTGGGTCCCCTCCGGCAATGAGACGTTTGCCGCGATTTCGTAGCCACGTTGGTCTATGAGCCTCTTCGCAATGCGGCGGCTTTGGGTGGCGGAGACATTTACCGCAAGGCGTGATGAGTGGCTACGGTCGCATCATGCCACGCGGTCCAGGCCGTCGTCCTGTGCTTCGGGGCGTTGCCGGCGCGGATCGGCCATCGACAGCCACTCCTGACACCCGTTGAGCGTCGCCCATACGTCGTCGAGCATGCGAAGACGGCTTTCGGCAAGACGAGAAAGCTCACCCCGTAGCGATGCTTCTTGATCTCGTGCGGTCATCAGAATCGACTCCGCGGTAACGGTTGCCTCAGCGAGCAGCTGGTCGGCTTGCTTTTGCCGCTGCGCCTTCAGCGCGTCAGCTTCGCGAAGAATCGTCGCGGCACGCTCCTGCGCGGCATCGGTAAGTGCCTGTGCTTGGAGCTGAGCGTCGTGGAGCAGCGCCTCCACTTCCTGCAACGCCGTACTGCGTAAGTTCTCCAGCCGAGTGTGAGCGGCGCCATCGTCCTGGTGTCCATTGTGTCGACCCATCGATGTCGCCGGTTGGTCCGCTGGCGAGAACGCGTCTGATGGCGGCAGCGACGCCTGCTTGATCGTGAGCACTTTGAGCTCGTCTTCGGCCAATTTCAGTTGTGTGGCCACCTCGATGTGCCGCATCTGAGCGAGGTACAACGCCTCGGCGACATCATCGAGGAATGCCGTGACCTCCTCTGGGTCGAAGCCGCCGAACCGCCGTCGACCAAAGCGCCGCGACCTGATATGGAACGCGGTCATCTCGACGTCGTCGTTGGTGACCGCATCGCGAGAAAGCTCATCATCCGTCTCCGGTTCTGCCTGCGCGAACGGCGGGAATAGGCGATACCCAATACGATTCATTCAATTGCCTCCTCTAATCGTTTCGAGTTCTAGGACGTTGAGGATGCGCCGGTTTTAGGCCGTTCCAGCCCCCACGCCGATAGCTTCCGCAGGATCGTATTCCGGTGCACTTTCAGCACGCGCGCGGCCCGAGTGATATTCCATCGGCGCCGGTCCAATGCGCGAATCACGTACTGACGCTCGAACTGCTCGCACGCTTCCTTCAGCGGCAACTCGTCGGCGCCCTCCGAGCCTGCCGGCAGCAGGGCGTCTTCGAGGCGCGCCTCGGCATCGTGAGTCATACCGGCCAGGCGATAGCGAACCGCATGCCCAACCTCGATCGCCTGTCAAATTGCGTAATTGGATCATTCGATATGTCGGGGAGCAGACCGAGTGCACACGAACGTGTGCATGCACCACAGACGCGACTGCACCGATTCGTGTGCACTAGCGGCCAGTCCACGATGCCGAAGAGCGATCGAACGTATCCGCCAAAGTTCTGGACCGGTCGCGAGAGATCCGCCACACTCCGGCGCAAGGTCAAGGGACTCGGTAAGGAGCAGACAGGCTCAGTATGAATATCAGTTTCGTTGGGCTTGTGATGGCGCTCGTACTTTTAGCCGGACCAGTCTCGGCTCAATCCCCGCCGGGCCCCCGGGTCGTTCGGCTCGGGTACATCACTCTCGGTTCTCCGGCTCCGCAGACGGCCCCGATCTGGAACGCATTCCTCTTGCGGCTTGACGAGCTTGGGTGGGTAGTCGGGCGCAATATGGCCGTTGAACGACGGTCCGCCGAAGGCCGGCCTGAGCAGCTCGAGGCCCTGGCAGCGGAACTGCTCGCGCTGAATGTCGATGTCATCATCGCAGCGGGGACGTCGGCTGTGATTGCCGCCAAACGCAGCACAACGAGCACTCCGATCGTCATTGCTGGTGCGTCGGATCCGGTAGCGTTCGGGCTCGTCGCGAGTTTGGCGCATCCGGGAGGAAACATCACTGGCCTGTCCGACTCCCCCGGCCGTGAAATTGAAGCAAAGCGACTCCAGCTGCTAAAGGCAGTGGTACCGACTATCGACCGCATTGGTGTGGTCCTTGACTCGACCGGGCGGCGGGATCCGAGGCCGATGCAGCAGGCGGCAAAGCTGCTGGGGATCGGCCTGCTCA
>DASTCJ010000061.1:0-17528 GCA_035605575.1 Candidatus Methylomirabilota bacterium
GGACAGTACGACCCGGCGGATTTCTGGGAGCCGATCAAGGCCAGCGTTCGCGACGGCTACATCCTGGAAGCGAACCGTTTTTACATTCTCGTGTCCAAAGAGCGCATCCGCGTCCCGCCCGAGTTTGCGGCCGAGATGGTGGTCTACGATGCGGGCGCCGGGGAGATTCGCACGCATTACGCGGGGTTCTTCGATCCGGGCTTCGGTTTCGGCGACGGGAGCGTTCTCGGCACGAAGGTTGTTATGGAGGTGAGGGCGCGCGAGGTCCCGTTCATGGTCTACGACGGCCAGACCTCGTTCAAGGTATGGTTCGAGCGGCTGCGCGGGCGCCCGGATCGGGTATATGGTGTGGGCCTGACGTCGTCGTACCAGCACCAGACCCTGAGCCTGAGCAAGCAGTTCAGAAGGTAGCGACGCCGCCGAACCCCTCGGTTAGAATGAGGACGTGGCGGGGTGAGGACTGTGGCACACGGTCATTGAGCCCGATGGAGGGCCACATGGCAGAGCAGAAAAAGAAGGAAACACGCCCGACCAAGCCGAACGAAGGTGGCGGTGATGGTGCAGCCGCCAATCCGGAGCTCGCCAAGAAGGGCAAGAAGATCAAGGAAGACATCGACAAGCTCCTGGACGAGATCGACGACATCCTCGAGGAGAACGCCGAGGAGTTCGTGAAGAGCTACGTCCAGCGAGGCGGCGAGTAGACGGATGCCCATCTACGAGTACCGCTGCCGGCGCTGCAGCAAGGACTTCGAGAAGTACGTCCACGGACCAGCGACCAAGGTCGCGTGCCCGACGTGCGACAGCGGCGACGTGATGCGCAAGCTCTCCGTCTTCGGTCTACGCAGCGACAGTCCAGTCCCGTCGACGATGACGACCGGTGGCGGAGGATGTTGCGGAGGTGGCGGCTGCGGCTGCCACTGAGGCCGTGATGCGTCCGATGAACTGCGAAGGGCCCGTCAGGGCCCTTCGGCTTTCCTAGACATGGACATCCGCCGGCTCGAGATCTTCGCCAAAGTCGCCGAGCTCGGCAGCTTTTCCCGCGCCGCGGAGGCGCTCTTTCTCACCCAGCCGACGATCTCGGAGCACGTCCGCGCCCTCGAGGACGAGCTCGGCGTGCAGCTCCTCGACCGTCTGGGACGTGGAGCCACGCCGACGCGAGCGGGCCAGCTGCTGCTCGGCTACGCGCGTCGCATGCTGGCGCTGTCGCGCGAGGCGCAGCAGGCGCTGGAGCGCTTCCAGGGGCGGATGAGCGGTGAGCTGGTGGTCGGCGGCAGCACGATCCCCGGCGAGTACGTGCTGCCGGCGCTGATCGGTCAGTTCAAGGCGAAGTACCCCGACATCTCGATCTCGCTGCTCATCGGCTCCTCGCGGCAGGTCTCGGAGTGGCTCGAGGAAGGTCGCGTGGAGGTCGGGGTGGTCGGTGCGAGCCCGAGCTCGCGCGCGCTCGACGCCAAGGAGCTGATGCCGGACGAGCTGGTCGCCGTCGTGCCGTCGACGCATCCGTGGGCGGCGCGCCGGGTGGCGACGCTCACCGAGCTCCAGAAGGAGCCGATGGTCGTGCGGGAGCGCGGGTCGGGGTCGCGCGAGGCGCTCGAGCACGCGCTGCACGCGGCCGGCATCTCCCTGGCGACCCTGCGCGTGGTCGGCGAGATGGGATCGACACAGGCCGTCAAGCAGGCCGTGCGTGCGGGGGTCGGCATTGCGGTCATCTCCAAGCGCGCCGTCGAGGACGAATGCCGGGCCGGGTTGCTCGCCTGCGTGAAGCTGAAGGACCTCCGCGTCGCCCGCGCGTTCCATCTGGTCACCAACCGTGATCGCACGCGCTCGCCGCTGGCCCAGGCCTTCGTCGAGTTCGTCGAATCGCAGCCTCCGCCGCGAGCGTCGTAACGAGCATGAGCACCCATGCCCCGAGCGGCAAGGAGATCCGGCTGACGTCCTACGCCGCCTGCGCGGGCTGAGCCTCGAAGATGGCTCCTGGAGATCTCCAGGAGGTGCTGAGCGTGCTGCGGGCCCCCGGCCTCGGTGTCGAAGGCGCCCGTGATCTGCTCGTCGGGCTCGGCGCGGCGGACGACGCCGCCGTCTACCGCATCAGCGATGACCTGGCCATCGTCGAAACGGTCGACTTCTTCCCGCCGGTGGTCGACGACGCCTATACCTGGGGCGCCATCGCTGCCGCCAACGCCATGTCGGACGTCTACGCGATGGGTGGCGAAGTGATGTTCGCACTCGTGGTGGCCGGCTTCCCGCGCGATCTCGACAAAGCCATCGTCGCCGAGGTCTTTCGCGGCGGCGCCGAGAAAGTGGCGGAAGCGGGGGGCGTCATCGCGGGTGGCCACACCGTCGTCGATGCCGAGCCGAAGTATGGCCTGTGCGTGACCGGACGCGTTCATCCCGAGCGCGTGCTGATCAAGGGCGGGCTGCGTCCCGGCGATCGATTGTTTCTCTCGAAGCCGCTCGGAACCGGTGTGATCACGACCGCCGGCAAGGACGGCGTGGCCGCCGAGGACGTGCTGACCACCGCCGTCCGGAGCATGTGTCGCCTGAACCGCGTGGCGGCGCACGTCGCCCGTGATTTCGGAGCCACGGGGGCGACCGACATCACCGGCTTCGGCTTTCTCGGCCACGCAACGGAGATGGTCCTCGCATCGGGCGCCGGCATCGCCATCGACGTCGCGCGCGTTCCGTTGCTAGCCGGCGCGCGCGCTCTCGCGGAGGCCGGGCATTTCAGCGGAGGCATGAAGCGCAACCGGCGCCATATCGAGGCGGTGCTCGGTCCGCGTCTGAAGGTCGCCTCCGGCGTCGCCCCCGTGCTCGTGTCCATGCTGATGGAGGCGGAAACGTCCGGTGGGCTCCTGTTCTCGATCGGTCCCGAGCGTGCCGGCGGTGTGCTCGACGCCTTCGCGCGTGCGGGCGAGGACGCGTGGGAGATCGGCAGCGTGCTGCACGAGCCCGGGGTCCACGTTCGCGACTGAACCGTCCTCGTGAGCCCTCGTGCGGCGGGGGCCGTGCGTCGCGTCAGCCTTCGGTCAGCCCGTAAGCTCTCGCGATGTCAGCTGGTACTTGAAGGTTGCCGGATCCAGGCTGTCCTTGCGCGTATCCGCCGTCTCGGCCTGCGGGTACATCAGGAAAGCGACGGGCTCGGCCGCGGAGTTCGGCAGCTTGACGTCGTGCGCCCAGTTGTAGCCGAGGTAGTTCATCTCCCACTGACCGAACAGCTTGGCGCGCGCGCGCTTGGCCTCCGGTGAGTCGAGCGTGAGCCCCGCCTTCTCCTCGAGGACGACCTTCCGGACGTCGGCCGGGTCGACGGGCACCCAGCCGTAGCGCGCGTCGTAGAACTCGGCGCGGCAGTGCTGGGCCTTGGTGACATCGCCGCTCTTGCCGAGGCTCTTGAACTCTTTGGAGTCGGCGACTCGAATTCCGTACAGGTCACGGGCGGGGATCTTCGCGGCGCGCGTGAGGCCGACGAAGAGCGCGTTGAGGTCGGCGCACTTCCCGCCGAAGTAACGCGTCTCGAGCATCGTCTTGATATCACCCAGGCCGCACCCGCGGACCTTCGGGTCGCGGAACGTGTTGTCGACGATCCACTCGTAGATCGCCCGCGCCTTGTCGAGATCGGTGCTGGCGTTTTGCGTGATCGCGCGCGATGTCTCGTACACCAGGCCGTCGGTCGGAATGAGCTTTGTCGGCTCGACGTATTTCTTCAGGGCGGCGCTGTTTTCTTTCGCAACGCCGGCGGGCGGCGCCGCGCCGAGATCCACAATGCGATCGCGCGTGCTGAACGTGCTCACCACGTCCATGACGGGCGCTTTCTGAGTCGCCGGCCACTCCGCATACAGAAATTCGGCGCCGTATTTCGGATCCCGGTACAGTTTCGCAACCGCGGCATTGCCGGTCCAGGTGTTGCCGAGAGGCTTGTGGTAGTCCGTCTGCGCGCTGAGCGGGAGGGGAATCCAGACGCGCGTGATCCCGACGGGCTCGGCGACCTCGACGCGGCTCGTGATCTCGAACGTGCGCCACCCGGTCGCCGTCTGCGCTTCGGCGGTGCGGCGGAGCTGCGGTGCTGCCAACAACGCGAGTGCAGACGACGAGCCGACGGATTTCAGAAAAGCGCGGCGGTCCATTGAGTCCTCCCGTAGTTCTCGTGGCAACGAATCGCGCGGTGCCTACATGGTATTTGCAATCGCCGTGCAGTCAAATCGGCGAGTCCTATATGCGGTCGCAGGGGATATCGGTGAGGAAGATCAGCGGGGGCGGCGCATCAGGAGCGGGGAGGAGTCTCGGTCCGCTGCTCGCGCAACACGCGAAGCAGGCGCTTCTTCAACTCGTTG
Organism: Candidatus Methylomirabilota bacterium; assembly: GCA_035605575.1. GTDB lineage: Bacteria > Methylomirabilota > Methylomirabilia > Rokubacteriales > CSP1-6 > AR12. Next base: position 4,329 of record DASTCJ010000061.1, read on the forward strand.
GGCATCGCCGCGTCGGGGAGTCGGCGGGTGGCGGCGATGGTGCCGCGGTACGTATTCACGAAGGAGACGCACGGCCCGCAGCCCTCGATGTGAAACTCGATGAGCTCGCGTGTGTGATTCGGCAACGTTCCGTCGAGATAATCGCCGAGGAGCTCGGCGATTTGCCGACACTCGACGCTCGACGGCGCGCCCGCGTCCCCGCAGCTCCCCATGGCCACCACTATTATATGGAGATGTCGGGCGGCTTGCGGCGGATTCATGAGCTCTGTGACGCAGGGCGCCACAGAGCTGGGGGGACACCTCCGGCGTTTTCCGGAGTATGCTGCGGGCAATGACCGTCGCCGTTCTGGCGCCGTTCGCGTTTCCGGCCGTCCGAGGTAACGCCGTCACCGTCCAGCGCATCGTCGCCGGACTCCGTGAGCGCGATGTCTCCGTTTCTCTCTGGGACGTTTCGACGGCGCCCGACGCCGTGCTCGCGGACGAGGTCGAGCGCACACGCCCGCGACTGATTCACGCGTTCCATGCGCTTCGCACGGGGCCCGCGGCACTGCGGCTCGCGCGTCGGCTCGAGGTGCCGTTGGTGGTCACCCTGACGGGAACGGATGCGAACCACGAGCTGCTCGATGCGGACAACGCCCCCCGCGTACGCCGCGTGCTGGAAGGCGCGGCCGTGGTGACGGCCTTCGACGCGTCGATCGTCGAGCACGTGGCCGCGATCCTGCCCGACCTCCGTACCCGCCTCGTGGTCGTGCCGCAAGCCGTCCGCTTCGAGGGGCGGGGGACGTTCGACTTGAACGCGCGCTGGCCGCTGCCGTCCGATCGCATCGTCTTTGTCGTCGCCGGCGGCATCCGTCCGGTCAAGGCGCCACGCGTCGCGCTGTCCGCCTTCGACCGCGTTGTCCCCGCCGAGCCGCGCGTGAGACTCCTCTATGTCGGACCCGTGCTCGATGCGACCGAGGGCGCCGCCCTCACGGCCGCGCTGGCGCCTCGACCGTGGGCGCGCCACATCGGCATGGTCGCCCACACCGAGATGCCGTCGCTCCTTGGACAGACCGACGTTGTCGTGAACTGCTCGATTTCCGAGGGCGGCATGGCGAACTCCATCCTCGAAGGGATGGCGCTCGGACGTCCCGTCCTCGTGTCCGACATCCCGGGCAATCGGGGTCTGGTGGAGCACGGCGTGAACGGGCTGCGGTTCTCCACCGAGGAGGACTTCGCCGCCGCCGCGCTGCAGCTGGCGCGCGACGGCGCATTGCGCGCTCGACTGGGCGCGAGCGGTCGGGCGCGGGTCGAGCGGGAGTTTTCGCCGTCCCGAGAGCTCGACGGCTACCTCGCTGTATACCGCAACCTTGTCCCGGCGGTGGCGACGACTTGAGTGCTGTGAATCCTCGGGTATGCTCTGCGGGGACAGACGAATCGCTTTGCCTCCGTTCATCGCACGCGCACGGGCATAGGAGACGACGAACGCACTCTGGTTGGGCACAGCTCGTCATGCCGCTGCAGGGCGGCTGCCGCTGTCGCGGCTCGAGCGCACGTATGGTTGCAGTGACGCCGCGCTGGTCCAGGGTTGGCCCTGTGCTTGCAGATGTTGAACGAGTTGCGAGCGGGTGCCGCCTATAATGAGAGAGGAGTCCAGATGACTCAGGACGCCAGGGTCCAAGAGTTCGTCACCGCCTTCGAAGGTCTGCGGGCCGAAGTCGAGAAGGTCATCGTCGGTCACCGCGAGATCATCAACCACGTACTCGTCGGGATGTTCGCCGGCGGTCACGTGCTGCTCGAAGGCGTGCCTGGCCTCGGCAAGACGCTCCTCGTGAAGACGCTCTCGGAGAGCCTCGAGCTCTCGTTCTCGCGCATCCAGTTCACACCGGACCTCATGCCCGCCGATATCATCGGCACCAACATCATCGTGGAGGACGCCGAGGGCCGGAAGCACTTCCAATTCCAGCCCGGGCCGATCTTCGCGCACGTGGTGCTGGCGGACGAGATCAACCGCGCGACGCCGAAGACACAGTCGGCGCTGCTGGAGGGCATGCAGGAGTCGTCGGTGACCGTGGGCGGCGCCTCGCGTCCGCTCCCCGCGCCATTCTTCGTGCTCGCGACTCAGAACCCCATCGAGATGGAGGGCACGTATCCGCTGCCGGAGGCGCAGCTCGACCGATTCCTCCTCAAGCTGCGTGTCCGGTATCCAGCGATCGAGGAGCTCAACGCCATCATCGACCGCACGACACATGCGCGGCCGGTGGCGGTCGACCGGGTCATGAGCGGCGCGAAGGTGGTCGCCTTCCGCGAGCTGATCCGCGAGGTCCCCGTCGCGTCGCACGTCCGCGATTTCGCCTCGGCGATCGTGATGGCCACCCACCCGCAAGCGACCGACTCGCCCGACGTCACGCGGCGCTTCGTCCGGTACGGCTCGAGCCCGCGCGGCGCGCAGGCGCTGATCCTCGGCGCCAAGGTTCGTGCGCTCTCCGAGGGACGCTACAACGTGAGCGTCGACGATCTCAAGACCTTGGCGGCGCCCGCGCTTCGACATCGGGTCATCCTGAACTTCGAGGGCGAAGCCGAAGGCGTCGACGTCGACAATCTCGTCTCGCAGATCATCGAGAGCGTGGAGGCGGCGACGGCACGAGCGAAGGAACCATTCGTCCGCTGAACCCAGGAGGCGGCATGGCGCACCCTGAGAACCTCGATCGACTCGTTCGGCGCGTGGCGTCACAGGTTCGCCGCCGGCGCGCCGAGCACCACGGTTTGCGTGGCGCGTTCTGGGCCTCTCTGCCGGCCGTCGCGGTCATCGCGCTCAAGGGGCCGATCGGACCACGCGCGGTCGGTATCGCCATTGCCCTCGTCGTGGTCGGTGCCCTCGGCGGGGTCGTGTGGGGCCTCGTGAAACGGACGAGCCGGATGGACGCCGCTCGACTCGCCGACCGCGCATTCGGGCTCGAGGATCGAGTGAGCACGGCGCTCGAATGGGCAGAGCGGCCGGATCGCACACCGCTCGTCGATGCGCTCGTGAGCGATGCCACGGAGCGCGTGTCGGCGCTCGCGCCGCGGATGATCGTGCGCCGCATCGTCCCGCGCGAGGCGCGGTTCCTGCCGGTGCCGGTGCTCGCCGTGATCGTCCTCGCGCTCGCCCCGCCGGTGCCGATGCCCTCGGGTCGTCTGCCGGACTTCACGCCCGGCGCGGATGACGAAGAGAAGGAAGCACGCACAGGCTCGGGGATGCTGGAGCAGCGGTCGCCGCGCGAGGCACGAGACAAGCTTCGTCCGCCCTCGTTCGAGGAGCGCGAGTTCAGCGCGCGTAGCGGCTCTGCCGCCGCCAGCACGGCCGGCGATCTGTCGGCGATCTTCAAGGACACGTCGCTCGCGTCGCAGCGGCCGGACTTCAACTCGTTCCTGAAGAAGGGCGATGATCGGCTGAAGCTGCTCGAGCAGGTGGATCGGCTGCCAGACCTCGCGTCCGACTTCACGACCAGCCAGTACAAGATGGTCTTCAAGAAGTCGAAGGCGCTGGCGAGCGGTGTGAACCCCAAGGACATCTCGCCGAAGAAGCTGAAGGAGTTGCTCGAGGAGATGGAGCGGCTCGGCCGCAAGGGCGGTAACTGGAGCGGCGAGGTCGGCGAGGGTATGGAGGCCCTCGAGGGCGGCCAGAGCGACAAGGCACTGGAGGCGATGCAGAAGGCGCTCGACAAGATGCGCGCCCAGGAGGAAGCGCAGCGCTCCGGCAAGGGTCTCCGCGGCGGCCGGGACAACGAGCGCGGCAGCGGTCGCGAGCGCGGACGCGGCGAGGGCGGCGCGGAGGACCAGGACTTCGGAGACGCCGAGGGCATGCTCCCCGGCAAGGGGCGGAGCCCGTCACCGAAGGGGGAGGCGAGCCGACGGTTGCAGGCGATGCCGTATGACGTCGGCGTCGAGGGCGAATCGCGACGGGGCCGGAAGGACGGGTACGACACCAACATGACCGGCCGCGGCGGACAGATGGGCTCGCGGCTGCAATACCTCGGCGTGATCGGGCAATATCGCAAGATGATGGAGGACGCCATCACGCGGGAGTCGGTGCCGCGCGACTACCACACGCAGATCAAAGACTACTTCCAGGCGCTCGACGAGCGATAAGCCGTGCCGGCTGAAACACGGCACTCGTTCTTCACACCGGAGTTCCTGGCGCAGCTCGAGCGCCTGTCACTCCTATCGCGGCGCGCCTTTCGCGGCAGTGTGAAGGGCGAGCGCCGCAGCCCGCGTCGCGGCCACTCGGTGGAGTTCGCCGACTACCGAGCGTACGGCCACGGCGACGATCTCCGCTACGTCGACTGGAACGTCTACGGTCGTCTCGACCGGCTGCACGTCAAGCTCTTCGTCGACGAGGAAGATCTCTGCCTGCATCTGCTCGTGGATGCGTCGGCGTCGATGCGCTTCGGCACGCCGTCGAAGCTCGACTATGCGCTGCGCACCGCGGCCGCCCTCGCGTTCGTCGGTCTCGTGAACCACGAGCGCGTCGGCGTCGGCATTTTGCGCGAGCGGGCGTCAGAGGGATGGCCGCCGGCCCGCGGTCGGAACCAAGTGGTCGGGCTGCTCGATTTCCTGGCCGCCGTCCAGCCGACGGGACCGACGCGGCTGAACGAGGCGCTCGGGGATTACGCGGCGCGCGCTCGCGAGCCCGGCCTGGCCGTCCTCGTTTCCGATCTGCTCGATCCCCGCGGCTTCGAGGCCGGCGTGCGCCGTCTGCTGGAGCGTCGCTACGACGTCCACATCGTGCACCTGCTCGATCCGGCCGAGATGAATCCGGATCTCGCCGGCGACCTTCGTCTCGAGGACGCCGAGACGGGTGAAGTGCGCGACATCACCGTCGACGCCGAGACCATCCGCGCCTACCGCGAGCGCTTGTCGCACTTCCTGCAGCGGGTCGAGGGATTCTGTCGCTCGCACGAGGTCGGTTATCACCGCGTGATCACCGACACGCCAGTGGAAGAGTTCGTGGTCGCGCAGCTGAGGGGGAGAGTCGTCGCGTGAATTTCCTGTCGCCGCTCGCGTTCGCCGCCCTGAGCCTGGCCCTGCCGCTCGTGCTTCTGTACTTCCTCAAGGTCCGACGCCGCGAGCGGTCGGTGTCGAGCCTCATGCTGTGGGGCACCGAGCTCCGCGATCGCGAGGCATCGGCGTTCTTCCAGCGGCTGCAGCGCGATCCCCTGCTGATCTTGCAGATCCTGGCCCTGGTCGCCCTGTGCGTGGCGCTCGCCCGGCCGGTGGTGACCGTGGTCGGCGAGGGCGCGCGGAAGGTGGTGGTCGTGCTCGACACCTCCGCCTCCATGAAGGCGCGCGATGTCGCACCCACGCGCTTCGAGTCGGCGCGAAGCGAAGCGGCGGCGATGGTGCGCCGGCTCGGCGAGGGCGCCGAGGTCATGGTGATCGAGACGGGCGTGCAGCCGCACGTGATGGCCGCCCTCGGCCGCGATCGCGACCGCGCGCTCGCGGCGATCCGCCATGCCCACGCGCGGGATCTGCCGCATCGCATGCCGGAGGCGATCCGCACGGCGCGCGCGCTCGTCGGCAACGACCCGCGCGCAGAGATCTACGTCTACACCGACGGCGCCTACTCGCTGCCGTCCACATCCGAGACGACCGACCCACGCATCCGCTGGGTGCCTGTCGGCAAGCGCAGTCGAAACGTCGGCATCACCAATCTGTCGATCCGGCGCGCGTACACCGGCAACTTCGAGTACCAGGCGTTCGTGTCGCTGGTGAATCACTCGCAAGAGTCGCAGACGTTCGACTTCACCTTGTCGGTCGACGGACGGCCCCTGGCCAGCAAATCGCTGACGCTCGAGCCGAGTGTGCGGCGCTCGATCATGCTGCCGTTCACCCAACAGGCCGGCGGCACGGTGACCGCTCACCTCGACGTCGCCGACGATCTCGATACGGACAACACGGCGTATGCGGTCATCCCGCCGCCCAAGAAGATCGCCGTGACGCTGGTCAGCCCCGGCAACCTCTTCCTCGAGAAAGTGCTGAAGACGGATCCGCAGGTCGCCCTCGAGGTGAAGACGCCCGACCAGTACCAGGGCGGGATGGGCGAGGCGGACGTCGTCGTGATCGACTCCGCCACGCCGACCAAGGTCGGCGCCGGCCGGTTCGTCTTCGTCAACGCCGTACCACCGGACGTCCCCATCGAGATCCTCGGCCGCATCGAACAGCCGACGATCATGGATTGGGATCGTGCGCATCCGATCATGCGCCACGTCGAGTTTGCCAAGGTGGCCATCGAGGATGCGATGCGCGTGCGTCCGCTTGCGGCGGGCCGCGCGCTCGTGGAGGCGGTGAGCGGCCCGCTGATCTACGCCCTCGAGGAGCCGGATCGCAAGGCCGTCTTCATCGGGTTCGATCTGTTCAAGACCGACTTCCCATTGCGTGTCGCCTTCCCGCTGATCCTGTCGAACACGCTACGGTGGCTGCATCCCGCCGCGCTCGATCAGTCGAGCCTGCAGCTGGCGGCCGGCCAGCCGATCCTGCTGCCGGTCGCGCACGGGATCACGTCGGCCACGGTGAACACGCCGACCGGACGCTCGATCAAGGCCCCGGTGACCCGCGGCGCCGTGAGCTTCACCGACACGGAAGAAGTCGGCGTCTACACGCTGTCCACCTCGCGCGGCGACATGAAGCTCGCCGTCAATCTCATGGATGCCGACGAGTCGGATCTCGTGCCGCGGCCGCTGCCGGCGCCGGCGGGAGCGCAGGCGGCCGCACCACCACCGGTGCCGATCCAGCGTGAGCTGTGGCCGCTGTTCGTCATCGTGGCGGCGGTCCTGCTCCTGCTCGAGGGCATCCTCTACTGGCGTCGCCAGACGGCCGGCCGCTGGCGCGTTCCCGCCGCGACCGGCGATCAGTGGGCGCTCGCCCTTCGGGGCGCCCTCGTGGTCGTGCTGCTCGTCACGCTGATGCGCCCGACGCTGCCGCGCTGGGTCGACCGCTTGAACGTGGTCTTCCTGCTCGACCAGTCGGACAGCATCAGTCTCGCCGGCCGCGAGCGTGCGTACCGCTTCGTCGCCGACGCAGCCCGCCACGTCAAGAGCGGCGACCGCCAGGAGGTCATCGTGTTCGGCGAGAACGCCGTGGTGGACCAGCCGCTGGCCACGCGTACGGTCGTCGATCGTCCGAAGGCGGAGGTCGGTGGGCGAGGGACGAACATCTCCCAGGCGATTCAGCTCGCGCTGGCGACGCTGCCACCGGGCCAGGCCAATCGCATCGTCATGCTGACCGACGGCCGGCAGAACGGCGGTAACGCGCTTGCGGGCGCGCAAGCCGCGAAGGCCGCCGGCGCCGACATCTACTACGTGCCGGCCCCGCTCACGTTCACGCAGGAGGTGGTCGCGGAGGCGATGCTGCTGCCGCAGGAGGTGAAGTTCGGCGAGCCATTCCAAGCGAAGGTCGTCGCGTGGAGCCACAAGGAGACGCAGGCGCGTATCTCGCTGTTCCGGAACGGTGAATTCCTCGGCTCGCAGATCGTGCGTCTCCAGGGCGGCAAGAACGTCTTCAGCTACCGTCAGTCGCTCGATCAGAGCGGTATCCACGTCTATCAGGCCGCCCTCGAGGTCGAAGGCGACACCATCGAGGACAACAACCGCGCGGTCGGGACGGTCGTGGTACGGGGACGACCCCAGGTGTTGCTCGCCGACAAGGACCGCTCGCACGCGCAGTCGCTGGTCGCAGCGCTGCGCTCGCAGAACATCGAGGTGACGGTGGTCGAGCCGTCGAACATCCCGAAGGACATTGCCGGTCTCCAGAAGTACGACGGCGTCGTGCTGTCGAACGTGTCGTCGTTGAAGCTCACGAAGCCGCAGATGGCGCAGATCCGCGACTACGTTCGTGACTACGGCGGCGGACTGATGATGATCGGCGGCGAGGAGTCGTTCGGTCTGGGCGGCTACTACCGCACGCCCATCGAGGAAGCGCTGCCCGTAACCATGGAAGTCAAGCAGAAGGTCGAGATTCCGAGCCTGGCCGTCGTGCTGTCGGTCGACCGGTCGGGCTCGATGGCCATGTCCACCGACGAGAAGGTCACCAAGCTCGATCTCGCCAAGGAGGCGGCGCACCTCGTGGTGGACCTCCTCGACGAGCGGAACGAGGTCGGCGTCATGTCGTGGGACACGGAGTTCATCTGGGACTCCACGATGAAGCCGGCGCGCGACAAGGCGGCCATCCACCACGCCATCGCGACGATCAAGGCGGGCGGTGGCACCGACGGCTACCCGGCGCTCAAGGAGTCGTACGCCGTCCTCTTCGATCGTCCCGCGCTGCTGAAGCACGTCATCTTCCTGTCCGACGGTCAGATGACGCGCGGTGATTTCGCGGGCCTGCTGCGACGAATGTCGAAGGACAAGATCACCGTCTCGACCGTCGCCATCGGCAAGGACGCCGACGTCCAGCTGATGGTCGACGTCGCGAAGTGGGGCAAAGGCCGCTTCTACTACACCGAGGACTCGCAAACGATCCCGCGGATCTTCACGCTGGAGACCCAGCTCGCGTCCAAGGCGTCGCTGGTGGAGCAGCCGTTCAAGCCCCAGCTCACGGCCCAGAATCACGAGGCGATGCAGGACATCGACTGGAAGTCGGTGCCGCCGCTGGGCGGTTATGTCGCCACCACGGTGAAGCAAAACGCCGAGCTCGTGCTGATGAGCCACCAGGAAGATCCCGTGCTGGCCACGTGGCGCTACGGACTCGGCCGTTCCGCGGCGTTCACGTCGGACGCGAAGGCGAAGTGGGGCGTGCTCTGGCTCCGCTGGCGTGAGTTCAACAAGTTCTGGGCGCAGCTGACCCGTTGGACGCTGCGCGGCGGCTCCCGCTCCGACACGTCGGCCATCGTGCAGCGCATCGACCAGACGGGCGAGGTCGTCGTCGATGCCGTGGACGGCAAGGGCGAGTTCATCAACTTCCTCGACTCGCAGGTCGGAGTTGTCGCCCCCAACCGTGAGCGCACCGTCATCGATCTCGAGCAGATCGGCCCCGGACGGTACCGCGGTCGTTTCCCGGCTCCGCAGGAAGGCGTCTATCTCGTCGGAATGGCTCAGCGAAAGAACGAGCGCGTGGTTGGCTCGCAGCTCGCCGGCCTGGTGGTACCGTATGCTCAGGAGGTGCGTGATCTCGGTGTCGACGAGACCGTCCTCCGAGAGCTCGCCGAGATCACCGGCGGCTCATCGCTCGAGGATCCGCGCGACACGTTTCTGAAGGCGCGGCGGCGGTCGCGGATCGCCGTCGAGATCTGGCCCTGGCTCGTGGGAGTCGTTGCGCTCATGATGGTCCCGGACATCGCCCTGCGGCGTCTCGGGCCGGGAACGTTCTCCCGGCTCGGCGGTCGGCTGACGCGAAAGGCGCAGCGGGGTGCGGCGCCGGCGGCCTCACCGCCGCCGGAGGAGGGCACATAATGGCTCGGCACGGCGTGCGGCTCACGATGGCGCTGCTGGCGGTGTGCGCGCTCGTCGCGGGTGTCCCCGCCGATGGCGCCGTGAAGACGCGGACGGTGGTCATCCTGCCGTTCGATGCGAGCGCGCTCGATCGCGACGATCAGTGGATCGGTGAGGGCGCCGCCCAGGTCATCGGGCTCGGCCTCGCTCAGCACCCCGCCTTCGCCCAGGTGGATCGTGCCCGTGTCCGCGCCGCGGCCGGACGGCCGGAGCTGTGGGGCGAAGCCGTGGTGCTGCAGACGGCGCGGACGCTCAAGGCCGATACGGCCTTCTACGGGCGCATCACGCGACAGGACACCGAGTTCGTCATCCAGCCGCGCTTCGTCGATGTGAAGGCCGGCGGTGCCGAACCGGTCGTGCTCGAGCCGATCGCGGCCGGCGAGGGCGAGGTCCTCGGCAAGCTCGCGTCGCTTCCGGTCGCCTATGCGCGTGCCCTGAAGGTGTCGCTGTCCGATGCCGAGGCCCGACGCGTCGAGCGCGCGAGTGCGCCAACGAAGTCGTTCAAGGCCTTCGAGCTTTACTCGCGTGCCGAGATGGCGGCTGCGCGCGGTGGTCAGGAAGGCAACGAGACCGCGGTGGATCTCTTGTCGCGCGCGATCGAGGCCGACGCGAATTTCGTCGTCGCTCAGTACACGCTCGGCACCGTCCACCAGGCGCTCGGCAACCGCTGGAAGGCGGCCGCGCAGTTTCGCGCGTCCACCCAGCTGGATCCGATGTACCCCGAGCCGTACAAGGCGCTTGGCGATCTGTTCCTGGCCGCGCCGCGACGGCTCTTCGACCAGGCGGTCGAGGCCTACCAGAAGGCGATCGAGCTGCGGCCGTTCTACGCCGATGCCCATGTGGGGCTGGGCGACGCCCGCGCGGCGAAGGGTGACATCGACGCGGCCATCGCCTCCTACCAGAAGGCCCTCACGTACAACACGGTGAACCCGCGCGTCTACATGAGTCTCGGGAAGATCTACTACTCGGAGAAGGGGCTCTACTACGAGTCCGTCCAGGCGTACAAGCGGGCCATCGAGCTGGACGGCCAGTCGGTCGAGGCGCGGATGGGCCTCGGCGAGGTGTACGAGGACAAGGGCCTCTACAAGGAAGCGGTCGAGGAGTATCGCAAGGTCATCGAGCTCGACGCCAAGCACACCGGGGCGATGTACAACCTCGCCATGGTCTACGAAAAGACGGATCCGAAGGAAGCGATCGCGCAGTGGGAGCGCTACATCGGCCTCGCCTCGCAGCTGCCGAACGAGAAGGACTGGGTCGACGTGGCGCGTCAGCATCTCCGCAAGCTGAAAAATCAAATCAAGGAGTAGGGTGGACGAGCTCCGGAAGGACCCGACGCGAGGCCAGTGGTCGCTCATCCGGCCCAAGGGGCCGGCCACCGCCGACTCGGGATGTCGATATTGTCCCGGCGCTGAGCACCTCGGCGGCCGTGAGATTGCCGCGTACCGCAAGGACGGCTCGCTCGCGAACGAGCCCGGCTGGACGATCCGCGTCGTCCCCGAGCCCGACGCCTACTTCCGCATCGAACACGAGCTGGTCCGAGAGGGCGTCGGCATGTTCGACATGATCACGCCGCGCGGGGCCAGCGAGCTCATCGTCGAGTCCCCGAACCACGACGACACGCTGGCGAGCATGGAGCCCGAACAGATCGAGTCGATTCTCTGGATGTACCGGGATCGGCTCGTCGATCTCAAGCGAGACGGCCAGATCCGCGACATCCTGATCGCGCGCCACCACAAGAAGCCGGGCGTGGCGCCGCACCATCCCTATTCGCGCGTGACCGCGATCCCGATCGTCTTCGACGAGACGCGGCGCGAGCTACGCGAAGCGCGTGAGTACTACCAGTACAAGCGTCGCTGTCTGTACTGCGACATGCTGCGGCAGGAGATCGCTGCCGAGGAGCGGCTGGTGCACGTGACACCCGCCTTCGCCGCGCTGGTGCCGTATGCGGCCCGTGGTCCGCTCGAGACGTGGGTGCTGCCGCGCCAGCACGCCTGCTCGTACGAGGACGCGCTCACGGCCGGCGGCGCGCGCGACCTTGCCGCAGTCCTGGCCGGTTATTTCCGCGCGTTGCGGCGTCGCTTCAACGACCCCGGTTACGAGATGGTGCTGCACACCGCCCCGAACCTGCGCTCGCGGATCCTCCAGGGCGATTGGGCCACGATCCGCGACGACTACCACTGGCATCTCGAGATCCTGCCCGAGCCGGAGCGCGCCAACCGCGTCGGTGGGATCTACATCAACGAGACGCCGCCGGAGTCCACCGCCGCCGAGCTGCGGCGCGCGCTCGAGGCGTAGAGCCCCGGCTACGGATACAAGCCGCGGACCTTGTAACCCTCGGCGACGCGCTTGACGCCCTCCATGAGCGCCGCCGTGCGCAGATCGGTTCCCTCCTTGGCCCCGAGCGCCCACACGCGATTGAACGCCCGCGTCATCACTTCCTGCAGACGCGCGGTGATCTCGCTCTCGCGCCAGAAGTAGTACTGCAGGCCCTGCACCCATTCGAAGTACGAGACGACGACGCCGCCGGCATTCGCGAGGATGTCTGGAATCACCGTGACGCCCCGATCGCGCAGGATGACGTCGGCCTCGGGCGTGGTGGGGCCGTTGGCGCCCTCCGCGACGAGGCTCGCCTTGATCTTGTCGGCATTGCTCGCATGGATCTGGCCGCCCACGGCAGCCGGGACGAGGATGTCGCACGGTAAGGTAACCAGCTCCTCGTTGCTGACGCGTTCCGTGCCCGGAAAGCCGACCACGGAGCCGGTCTCGGCCACGTGGGCCTCGAGCTGCCGGATGTCGATGCCGGCGGCATTGTGGATGCCGCCCTTGATATCGCTCACGGCGACGATCACGCACCCCTCCCGCCAGAGCAGCCGCGCGGCGACCGAACCGACGTTGCCGAATCCCTGGACCGCCACCTTTTTTCCGCGGATTTCGTAGCCGAGACGCCGCGCCGCCTGATAGATCGCGTAGACGATTCCGCGGCCGGTCGCTTCTCGGCGGCCGGCTGAGCCACCGACGATCAGCGGCTTTCCGGTGACGACACCCGGGACGCTCTTGCCCTGCGTCATCGAGTACGTGTCCATCATCCACGCCATCGTCTGCTCGTCGGTGCCGAGGTCAGGGGCCGGGATGTCCAGATCGGGGCCGATCATCAGGATGATCTCGGCGGTGTAACGGCGGGTCATGCCCTCCTTCTCGCGCATGGACATCGTCCGGGGCGTGCAGCGGACACCGCCCTTGGCGCCGCCGTAAGGCAGTCCCATGAGCGCGCACTTCCAGGACATCAGCATGGCGAGGGCCGAGACCTCGCCGAGATCGACGTCCGGCGCATATCGAATCCCGCCCTTGGTGGGTCCAAGTACTGTCGAATGATGTACGCGGTAACCAGTGAATACTTGGGTCTTTCCCGAGTCCATCAAGACAGGGATCGACACCACGAGAGCGCGCCTCGGTAACCGCAGCCGCAGGTGGATGTCATCGTCGAGACCCAGGCGTGATGCCACCCCGTCGAGCTGAGCGACCGCCGTCCGGTGCAGCTCCGAGTCGAACTCGGATTTGTCGTTCATCAGGGCACCTCTCCGTTGACAGCACCGTAGCTGGGTGGCAGAATCCGACCGAAACAGTCGCCGATCAAAAGCATCGGGTATAGACTGAGTGGGCAAAGGGCAAGGACGGTAAGAGCATGCTTCGATTCACCAAGCGCGCCGATTACGGGTTGATGGCGATTCATTATATCGCCGTCCACGATGCCGTC
>DASTCJ010000234.1:0-13064 GCA_035605575.1 Candidatus Methylomirabilota bacterium
GGCCGATGTGCGACCACTCGGTGGGGCCGCGCCGCAGCACGGCCACGATGGAGGCCCGCGTGGCAGGAATTCCGAACAGCCGCGGCGGCGGCGCGACGCTCACCGGTGTAATGGGAAACCGTGGCGCCAAACTTGTCAACCGACGGGTGATAGAATCCCGCTCTCACACTGTCGACAGGAGGCACACGTGGCGAAGTTCAAGGTGATGACGCCGGCGGGCATCAGCTATGGGACCCCGGGCACGGTCGGCTACGAGTACGAGATGGAGGCCCTCGCTCCCATCGGCGCCGAGATCGTCGAAGTCGCGGTGAAGACCGACGAGGAGTTCGTGAAAGCCGCCCGCGACGCCGACGCCATCTACGCCAAGGGCCGGCCGATCACGAAAACGATCATCGACGGCCTCGAGCGATGCAAGGTCATCACCCTCGGCAGCGTCGGCTCCGACTCCGTCGACGTGCGCGCGGCCACCGCCAGGTGCATTCCGGTCACCAACGTGCCGGACACCTTCATCGAGGAAGTCGCCGACCACGCGATGATGCTGATCCTCGCGACGTATCGCCGACTGACGCTGATGGACAAGTGGGTGCGCGAAGGTCGCTGGCGCGAGGGACGCCCGCTGCTCCACCGCTTCCCCCGCCTGATGGGCCAGACGCTCGGCTTCGTCGCCTTCGGTCACGTGCCGCGCGCGGTTGCCACGCGCGCCAGGGCCTTCGGTCTTCGCTTGCTCGCCTACGACCCGTACGTCGAGGAGCTCGTGATGACGCAGTACGGTGTCGAGCCGGTGGGCCTGAAGGAGCTGCTCCAGCGCTCCGATATCATCTCGATGCACGCGCCATCCACGCCCGACGCGCATCACATGCTGCGCGAGGAGCACTTCCGCCTGATGAAGCGCGAGGCGCTCTTCGTCAACACCGGCCGGGGCCCGACCGTCGACGAGCCCGCGCTCATCAAGGCGCTGCAGGAGGGCTGGATCGCCGGCGCGGGGCTCGACGTGCTGGAGACGGAGCCCGTGGAGGCGACGAACCCGCTGCTGAAGATGGACAACGTCACCCTCACACCCCACGTCGCCTCTGCGTCGTCGCGCTTCGATCCCGAGCGGCGACGGCGCGTCGGCACGGAGATCGCGCTGGTGCTCAGCGGGCGCTGGCCGCGTTCGTGCGTGAACCCGTCGGTGCTCGAGAAGTGCGGGCTCCAGCGCTGGCAGCCGTTCTCGATGGGCCGCGGACCGGGCGCCTGATCTCTGCGCGCGCCGCGCTCGACCGGCTCCGTGAAGGCAACGCGCGCTTCGTGGCCGACGTCTCGCGTCGCGGCGTCACGAGCCGGCGCAAACGGCGCGAGCTCGTCTCCGGCCAGGAGCCGTTTGCGATCGTGCTCGGCTGCTCGGATTCCCGCGTGCCGGCCGAGCTCGTCTTCGACCAGGGCCTGGGCGATCTGTTCGTCATTCGCGTGGCCGGCAACATCGTCGCGCCGTCGCAGATCGGTAGCGTGGAGTTCGCGGCGGAGCGGTTCAAGACCCGTCTGGTCGTCGTGCTGGGCCATTCCAGCTGCGGAGCCATCGACGCGACGCTCGAGCAACTGCAGCGGCCCTCGGAGGAGCAGTCCCCGGGACTCCGATCGATCGTCGACCGGATTCGTCCCGCCGTCCAAGACCTGGTCACGCTCGAGCCGACGCACGGCCGCGAGCAGCTCTGGCGCGAAGCGGTGCGCGCCAACACCCGCCACGCCGCGAATCAGCTCCGCCATGGCTCGGAGATCCTCGAGCATCTGATCCGGCACGACGGTCTCGCCGTGGTGGGAGCCGAGTACTCGCTGGAAAGTGGCGTGGTCGCGTTCTTCGATGGCGTGCCGGAGAGCTGAATCGCTGACCCCGATCTGCACAAGACGCGGGCTCGCCTCCCTTACTCGCCCATCACCGAGGGTCGGCACGCCAGCGGATGCAACACCGAAATCGCCCACTCGAGATCGAGCCGCTCACCATCCCAGCTTGGCACCGACGTGCGCTCATCGATCTGAGGGCTCTTCTTCCGGAGATTCTCCACCGCCGCGACTGGCGCGCGGACCGGCACCGGAACCGCAGGCAGCCGGCAGCCGTGTGGCGTTCGGAAGACGAGCTCCGCGGAAACGCGCGCGCCTTCGACGATCGCCTGACCCGGCGCCTCCGCGTCGGCCAGCACTGCCGCGTCGACATGGACGACGACCTGGTACCGCTCGCCGGCCGCCCCGGGATCGATGCCGTGGTGCAGCCCCGTCTCGGCGATGAGAGCGAGCGCATCGGCTTGGAGCTGTCCCCAAGCCGGCGGTTCATCGACGCCCGCGTTCCACGTTCCCGCGGGAACGTCTGTCGCCTCCGTGATCGGCCGCCGCGCCGCACCGGGCGCGAGACCGATGCGCCATGTCAGCCACTCGGCGCACGAGCGAAAGCCGTTACCCCAGCCGCCGCGTGCATCGAACTCGCGAATGAGATCGAGCAAGCGAGCAGTCGCCGCGTCGAGATGGGCAGCGAGCTCGGCGATCTCGTCACCGAGTTGTCGGAGGTCGTCCTCGTGGTCGGGCAGGCACTGAACGGTGGGCATCGCGATGCTCATCGGCGCATCTCCTTGCGCCGACTCTATACCCGCGATTTTTGCGAGCCGTGGCGTCTCCAGGAACGACGAAAGAGCAGTGGCGAGCTTGACGGCACGATCGCGTGCGTCGACACGTCGCTTATGAGGCCAATGCAGCCGCGCAGAGCACCCCCCCGGTGATCGGCTCTAGCCTCCGATCGCCCCCTGCGCCTCCACGTACAGCGAGTACAGCGACTGGCTCGCAGCCATGAACAACCGGTTCCGATGGAGGCCGCCAAAGCACAGGTTCGCGCAGCGCTCCGGGAGGCGAATGCGCAGCACCATCTTGCCGTCCGGATTGAAGACGACCACGCCATCCTCGGCTTCGCCGCCGCCCCAGCCGCACCAGAGGTTGCCCTCGGTGTCGCAGCGAACGCCATCGGGAATGCCCGCGCCGCACGTCACGAAGACGCGCTTGCTGGTGAGCTTGTCGCCCTGCACATCGAAGACGTGGATCAGCCGCGGGCTGGCACCGCTCTCCACCACGTAGAGTCGTGACTCGTCGGGCGAGAAGCAGAGCCCGTTCGGGCGATTGATCTCCCCGGTGACCACGCGCGCCTCGCCGCTGCGCGCGTCGACGCGATAGACATTGGTCGGCAGCTCGAGCGGCGCCTTGTGGCCTTCGTAATGGCCGAGGACGCCGAACGGTGGATCGGTGAACCAGATCGAGCCGTCGCTCTTGACGACCACGTCGTTCGGCGAATTCAACCGCTTGCCGTCGTAACGGTCGCACACGACCGTGAGGCGGCCGTCGTACTCGGTGCGCGTCACGCGGCGGCTGTCGTGCTCGCAGGTGACGAGGCGCCCTTCACGATCGCGCGTGTTGCCGTTGGCGTTGTCCGACGGCCGGCGGAACACGCCGACGGCGCCGGTCTCCTCGTCCCAGCGCATGATCCGATTGTTGGGGATGTCGCTCCACAAGAGACATCGCTGGTCGCCGAACCACACCGGGCCCTCGCACCACCGGAAGCCGGTGGCCAGTCGCTCCACGGCGGCGTTGGTGACGCGCAGGCGCGTGTACGCGGGGTCGAGGACCTGGACGGCGGGATCGGGATATCGCACGATCGCATCCATGCGACCGCTCACGCGGGTGGCCGTGCCGCGCGCACGAGCGCGACGATCTCTTCGACGCTGTCCGTCGGTGTGATCGCGCGCAGCACCAGCTCGTCGACGATGCCGTGCCAGCGCGCGATCGCCGTGTGCAAAGCCGCCGGCGTCTCGGCCATGATCGTCGTATCGATGGGTTTGACGCCCATGCGCGCGAAGTTCGCCGCGTACGCCGGGATCTTGCCGTAGCGATCGGCTTCCTCCTGGAGCCGCGGGCGCGAGGCGGCGCCGAGCGCGACTCGCACGTATGAATAGAGCGTCGGCACACCGCGGCCGGCCTTGCGCGCGCCGGCACGCACCAGATCGGCCGAGGCGCGCGCATGCTCGGGCGTGACGAAATTGAAGAGCACGGCGTCCGCCACCTCACCGGCCAGCTCGCACATCTTCGGCCCGAGCGCGGCGACGACCAGCTTCACGCCGGGCAACGCCGCGCGAAGCTCCGTCACGCCCGAACGCACGCGCGCGAGCGAGCCGGGATTCGGGCTGCCGATGCCGAGGAGCAGCCGATCGAGCGGCAGACGGTTTGCGCGCACGCCCTCCACGATCGACTGCGGAGCGCGCGTGTTCAGCGGAATGACGCCGACGCCGAGCGCGACGCGGCTCGTGTCGTGGGCGGCGCCGGCGAGCGCGGCCAGGCCATCGATCGTGCCCGGATGATTGACCCAGAACGAGGCGTAGTTGAAGGCCTCCACTTCGCGGGCGGTGGTCTCGATCACGTCGGCGGCGATCCCGGCGAACAGCGCGAATCCCTCTCTCATCGCATCCTCCGTGGGGCGGAGTATCCCACGAGCAAAGCATCCATGGATGCCGTAGTATGCGTAGCGCTCGGAGACTGTCGCGAGGAGGATCACGTGAAGGCAGCGGCCGTGGTGGCGAACATTCTCAAGCGCGAGGGCGTGGAGTTCTTGATCGGCTATCCGGTGAATCAGATCATCGAGGCGGCGGCCGAGGCCGACATCCGCACCATCATCGTGCGTCAGGAGCGCACCGGCCTGCACATGGCCGACGCCGTGAGCCGCGTGACGTCCGGCGAGCGCATCGGCGTCTTCGCCATGCAGCACGGGCCGGGCACGGAGAACTCCTTCGGCGGCGTGGCGCAGGCGTTCGGCGACTCGGTGCCGATCGTGGTGCTCCCCGGGGGCTATCCGCGCAAGCTGCTCAACATCACGCCCAACTTCAGCTCGTTCCTCAACTACCAGCACGTCACGAAGTGGGCCGAGCAGGTGGTCCTGCCGGAATCCATCCCCGACGCGATGCGACGCGCCTTCACGCAGGTGAAGAACGGCCGGCCGCGCCCGGTGCTGGTCGAGATTCCCGTCGATGTCATGCGCGAGGAGGTGCCGGACGGCTGGACGTACACGCCGACACCGCGTCTGCGCGTGGCCCCCGATCCGAACGCGGTGAAGGACGTGGCCGCCGCGCTCGTGGCCGCCCATCGGCCGGTGATCTACGCCGGCCAGGGCGTGCACTACGCGAAGGCGTGGCGCGAGCTGCGCGAGCTCGCGGAGCTGCTCGAAGCACCGGTGACGACGAGCCTGCAGGGCAAGAGCGCGTTTCCGGAGACGCATCCGCTCTCGCTCGGCTCCGGCGGCCGCTCGATCAGCAAGCAGCTCCACCACTTCCTGAAGGAGGCCGATCTGATCTTCGGCATCGGCTGCTCCTTCGCGACCACGAACTACGGCGTGGCGATGCCGAAGGGCAAGCGCTACGCGCACGCCACGCTGGACCCGCTCGACGTCAACAAGGACGTGCCGGCCGAGCTGGCGCTGGTGGGCGATGCCGCGCTCACGCTCGACGCCCTGCTGCTCGAGGTGCGCGATCGCCTGAAGGGCAAGCCGCGTGGCCGCGCGGCGACGGTGACGGCGGAGATCAAGACGCTGAAGGACGAGTGGCTCGCGCAATGGATGCCGCGGCTCACGCAGAAGACGGCGCCTCTGTCGCCCTACCGCGTGCTGTGGGATCTGCTGCACACCGTCGACGTGGCGAACACGATCATCACGCACGACGCGGGCAGCCCGCGGGATCAGATCTCGCCGTTCTGGGAGTGCACGACGCCGCTGTCGTATATCGGCTGGGGCAAGACTACGCAGCTCGGCTACGGCCTCGGCCTCGCCATGGGCGCCAAGCTCGCCCATCCGGACAAGCTCTGCATCAACGTCTGGGGCGACGCGGCCATCGGCTTCACCGGCATGGACTTCGAGACGGCGGCGCGCGAGCGCATCCCCATTCTCACCGTGCTGCTGAACAACTTCTCGATGGCCATCGAGCTGAAGGTGATGAAGACGGCCACGCAGAAATACCGCTCGACGGACATCAGCGGCAACTACGCGGATTTTGCCAGGGCGCTCGGCGGCTGGGGCGAGCGCGTCACGCAGCCGGACGACATCGTGCCGGCCATCCGTCGCGCAATGGCCAAGACGCAGGAAGGCACGCCGGCCCTGCTAGAGTTCATCACCGAGAAGGCCGAGGACTTCTCGATCTTCAGCTCATGAGCGATTCGGCGCTGCACGCCCAGACCGCGGCGGCGCAGGCGTACGAGGAGCTGTTCGTCCCGGCATTGTTCAGCCAATGGACCGGGCGCGTCGCAGGCATTGCGCGAATCACGACGGGTGAGCACGTGCTCGATGTCGCGTGCGGCACCGGTGTGCTGGCGCGCGACGCCGCCTCGCGGGTGGGACCGAGCGGATCCGTCGCCGGCGTGGATGCGAACGCCGGCATGCTCGCGGTGGCGGCGGCCCTGGCACCGGGAATCGCGTGGCGCCAGTGCGGTGCCGAGGCCCTTCCCTACCCAGATGGGAGCTTCGACGCTGTCGTCAGCCAATTCGGTCTGATGTTTTTCCATGATCGCCGCAAGGCGCTTCACGAAGTGCAGCGCGTGCTGAAGAGCGGCGGCCGCCTTGCCGTCGCGGTGTGGGGCCCCCTCGAGAGTGCGCCCGCCTATGCAGACGAGGTGAAGCTCGTGGAGCGGCTCGCCGGGAAAGCGGCCGCGGACGCGCTGCGAGCACCCTTCGCGCTCGGAGATTCCCGCGAACTGGCCCAGCTCGTCAGCGACGCGAGCGGAATGACCGCGACCATCACGACCGAGCGCGGGACGGCGCGGTTCCCGAGCATTCGGGCGATGGTGGAAGCCGAGCTCCGCGGCTGGCTCCCGCTGATGGACATCGTGCTGCCCGAGGACCTCATCGAGCGGATCCTTGCGGAGGCCGAGCGTGCGCTACGCTCTTACGTGACCGGTGCGGGCACCGTCGCCTTTCCGGTGAGCGCTCATATCGCGAGCGGCTCGAAATCGACCGCCGTCTAGGCCGCGCGCCGCCCCGACCTCGCGAGAGCTTCCTTCCGCTCCGCCAACTCGGCGCCCAGGCGCTCGAGCGCCTGCGTGCCCATCCGCTCGGCGTCGAGGAAGACGCCGCCCTCCTCCTCCATCACGTGGGCGAGGACGATGCGCTTGACGAGCCGAACGCCCGCCGTGAAGTCGGAGGAGGCCGGGTCGTACTCGCGAACCTCGGCGACGATCGCGCGGAGATGCGCGTGGCCGGACTCGGCGTCATCGATCCGTCGGCTGGCCTGGCGCACCGCCGGATAGAAGACGGCCTCCTCGGCCGCGGCATGCACGTCGAGCTCGTCCACGATCCGATCGAACAGGTCCTGACGGCTGGAGCCGTCGTCGAGCGGGGTTCGCTCGAACTGCAAGAACAGATCTCGGACCGCGCGGTGATCGCGCGCGAGCAGCTCGGTGGCGCGCATGGCTAGCGCTCCTTTCCTTTACGTCCCGGCTTCCGCCCCGGCGTCTCCGCCGAGCCGGGCCACGTCGGATCGTCCAAAGGATTGACGAGCCGCGGCTCGCCGCCGTGGTCACCCGGCTCGGCCTCGCGCCGGACGGGCTCGAGCGCCGTGTACGTGGCCGGCGCCGTGTTGGCCGCCGGGTCGGGATCGAGCGAGCTCACGCGGTGCTCCCCCGCCGCCGCCTCGAGCTCGGGATCCTCGGCGCGCACCAGCTCGACGCCGGCCGCTTCCATGCGCAGGCGGACGACGGACTCCGACGGCGCCCCGTGCTCGTGGACCACCCGCTGGTAGGCGAAGCTCGCCCAGTCCTCCGGCAGCTCGTCGAGCGAGGCCCACTTGCCGCCGGACACGAGCCGCAGCGCCGACTGCTCCTTGATCACGCGCGTGACGTACTCGCGGTTGCTCTCGAACGTGGCCGGCGTCGGCAGCTCGGTGCCGCAGATCTCCTGCGGCTCCTTGCCCTGCAAGCGTCGCAGCATCTCGCCGGCGATCCGCAGGTGCTCGAGCTCGCAGCTCAGGAAGATCTCCCAGACCTTCTTGATGCGCGGATCGATCTCGGTCTCCATGCACGTGTAGTAGTTGGCCACCTCGGTGAACTCGTGCATCACCCACTTCTCGAGCCACGTCTCCGTCGGGTCCATCAGCGACTCGTACTGGGTGACGTGCTCCTCCTCGACGTTGGAGATCTCCGCGTAGAGCTGGCGCGCCTCCGGGCTCCCGTAGAAGTTGCCGACCGTCTTGTAGAAGTTCATCGTCTGCTGCTCGCCGGCCATGAGCGTCAGCACGTTGACCTTGGAGCGCGGATGGGCCCGGGTCTTCTCGTAGTGATTCAGCACCCGGAGAAACGGATCGTTGTGGTGATCCTGTGTGGGTCGCGCCGGCAGCACGTCGGTGCGTCCCTGCAGGATCTCGTTGGGGTCCTTGCCGTGAATGAGATCGAGCAGCTGCGCATAGCGGTACAGATGATCGAAGTCCTCGAGGAGGCCGAACTCGAAGGCCTGCTTCACGTACTCGTCGGGCTCCGTGCGCGCCAGATAGGCCGTGAGCTCGATGGCGACCTGCTCGTAGCCGATCGTGGTCTCGAGCACGCTCTGATCGGCGGGATTCAGCCAGTTGATCGTGTTCTGCTGCTGGTGCTCGACGCGGCGAAGCGCGGCGAGCTGTCCCTTGAGATCGGGATCGTCGCAGGCGCGCGCGAAGGCGTGCGAGAAGATCGCCGCCTCCATCTCGATGCCGTTCATCAGGATGACCCGACAGCGTGTAAAAGCGTCAACGTCCTGCTTGCGATAGGGCGGTAACGCGACCTGCTTCCACGTCCGGATCTGCCGCTCCAACGGAATGCCACGCTCGTCGAACGGATTCATCGCCATCGCGCCCCCTCCCTGATTCGAGTCGGGAGGACCGGGTGCAAGGCGAGTGCCGCCGTCACCCGAGCGCGCGACGCGCGGCCGCGAGCTCGGCGGAGACGGCGCTCGCCCCCGGGAACGGACGCTCCGCGCGGCGATACCAGTACCGTGCGTTGTCCAGATCTCCCTCGAGGGTGTGAACGATGCCGTGCAGCCACGCCGCCAGCACCGAGGACTCTCCCTGGACGATGACGTGCGCGGCCTGCCAGTCGCCGCGGTCCAGCAGCTCGAGCGCCCGCACGAGGGCGTCCGCTTCGGTCATGATGCGATCACGAGGAGCGCCCCGGCTCCGCCGGGGTGCTTCCGAGCGTTGGGGGGTGTGGGGGGCCATTTCGGGGCCCCCCACGTCGGTCGAACAAGAGCGTCTGCGCGCAGGCCCCGAAGGCGCCGCGACGATCGCTCAAGCGCCCTTGCGCGACGCCAGTGCCGCCGTCGCCGACGAACGTCTCGGCCTCGAGCAGGATCCATGGCGCCTCGGGCGCACGCCAGAACACGACGGTGAGGTCCGCGTTGATGAAGGTCCACGCGCGCAGATCGACGACCGCGGAGATGCCGCTCGCCAGATCGGCGGCGGAGACCGCGTGCACGGACGGCGAGTTCTTCTCGCCATCGATGAGCGGGCGCCGAAAATCGAACCAGGCCGACGCCGGCCCGGGCTTGAGCAGATCGCCCGCGACGACACGCGTCTCGACGCCCGTGAAGAACGGACTCCAGCTCCGCACGTGCGGCGGGACCGCCTGCCCCGCCTCGGGTCCGAGCACGGGCGGGCTGATCAGGGCGCCCGGGGGCGTCGCCGTCGCGTCCGTCTTGAGAAACACGGCCGTGCACCGTGCGACGGGCTTGCCAGCTTGCGCGAGCGCCGCTTCGACCGTGCGCGCCTTGCGCCCGTCGCGCAGCACCGTCACCGACGCCGTCAGCCGCTCACGCGTCACCGGCCGCCAGAGGTCGAAGCTGAGCCGCGCCAGCATCATGTCCGGCGCGCCGCCATCGTGCTCCAGCGCGCGCACGAGCAACCCGCCGTACGCGCTGCCCTGCAGCGTGTCCGGCGACCACGGCCCGACCGCAAACTCGGTCGGCTCGAAGCCGCCGCTTGTCGCGACGAAGCAGCTTTCCAATCGAGACCTCCTCGGCATGCGGTCGGGTGATCACCAGTACCCCGGGCGAGGAGAGAAGGCAAGCGTCACCCGCGGTCGGCCTCCGCGAGCACGACATAGCGCAGCGGCCCGCCCGGACGAAGCGCGTCGAACGGATAGCACGTGATCAGCACGAGCTCGGGCGCGTCGTCGGCGCCGGCGAGCACCGCGGTGCGCGCGTCGACGACGGCGCGCTCGCGCACGCGAAACCGCGCGCGGCGGCGTCCGGGCGCCTCGATCACGATCTCGTCGCCGGCCTGCACATGGCGGAGGAAGCGGAAGTGCGTGTCACGATGGCCGGCGATCACGGCCACGCCATCGGCGCCCGGCAGCGGCGTACCCGACACATGCCCAGGCCCGAAGGCCAGGGTGCGACCGCTCACGCCATCGAGCACGATCAGATCGACACCGTGGGCCGGGAGCTGCAGTCGCGCCACCGGCCACGTATCGGCCCACGGCCACGGCTTGACCGTCGTGTCGCCGGCGAGCGTGCGCGCCCACGCGTGCCACAACAGATGCTGTGCGAGCTCGCCCTTCGCATGGATCCACACGCCGTGGCCGAGCAGCCAGATGCCGCACCCCGCGAGCAGCGCCACGCTCCACGCGATCGCCGCCCGACGTCTCATGCGAGACGGCGCCGCACGATCATTCCGACAGCGGCCAGCGACAGCAGAGCGAGCCCGAGGACGACGTGCAGCGGCGCCGGCGTGGCGCCCTGTCCCATGCCGACGACCGCGGTGTAGTCCCAGCCGTGTGGCAGGTTCGTCGCCAGCGCGTGAGGCTCGAGCGGCGCGCCGTCGGGTCGCGCCGGCGTGACATCCACCGCCACGAGGCTCGTGTAGGCGCTGACGAGGTGGTGCTCCAGGGCCACGCCGATGACAGCCGTCCGCGTGTCGTCCTCGGAGACGCCCGCGTGACGACGATCGAGCAGCGCGGAGATCAGCGTGCGGCCCCAGTGCGCGGCGAGGCCGGCACCGGGCTCGGCGGCGTGGAGCGCGATCGACTGCTCCCACGGCGCGCCACCGAGCACGCCGCGTAGCGTGATCGTCGGTGGCACCGCCGGCGTCTTCAGCGCGACGACGACCGGCTCGCCGCGATAGAGATCCGGAATCCGCTCGGGCAGCAGCTCGGCTACCGCACCACCGGGAAGCTCGAGCCGGAGATCGGTGAGCGCCGGCGACTCGAGCTTCCGGAACAGCGCGAGCATCCTGTCCTGCACCTCGTTCGGCGTGCCGATGAACGTGAACGTGCCGCGTCCGAGCCGGGCGGCCTCGCGCATGAAGTGGCTGTTCGGCGCCGAGCCGATGCCGATCGTGAACAGCCGGCTGTCGCCGAGCCGCTCGCGGATGACCGCGAACAGGCGCTCCTCGTTGCCAACCGCGCCATCGGTGAGGAAGATCACCTGACGCAGCCGCTCGACGCGCTCGCGTCCGTCGAGCGCGCGCTGGAGCGCCGGCAGCATTTCGGTGCCGCCGCTCGCGCGCAGCCCGGCCACCCACCGGGCGGCGGCGCGCACGTTCAGCGCGGTGGCGGGCAGCGCGCCGGCGAAGACGGCGTCGGTCGTGTGGTTGAAACGAATGACGTTGAAGCTGTCGGCGGGGCTCAGCCGTCCGAGTGCCAGTGTGAGCGCGGCCTTCGCCTGCTCGATCGAGGCTCCGTGCATCGAGCCGGAGTTGTCGATCACGAAGATCACCTCGCGCGGCAGCGAGGGCGCCACCGTCCCCGGCGCCGGCGGCATCACCATCAGCAGGGCGAACACGGCGTCGCGTCCCGTTTCCGCAAAGAGCGCGGCCGTTGGCGCCGCCTCGGGCGTCGGCTGCCACACGAGCTCGAAGTCACGATCCGCGGGCACCGGCGCCTGCGCGAGCTCGATCAGCGTCGCACCGGCCGCGAGCGGCGCCGTCTGGATCGCATGCGAAGGGGATTCCAGCCGGGCGAGCGGCACGCCGGCGTCGAGCTCGATCCGCAGCGTGACGGGGTTGAGCGGCCCCAGCGCCGGATGCTGCACCGGCGGTGTGATGCGCACGGCGTCGGGGACCTGGCCGGTGACGTAACGCGGGCCGACCACCATCGGGAATCGCAGCCGATACTCACCCGCGTCGTAGCGGACGACCTGCTGATACTCGATCTCGACCGTGATCGCGGCACCCGGCGGGACGTTGGCCACCGAGGTCGTGAAGATATTTGGTCGCTCCTGCTCGACCAGGCTCGCGCGCCGCCCCTCGTGCCGCGCCCCCTCGTACGCCTGCTTCGCCGCGGCGCGCTCCTGAACGACGCCCTCGATGACGCGATCCCCCACGCGCATGCGCAGCTGGTCGACGGCCGCGTCTTCGGGCAGCGGAAAGACGTAGATGGCCTCTGCCCAGGCGGCGGCCGAGTTGACGAACTCCTGATGCACGGTGGCGCGCGCGACCATGCCGGTCACCCGCAGCGCCACCCGGGTGTCGAGGGCCGGCGCCGGCACCAGGCCCTCGTTCCCCGCACGCCACAGCAGCGTGCCCGCCGACACCCGGCGAGGGTGTTCCTCGCCGGGTGTCGTGTCGGCGCTGACGGGCCTCGCGACCGGCGCAAACAGCAACAGCGTCGAGATCGCCAGCAGGAGGCGCGTCATGTCAGCGAGCCTGCGGTGTCTCGAGCGTGTCCTGCGTCGTCACGACCGGCCGCACCGCCGGCGCGGCGGCCTCCCGCATCTTGCGGATCTCGAGGTGAACACGGCGGTTGAGCTGCTGGCACTCCCGGGTCGTCTCCTCGCAGAGCACGCCATCCGCCCCCACCGTGGCCACCCTCAGCGACGTCTCGGGCACGCCCAGCTCGACGAGGAACTGCTTCACCGTCTCGGCCCGGCGAAGGGCAAGCGTGCGGTTGTACTCGGCCGGTCCCTGACGGTCGGCATAGCCCTGCACGAGCACGGCCCACGTGCTCGATCGGTCCATGCCCGCCGCCGTCTCCTGGAGCGTGCGCACCGCATCGGCACGCAGCCGCACGCTCTTGAAGTCGAAATAGACGTCGGTGTGGCTCACGTCCACCGGCAG
>DASTCJ010000114.1:0-65401 GCA_035605575.1 Candidatus Methylomirabilota bacterium
CACGCTGCTGGCCGATCTCGCGCGGCGCTGCCGGGAGCGGCGCGGCGAGCTCGCGCTCGTGCTGGTCGAGGTGCCCGACGCGGTGATTCCGGGCGCGAGCGCGGCGCAGGAGCGCATGCGCGCGCTGCTCGCGGCGATCGCGGGCGAGCAGCGCCTGCGTTTCCTCAGCACGAGCGGCGTGTTCGCCGGCTGCTCCGATTGCTACCTGCGGGGCGACGGGCACCTGTCGCGGGAAGGCCATCGCCGGCTCGCGGCCGCGGTCGCGGGCGCATTCCCCGCCCGCGCGTCCGGAGCGGACTCCTGAAGCGAACGCTCTGGTACGAGGTCAGCACGCTCACGCGCCAGCCTTCAGACGGTGTTGCAGTCGCTTGACGAGACAGCTCCGTCGCGGCCGCGCGCACCTGCTCGCCTGGTGCCGACGTCGGCGCCCGTGGCGGCTACGCGCTCGGGCGGACTGAGCCGACGCAGCAGCATCGGCAGGACGATCAATGATGCCGTCAGGCCGGAAACCGCGCCGACGGTGAGCAGCAGGCCGAGACCAAAGATGCCCTGATGGTGGGCGACCATGAGGCTGCTGAACCCCGCGATGGTCGTGAGGCCATTGAGGAGGACTGCCATCACGGTACTGCGGGGCAGGGCGGGTCCACCGTCGATGAGGGCTTCCTGGTGCCGGAGCGTCACGTTCAATCCGTACTCGGCGGCAGCGCCGATGATCAGCGGCAGCGCCCAGACGTTCGCGAGATTGAACGACAGACCGAGCAGGCGCATGAAACCGACGGTCCACAGCGTCCCGAGCACCATCGGCAGGATGGCGAGCACCGCTGGGCGCCAGCGTCGGAGCATGACGGCCGAGAAGACACTGACGAGGACGATGGCGTACAGAGAGCCCTCGAAATACGCCCGCTCCATCATCTGGCCACTCTCGTAGCTGATGACCGGCGGCCCCGTCACCGTCGGATCGACCGACCGCATGTCGGCGACGAACTTGGCCACACCGCTCCGATCCCACGTGTTCACCGACGGATAGATCTGGACGAGGAACGCGCCGCTCTCACCGATGAACTTTCGCTTCAGCTCGCGCGGCAGGTCCGCGATGGTCATCGGCCGCGGCGCGAGGTTGTCCTGAAGTCGGCGGAGCTGGGCGCCGAGATCGTCCCCGAGCGCTTTCTGTATTTCGCGAAGCCGGCGCGCCGTCTCCGGCCCCACGTTCTGCAATCGATCGCGCAGCACCTGCGCGCGCTCGGCGGCCGACCGCAGCGCTGGCGGTGCGTCTGGCCCGGCCTCGCGGACGGCGATCTCCAGTCGTCGACGCAGGGTTGTCAATGCCGCGCGCAGGCGCACCGGATCCTCGTCGCCGCCGGCCGATATCCGCACGGGCGCCACGACGCCGGCGATCTCGTGAACGAGCGCAATCTTCTCGGCCTGCTGCTCGGGGATGACGCTCAAGACGCTGACCACATCCGATACCGACGCGAGGCGCCCGAACGCATCCCGCTTCAGACGCAGGTCGTCGAGGGTGGTTGCCGACGACATCGCCGGGAAAGCGGAGCGACCCGAGGCGATGATCTTTCGCTCCCACGCCGAGGATTCCGTGCCCTTTGCCTGGAGGTTCAGCCGGTTGTAGTCGAAGCGAACCATCGGCAGGGCCCACAGCGACAGGCCGGTCAGCACGACGGCGACCACGATGATCGGGCGTGAACGCGCCGTGAGCCGCTCGAGCACTCGCACGCCCGGACGCGAGGCCGGCGATGTGGCCGACGCGTTCGCGCCGCCCGGCGCGTCGCTGCGGGCATCGAGGACGACGAGGACGGCCGGGAACAGCGTGACCATGGCGACGAAGGCGACGAAGATCGCCATGCCGCCGATGAAACCGAACTCGACGATGCCACGGAACTCCGTGAGGGTCAGCACCCCGAACGTTCCCGCGGCCGAGAGCGCGGAGAACAAGATGCCCGGACCGGCGCGAGCCGCGGTGATCTCGGCCGCCGCCCGCGTGGCCCGGCCGAGACTTCGCTCCTCGTCGTAGCGGAACAGGAAGTAGATTCCGTAGTCGATGCCGATGCCGACAAAGAGCGAGATGAACATCACGGAGAACACGGTGAGATGCCCGACCGTCACGGTGATGATGCCCAGCGACCAGGCGAGGCTCACCAGCAGCACGAGGAACAAGACGAGCGACTTCGTGAATCGCCGGAAGAGCAACAGAACTGCCGCCAGGACGAGGATGCACGACAGCGTGGTGGCCACGGCGCTGTCCTGGAACGCGGTGACCATCTCGTCGTTGGCGAGGGCCGGGGCGCCGGTGACTCCGGCCTCCAGGCCCGGAAACTCCGGGCGCAGCGCGGCGATGACCCGCCGGATGCCGGCGATGACGTGCTGGTTATCGGTGAAGTTGCCGGCCTCCCGTCGCGGCTCGACGAGCATGAACAGCAGCTTGTTGTCGCCGGACAGGAAGTAGCCGGAGCGTTCCTCACGCTTGTCGGTGAAGAGCGAGCCCCAGGGTGACGGTCGCGGACCTTCGCGCTCGAGACGTTCATCGATGGTGGCCAGGAGTGTGTCGATGAACGTCGCGTCCAGGCGCGGGGGCTCGTCGTCCAGGCCGAGGTCGAGGAATCGGCCGGCAAACCGGCGGGTGATCTCCTTCTCGAGACCGGCGAGCAGCGCGGCCAGGGTCGGGTTCGCCGCGTATTCATCGAGGAGAGGCCGGTGCTCCCGGATCTTGTCCCGCAGCTCCGCCAGCTGCGTCGTCGACGCGTAGAGCAGCGCCCGTCCGGCGAACGCGTCCGGATCAATGCGATAGGTGACCCGGGCTCCCGACAGAGTCAGCCGGTCCGCCACACGCGCGGCGAAGGCCTTCGCCTGCTCGACGTCACTGGCCTCGACGGCGATGACGATGTCGTTCAGCTCGCCGAAGTCGCGCAGGTACTGCTTGAAGCGCTGCACGTACACGCGATCCTGCGGCAGCAGCTCGACGGCCGACGTCTGGAACGTCAGGGCGCGTGCAGTGTAGAAGATCCCGAGCCCGGCGAGCAGCACGCACAGGATGATGGTCAACACCGGACGGGCGATGGCCGCCCGGACCACGTGGATCATCGCCGAAGGTCCGCGCCGATCACGGGCGTCTGGGTAGGAGCGGGGCCGGCGCCGTCACGAACCGATCGTCAGGTGCTGCGGCCCGCGATCCGGCACCCGGCGTGGATGCGTCTCCCCGAGCCCATGCGTTCGATGATATCGCGGGCCGCGAGACACCGTGCCCTCAGGCGGGCTCGGGATCGATCGCGAAGAACTCTCGATACGACCGGAAGCTCTGATCGAGCGACGGCCCGTCCAGCGCGAACCTTTTGAGATCATACGCGTGCCGCCCGTGCTTGTGCTGCGGATTGCCGGCCAGGTGTTGTCGCATCCGTAGCTCGGCCTCCGCCGTGAGCGGCAGCCCGAAGTGCGTGTAGATCTCGCGGATCGTCGCGATCGGATCGCTGACGAGATCGTGGTAGCGGACGTCGAAGAAGCGCTCGGCCGGGATCGTGCCAGCCTGCCGGACGCGCAGGGCGCGCGCAAGGCCTTCGGTCCACGACTGCACGACTTCCCGCCCGATCTCCGGAAGGTCGAGCGGCTCCGCGAAGGCCGACTGCAGGCTCACGGTGAGGCTGGCCACGGAGCCGAGCGCAGTGCGCGGATCGCGGTGGGTCTGAACGACGAGCGCGTCCGGATAGATCGCGAAGAGCGAGTCCATGGCGTAGAAGTGCGCGGGGGCTTTCAGCACCCAGCGATTGTTGCGCGTGCGCGACTGCAAGTGCTCCAGAAATCGGCGGTGGTACACGTACGCGGGCCGCATGTCCTGCTTTTTCAGCCATGCCTGGTACGAGGGCAGGCGATACGTGGTGTGGAAACGTGAGCTGAGGAAGCTATGACTCAGGATGGCGATGCACTCGATGGCCAGACGCGCGCCGAGGGGGTGGATGGTCTTGAACTCGGGGGCGAGCCAGTCCAGCCACCGGAGCTGCCGCTCCGCGCGATCGATGCGTGGATCGGTCTCGTAGCCGGCGTCGTCGGGCGGGGGTGACGGCGCCATGACCTCCCAGGTCAGAGCGGCGCGACTGGCCGGGTCCTGCGAGATGAGATGATGGAGCAGCGTCGTGCCCGTCCGTGGCAGGCCAATGATGAACATCGGACGCTCGATGCGCTGCTCGGCGATGCCGGGATAACGCTTCCGGTCCTCGGCCAGACGCAGCCGTGTTGTGAGCAGTCCGAGCAGATCCTGGCGCGCCGCCAGGCGGCCCAGCAGCGTGAGGCGCGCTTCCGTCTGGAGGCCGTCCAGGATCAGGCGCAGCGGTTCGCGGAACTCGTCGCCGCCGAAATCGTCCAGACCGGTCGCGCGGCACGCAGCCTCCAGGAGCGAGTCCTCCTCGAGACTGACGGGTTCGATGCCGAGGCGGCGCAGGCCACGTCCGGCGGTGTTGACCAAATAGATGCCAGCCTGGAAGCTCGAAGTGCTCAGGCTCATCACGACCTCACCCTCCATCAGTCATTGAAGATGAAATTCGCCTCTCGGTAGAAAATCAGGACGAGCGCGATCCCCACCATCGCGAGACTGGCCGCGGCTCCGGCCCAGCGACTGGCCGGCGGTGTCAGTCGCAACTCGAGCCAGCGTGCCGCGGCCAGCAGCGCGGCCCCCGCCCCCATGGTCGAGTGCGTGACCTGGACGAGAAAGCTCGCCTTGCTCTGGAACGCGGCGTGAGAGTGCGTGAGGAGCAGCACGGCCCCCGCCCCGGCGAGCGCCGGCAGGACGTACGGCAGCGCCGGCACGCGGACCATCTGCGCCCGGGCGCGCCACTCGATGAAGCCGAGCGCCAGCACAAGCGCGGCGGCCATGCGGTGCTGCAGCCCCTCCGCGTCGATGTCCCACAAGGGCGTCGTACCGAATGGCCAGGCGCCCTCGTTTGCCGCCGCCCGTAGATAGACGAAGACGGCGAGAGCGATCAGACCGAGCGGCCAATGCCGGTCTGCGCCTCGCCCGTGCGCGAGCGCGATCAACGCGAACAATCCGGTGCCGAGAAGGATGAGACCGGACACGTTGTGGCTGAAGTTTGACCAGAGGTACGCCTCGCGCGTCCGCTCCTTGCGCAAGGTCATCTCGCCACGGCTCCGCCGCATCGCCTCGACCGAAGGTGCCTGCAGCGACGGGACCTTGGGTCGGAAGACCTCGACGACATCGGCGATGTCGGCCGTGTCGACGGCCGGATGATCGGCCGCGGGCGGCTGGGCTGAGAGGCTGGTGGCAGCGAACAGGATGATCACGAGCAGGATCGTCTCTGCCTCGGCGAGTCGCGGAAGCCGTTCGCGGAGATCGTTGCCGTCGACGCGGCCAGCGCGCGCGATGCGGCGGGCGATGAACGCCAGACCGAGGACCGCGACGAGAAGCCCGGCCTTGGTGATCACCAGCGATCCGTAGCCCGTTCCGATCAGCGCTCGCCAGCTCTGGGTGTACGCCCAGGTCAACGGCAGCGCGCTGAGAAGCAGCACCGCCACCGCCGCCGCCGCCAGACCGGAGAACCGCCGGACGAGCGTGGGCCACGCCGCCGCGGCGTGCGCGTCGCGCCGGGTGAGCTGCCACAGGGCGCCGAGCTGCACAAGACCACCCAGCCAGGCCGCGGCCGCCACCTGATGAGCTACGGTCAGCAGCATCAGCAGCCCGCTGTTGTCCAGGCGACCGGCTGCGTGGGTGAGCCACGCGCCGCTCGCCGCGAGGAACGCGCCCAGCACGCCGACCACGGTCCAGCCGCCGGCCGCTGCCGGTGTCGCGCGCAGTCGCCAGATCGTGACGACCAGGGCAAGGGCGACGACGATTCGCGCCAGGCCCGCACGGAAGGCGGCGGTCCCGAGCAGGTCGTCGATCGCCGGTCGAGCGAGCGTGACGGACAAGAGATAATTCTGCAGCACGAGTGCGGCCAGCTGGGCTGCCGCGAGGATGACGGCACCAACCGCGACGATATCCAGACAGCGCTTCGCGGCGCGCCACGACCCATCGCCGCCCCGAGGTGCGCGGAGCACCGCGACGCCCCACAGAACGCCGCCCGCCGCCACCGCGAAGCCGAGCAAGACGATGGCGCGGAGGATCCCAGCGAGGAAGTCATGAAGGGTCAGGAGCATCGATGATCTCGTCGGCACGCTCCGGAGCTATCCTCCGTGGTGTCCACCCGGATCTCCGCGTGTACCGGAACGTCGTACGGTGAATCATGCCGGTGAAAGGTCCGCAACGACCGCGCGCATGATGTGGAAGCTTGCTCAAGACCGAGAGGTCGAACGGCGTCGCGCTGTCGTGGTGCCGGGCAGCGAGGTCGCGCTGATCCTGCCCGCACGGCACGAGAGCGAGAAGCCGTAACCGACAACGATTGCGGTGAGAGGCCCGACGTCGAATCGCATAGGGTCGAGACTGCTCGCCAGCATCGTCATCATGGTCAGGATTCCGCTATCGGACCATGGTCGTAGGGCATTCAGTCGAGGCGACCGCCGCGTCTCTCTACCTCGCGCGCCCTTTGGCACGCGCGAGGCGGACCCGAACTCCGCGGCTCTCAAACCACGAGCCGCGGGGCTCTCGGGTCACACGTTCCTACCGGCTAGCGTCCGAAATTCGTCGACTCTTCGATTGAAGCGTCGAAGGTGAATCCGTATGCCGCCATGCAACGCATCTGCGCGCGTGCAACCGTTGCATCGATCGCGTCGAAGCTGAAGCCGCCATCGGGTTTCAGGAGGCTGATCGAGGTATCGCCGCTCTTGCAGAACGTGAAGACGTCGTACGTCCACTCCTGGTTGGGCCGGAGCAAAACCGTGCCCTGCCGCGCATAGCGCGCGAGCCGGAATCCGAGGGCGCTACGCGCATCCGTGCTTGCGACCGCGAAGTTCGAATCGCCCGGCACACCGGCGACGCTGACGCTGCTGATCCCGCCACCACCATTGCCGCCGTCACCGCCGGCCGCGCCCGCACCACCATTGCCGCCGTCACCGCCGGCCGCGCCCGCACCACTGCCGGCGCCTGCTCCCGCCGAAGCCGCACCGCCGCCGGCGCCGCCGCTGCCCGATCCGCCAGAGCCACCACTGCCGGAGCCGCCAGTGCCGCCCCCACTGGCCGCGCCGCCTCCCGCTCCGCCCGAGCCGCCAGAGCCGGCGCCGCCATTACCGCCATTGCCGCCATTACCGCCATTACCGCCGCTGTTGCCGCCGTTGCCGCCACTGTTGCCGCCGTGGCCGCCATCACCACCGCCGACGCCGTTGCCGGCGCTCGAGCCGCCACCGTTACCGCTGTTCCCACCACCGGCGGACGAGCCGGGGCCGCTGCCGTCCTTCGCAAACGAGAACGTCGGTCCCAACGCCAATGTGAAAACGATTCCGACAATCAACATCCTTCGCATAGCGACACGTTCCTCCCCCGTTGCATGCGCTGCGCTCGCAGTTCGATATCCGTGCGCGTCATCGACTGCACGTACCGATTGCGACTGCTATTGCGGCGTTATGCGGCATGCGGCAGGGCGGGCACAATCAGCCTGAGGGCATAGACACTTCGATGCACGCAAATCTATATCGACGGTTGAGCCGACGCGGCTCGCGGATTTCGCGGTGCAACACCGGAGGAAGAAGCTGCAGTCGCGGGCAGAGACGCCGCGGCGAGGCCGCGTCAGACCGACGCTATGACGGCGGCGCTGCGCTCCGTCGTGCGTCGACTACCGTCGCGCATTCAGTCGCCGAGAAACTTGAAGAAGAACGTGGTCGCGCACGAGCGTCCGTCCGGCCACAGCGCGTAGCTCGGAATCTCGCCGCAGCGCCGCCAGCCGTTTCGCGCGTACAGCCGCTCGGCGTCGTCGCTCGCCGTATCGAGCACGAGCAGGGTTTTGCCCGCCTGGCGCGCGCCGTCCTCGGCGGCCGCGAGCAGCGCCGCGCCGAGTCCGCGACGACGCGCGCGCCGGTGCACGAGCATCTTGGCGTGGTCGCCGCGATGCGGCTGGTTCTCAGGCTGCGCCAGGATGATCTGCACGGTGCCGACGATGGTGCCGGCGCCATCCTCGGCCGCGAACACCAGTCGCTCGCCGCGCGCGACGGCCGCCGCGGCGCCGCGCCAGAACCGGTCCGCCTTCGCGCGGGTCATCGGCAGCATGAAGCTCACCGACGCGCCGCCCTCGACGCAGTCGATCAACACGTCGCTGAGACCGTCGATCTCGCGCTCACCGATCGTCTCGAGCACGCGAATGCGGATGGCGTCGGACACGGTTCGGCTCAGCGCGCTACGACGGCACGGCCGTCATCGACGGCCGCTGGTCGGAACGCGTCGGCGGTGATCATCTTCAACGGGTCGCGATCCGACTCGCGAAGAGCCGGGTCATGTCGAGCGCCAGCGCGATCATGCCGATCAGGTACACCGCCGCCAGCGCATTGGCGCGTGCGGTAGGTGGGTATCTGAGAAGTTCGGCGCCACATTGAGCGGATCACTGTACCACCGGCTCGGAACGGAGAGCCATTGGTGCCGGCGGATTGTGGCAAGGCCGCAGCCGAGAAAGCGAGAACGATATCTCCCGATGGCCGCCCCGCGGATTGTCCACGGCCGAACTTCGTCCTCGCCAAGCCCGTGACGCACCCGCGCGTTGCGGCTGGCCGTCGGACGCGGCAGCGCTGCTGCCGCGGTGACCCGGGGCTACGCGCGTCGTCGAACGCGCGCGGGCGGCGGAGGCGTCGGGCCCTTGCGCGCCGGTGCCGCGACGGGCGGCTTCACCTCGACCAGCGGCTTTTCCGACGCGTTCTTGAGGATGGTGCGAAAGCGCTCACGGACGCGCTCAACATCGGCCGGTGTGAACACCGACTTCGGGCGATGACGTGCGATCACTCGAGCCTCCCGGATAGTACGAGCAACTCGCTGCGGCCGGCAGCAGCGGACGGTCCGAGCTCCTGACACATCGGTTGCGCCCGGCGTGCCAGACGCGAAGTTTGTGGGGCTCGCAATGAAAACGGACGGTTTCACGCGCGGCCGCGTCGTGTACGCATATCGCCTCACCAATGGGCGCTCGTTCGGTGCATGGCGACCGCGCAGGATTTGCACCGGCGCACCCCATCCATCTACCCTGGGCGCCATGACGCTCCATCGGAGCATCGTCATCCTCGTGCTCGTGCTGCTGGTCGGGCCGGCGTCCGCGCAGCAGGCGCCGCGCTCGCCGACGCCGAAGCCGGTTCCGCTTCCCGCCCGTACGACGAACGTCGTCGCCGGACTCGAACATCCATGGGCTGTGGCATTCCTGCCGGACGGTCGCATGCTGATCACCGAGCGTCCGGGCCGCCTGCGACTGGCGAGCCGCGACGGGAAAATTTCGGCGCCGCTCGTCGGCGTCCCGGCCGTGCTCGCGCGCGGGCAAGGCGGACTGCTCGACGTCTCGCTGAGCCCAGGCTTCGCACAGGATCGGCTCGTCTATCTCTCCTTCGCCGAGCCGGGCGGTGCAGGCGGCGGGACCGCGGTCGCGCGCGGGCGCCTCGGCGAGCAAGGTCTCGAGGGCACGCAGGTGATCTGGCGTCAGCAGCCGAAGCTCAGCGGCTACAACCACTGGGGCTCGCGGCTGGTCTGGCGCCCGGACGGCACCCTCTTCATCACGCTCGGGGAGCGTTTTCAGCATCCGGAGCTCGCGCAGGATCTATCCACGACGGTCGGCAAGATCGTGCGCATCAACGCCGACGGGTCGATCCCGCGGGACAATCCGTTCGTCGGACGCGCCGACGTGCGGCCCGAGGTCTGGTCGTATGGACACCGCAACGTGCAGGCCGCGGCGCTGGACGCCGCCGGTGAGCTGTGGACGGTGGAGCATGGCGCGCGTGGCGGCGATGAGCTCAACAATCCCCAGCCGGGTCGCAACTACGGCTGGCCCGTGATCACCTACGGTGTCGATTACTCCGGTGCGCGCATCGGATACGGCACCTCGGCCACCGGCATGGAGCAGCCGGTGTACTACTGGGATCCAGTGATCGCGCCATCCGGTGCCGTCTTCTACACCGGCGACGCGTTTCCCGAGTGGCGCGGCGATCTGTTCGTCGGATCGCTGCAGCCCGGCCGTCTCGTGCGCCTGCGGCTCCGGGATCACCGCGTCGTGGACGAGGAGCGCTACGTGATCGATCCGGGCGAGCGCATCCGCGACGTCCGGCAGGGTCCTGACGGGCTGCTCTATGTCCTCACCGACAATCCGAGAGGCCGGCTCATCCGTCTCGAGCCGCTGAACCGTCGCTGAGACGCGGCTGTCACCGGCCTCGGCGTTGCATGCACGCGGCCTGGCGCCCTGTCTCGCCGCCGCCATTCGCGGTGTGCTCTCGCTCACCGAGATCGCCTCAGGATGTCGTCCTGCTGCGGAGCCTCGCCGCCGGCGCCAAGGGCTACCTCATCAAGGACGTTGACCTCAATGAAGTGAAGCGGAGCATTCGCTCGGTCCATCGCGGACACTGCGTACTCGACCCCAAGGTGGCTTCGCGAATCATCGCGAAGGCGATGAGGCCGGGGGCGAAGGTGGTGAACGGCACAGCAGCCAGTCACGGTGTCCTCTCGGAGACGGATCTCGCCATCCTTCGCCATCTGGCCCAGGGCATGACCAACAAGCAGATCGGTGCGCAGGTTCATCTCAGCGCCTACACGGTCAAGGATCATCTCGAGAAGATCGGGGCGGCGTTCGCCGCGCGCTCGCGCACGGAGATCGTCGCGGAGGCGCTTCGGGCCGGTCTCATCTAGACTGTGCGCATGGATCGGCGACGCTTCGGCAGCGCCGCACGCGACGTCGCCGTCATCGGGCAGGGGACGTGGGAGATCGAGAAGGATCGACGCGCGGCGGCCGTGGCCGCCATCCAGCGCGGCCTCGATCTCGGCATGACCCACATCGACACCGCCGAGATGTACGGGGCCGGCGCCGCCGAGGCGCTCGTGGCCGAGGCAATCGTGGGACGGCGCGAGGAGGCGTTTCTCGTCTCCAAGGTGCTGCCGGACAACGCCTCGCGTCGCGGAACGATCACCGCCTGCGAGGGCTCCCTGTCGCGGCTGCGAACGGATTATCTCGATTGCTATCTGCTTCACTGGCCGGGCGAGCACCCTCTCGAGGAGACGGTGGAGGCCTTCGAGCAACTGCGACGCGAGGGCAAGATTCGCAGCTGGGGTGTGAGCAACTTCGACGTCGGGGACCTCGAGGCGGTGTGGAAGCTGGCGGGGGCGCGCGTGGCCTGCAATCAGGTCCTCTATCACCTCCAGGAGCGCGCCATCGAGCATGCCGTCATTCCGTGGTGCGAGCGCCACGGCATCGCCGTCGTCGCCTACAGTCCCTTCGGCTCCGGCGCGTTTCCGGGGCCGCGCAGCAAGGGCGGACGCCTGCTGGCGGCCATCGCGGACGCGCACGGGGCGACGCCGCGGCAGGTGGCGCTCGCCTTCATCGTCCAGAGCCGCGCGCTGTTCACCATTCCCAAGGCCGGCCGCGTGGAGCACGTCGAAGAAAACGCCGCCGCTGCCGGCGTGCGGCTCACCGCCGCCGACATCGCGCGCATCGAGCGCGCGTTCCCGCGCGGTCGCCGGCCGCGCGAGCTGCCGACGCTCTGAGGCAGCCCCGATCCTGTGTCCGGTAGCCAGTAACTATGGGTATAATATCGGCGCTGACACGTCACACTTTGACAGCGGGGCCCATGGCCGACGGCCAACTCTTGGTGGTCGACGACGAGCGTGAAATCACCGACCTGCTGGAGGAGCATTTTCGTGCGGCCGGCTACGTCGTCGACATCGCCCACGACGGAACGCAAGCGCTCGTGATGGCCGCCGCCCGGCGGCCCGACGCCGTGCTGCTCGACATCACCATGCCGGGCCCGGACGGCGCGCAGGTCCTGGCCCGGCTGCGCGCGCTCGATCCCACCGTCTCCGTCGTGATGCTCACCGGCAGCCACGACGAGGCGCTGGCCCGGCGGCTATTGCGCGCGGGCGCCTTCGATTACGTGGCGAAGCCCTTCCGACTGGAGGTGCTCGAGCGCGTGGTGGTGGCCGCGGTGGCCGCCGGCCGCCGCCCGTAACCGCCGCCGGTTGCTTTATTGACTTAACTGTTAACCGGGTCCACCATTAGCCCATGCCGCCACGACGCGCGAGCGGGCGCCGTCTTCCGCGCACGGCCGCCCAGGCCCAGCGATTGCTCGATCTCCTGAACGCGCTCGGCAGCACGACGTTCCGTCAGCTGCTGTGGCAGCGCGCCTCCGAGCTCGACCTGACGTTCGCGCAGTCGCAGGTGCTGTTCTACGTCGCCGACCATCCGGCATGCGCGATGGGCGAGGTGGCCAAGGCGTTCGGCGTGACGCTGCCCGCGGTGACGCACATCGTGGACCGCCTGGAGGAGAAGCGTTTCATGGCGCGCGCGCATCATCCGGCCGATCGCCGCGTCTACGTGCTGGACCTCACCCGCGCCGGCCAGTCGCTGGTGGAGGAGCTCCACGGCATCCAGATGCGCGCCCTCGACGGTGTCCTCACGCGGATGTCGGCGGACGACCGCGAGCGCGCCGTGCGCGGCATCGAAGCGCTCGTGGAAGCCGCGGTCGAGGCATCGACTCGATGAGGTGCGCCTGGGTGCTGTGGCTGTTCGCGGGAGCGGTGGCGCTGGCCGGCTGCTCCGATCGGGCCTCGGGCACGCCGGCCAAGGGCGCCGCGCCGCCCCCGGTGCCCGTGCTGGTCGCCAGCGCCACCGGCAAGCAAGTGCCGCTCGACATCGCGGCCATCGGCAACGTGCAGGCGCTCACCACCGTGGGCGTGAAATCGCAGGTGGCGGGTCAGGTGATGCAGGTTCACTTTTCCGAGGGGCGGGACGTCGAACGGGGCGACCTGCTCTTCACGATCGATCCGCGGCCGTTCGAGGCCGCCGTCCGGCAGGCGGAGGCGACCGTCGGCCGCGACCTCGCCCAGTTGCGACAAGCGGAGGCGGGATTGACGCAGCGCAAGGCCGAGATCCAGCAGGCGCTTGCGAATCTCGAGCGTGATACCGCCCAGCTCGAGAACGCGCGCACGCAGGAGCGGCGCTACCGCGAGCTCGTCGAAAAGGAGCTGATCGCGCGCGAGCAGTACGACAACTTCCGCACGCAGATGTCCGCCCTGGACGCGACGGTGGCTGCCGATCGCGCGGCCGTCGAGAACGCCAAGGCGTCGGCGCTGGCCGCCGAAGCCGGCGTCGAGAACGTGCGCGCCGTCATCAAAGCCGATCAGGCAGTGGTCGACAACGCGAAGCTTCAGCTCGCGTACACCGCCATCCGCTCGCCGATGAGCGGCCGAACCGGTAACCTGCTCGCCCAGGCCGGCAACGTGGTGAAGGCCAACGAAGGCGACCCCATGGTGATCATCGCGCAGACACATCCGATCTACGTGTCGTTCGCGGTGCCCGAGCACTATCTCGCCGACATCACGCGCTATCAGACGAAGGCGGGACTCACCGTGCGCGCCACGCCGCCGGGCGGCGCCCCGCCGGCCACCGGACGGCTCACCTTCGTGAACAACGTCGTCGACGCCACCACGGGCACCATTCAGCTCAAGGCCACCTTCGACAACGAGGACAACTCCCTGTGGCCAGGCCAGTACGTCGACGTGATTCTCACGCTCACCACGGAGCAGGCCGTCACGGTGCCCGCCGAGGCCGTGCAGAGCGGCCAGCAAGGGCCCTTCGTCTTCGTGGTGAAGCCGGACCTGAAAGTGGAGCCGCGGACGGTGCAACCCGGCCGCCGCGTCGGCGGTGACATCATCATCGAGCGCGGGCTTGAAGCGGGCGAGCGCGTGGTGACGGACGGTCAGCTCCGGCTCGTTCCGGGCGCCAAGGTCGAGATCAAGACCGCGAAGC
Source organism: Candidatus Methylomirabilota bacterium (assembly GCA_035605575.1). Classification (GTDB taxonomy): domain Bacteria; phylum Methylomirabilota; class Methylomirabilia; order Rokubacteriales; family CSP1-6; genus AR12. Next base: position 13,860 of record DASTCJ010000114.1, read on the forward strand.
CGTCGTGAACCCCGAGCTCTTCATCCGTCGTCCGGTCCTCACCACGCTGTTGATGGCGGGCATCGTCATCTTCGGCCTCATGGCCTATCAGCTGTTGCCGGTGAGCGACCTGCCGAACGTCGACTTCCCGACCATCCAGGTGCAGGCCACGCTGCCCGGTGCGAGCCCGGAGACGATGGCGTCGGCGGTGGCCACGCCGCTCGAGAAGCAGTTCACCACGATCGCCGGCATCGATTCCATGACGTCGACGAGCGCGCTGGGCCTCAGCAACATCACCATCCAGTTCGCGCTCAGCCGGAACATCGATGCCGCCGCGCAGGACGTGCAGGCGGCCATCACGAAGGCGGCGCCGCTGCTGCCACCGGGCATGCCGACGCCGCCGACGTACCAGAAGGTGAACCCGGCCGACCAGCCGGTGATCTATCTCTCGGTCAGCTCGCCCACGCTGCCGCTCTATACCGTCGACGAGTACGCGCAGACGAACATCGCCCAGCGCATCTCGACCATCAACGGCGTCGCGCAGGTGCAGGTGTTCGGCTCGCAGAAGTACGCCGTGCGCGTCCAGGTCGATCCCCGCGCGCTCGCCTCGCGCGGCATCGGCATCGACGAGGTACAGCAGGCCATCGCGCGCTCCAACGTGAACAAGCCGACGGGGACGCTCTACGGGCCGCACCAGGCGTTCAACGTGCAGGCCACCGGCCAGCTGCTCGATGCCGCCGCCTACCGCTCCATGGTCGTCACCTATCGCAACGGCTCGCCGGTGCGGCTGGAGGAGATCGGTCGCGTCATCGACGGTGTGCAGACGGACAAGGTGGCGAGCTGGTACAACAAGGAGCGCGCGGTCGTGCTGGCCATCCAGAAGCAGCCCGGCACGAACAGCGTCCAGGTCGTGGACTCCATCCGCGCGCTGCTGCCGACCTTTCGCATGCAGATCCCCGCGTCGGTCAGCATCAACGTGCTCTACGATCGCTCGGCGGCGATCCGCGAGTCGGTGCACGACGTGCAGTTCACCCTCGGCCTCACCATCGCGCTGGTGGTGATGGTGATCTTCATCTTCCTGCGCAACGTCTCGGCGACCATCATCCCGAGCCTGGCGGTGCCGCTGTCGATCGTGGGGACGTTCGGCGTCATGTACCTGCTCAACTACACGATCGACATCATCTCGCTCATGGCGCTCACGCTCTGCGTCGGCTTCGTGGTCGACGATGCGGTGGTGATGCTCGAGAACATCGTTCGCCACATGGAGCAGGGGAAGGGCCGGATGGAGGCCGCCCTCATCGGCTCGCGCGAGATCGGGTTCACGATCCTGTCGATGACGGTGTCGCTGGCCGCCGTGTTCATTCCGGTTCTCTTCATGGGCGGCGTGGTCGGCCGACTGCTCCACGAGTTCGCGGTCGTCATCGGGGTGGCCGTCGTCGTGTCCGGCATCGTCTCGCTCTCGTTGACGCCGATGCTCTGCAGCCGCTTCTTGAAGGAGCCGTCCCGCTCGCACGGCGCTCTCTATCGTGCCTCCGAGCGCTTCTTCGACGGCATGCTGCGCACCTACGACGTGAGCCTGCGCTGGGTGCTGCGCCATCGCGTCTTTACGCTGCTGGTGCTCGTCCTGACGTTCGTGCTCACCGCCGTGCTGGCGATGCGGATTCCGAAGGGGTTCATCCCCAATGAGGACACCGGCCAGATCTTCGCGTTCACTGAGGCCGCGCAGGACGTGTCCTTCGACGCGATGGTGGCCCGCCAGCGGGCCGCGGCCGAGATCGTGAGCCAGCAGCCGTACGTGGAGCAGTTCATGTCCGCCGTCGGGGCGGGTGGCTCCGGCGTGGTGCCCAACACGGGCCGGCTCTTCATCCGACTCAAGCCGCACGCCCAGCGGCCGCACGTCGAACAGGTCATCGAGGACCTGCGACCAAAGCTGGCCGCGGTGCCGGGCCTGCGCGTGTATCCGCAGAACCTGCCGACCATCCGAATCGGCGGAAACCTCACCAAGGCCGTCTATCAGTTCACGCTGCAGGACACCGACCTGAAGTCGTTGTACCACTGGGCCCCGGTGATTTTCGAGCGGATCCGACAGCTCCCGGCCCTTCAGGACGTGAACACCGATCTGCAGATCGCCAGCCCGCAGGTGATCGTGGACATCGATCGCGCCAAGGCGGCGTCGCTCGGCGTGACGGCCGAGCAGATCGAGAGCGCGCTCGGCAACGCGTATGGCGCGCAGCAGGTCTCGACGATCTACACGCCTTCGAACCAGTACTGGGTCATTCTCGAGGTCGACCCGAAGTATCAGCGCGATCCGGCGGCCCTCTCACTGCTGTACGTGCGCGCGTCCACGGGCAAGCTCGTGCCGCTCAACACGGTGGCCACACTCCGCGAATCGCTGGGTCCGCTGACGGTGAATCACCTCGGGCAGCTGCCGTCGGTGACGATCTCGTTCAACACGCGGCCCGGCGTGTCGCTGAGCGACGCCGTCGGCCAGGTCGAGAGCGTCATGCGCGAGCTGAGGCCGCCCGCCACGCTGGCGACGTCGTTCCAGGGCGCCGCGCAGGCGTTCCAGGATTCGCTCCGCGGCCAGGGGATGCTGCTGCTGGCGACGGTGGTGGTGATCTATCTCATCCTCGGCATCCTGTACGAGAGCTTCGTCCACCCGCTCACGATCCTGTCCGGCCTCTTGCCGGCGGGTGTCGGCGCCCTGGCCGCGCTGACCCTGTTCGGCATGGAGCTGAACATCTACGGCTTCGTCGGCATGATCATGCTGGTCGGCATCGTGAAGAAGAACGCGATCATGATGATCGACTTCGCGATCGACGCCGAGCGTGCCGGCGCCAAGCCCGCGGATGCCATCTATCAAGGATGTCTGCTGCGCTTCCGGCCGATCATGATGACCACCATGGCCGCGCTGTTCGGGACGCTACCCATCGCGCTCGGGATCGGCGCCGGCGCCGACGCGCGCCGGCCGCTCGGCATCGCGGTGGTGGGGGGGCTGCTCGTCTCGCAGCTGCTGACGCTCTACATCACGCCGGTGCTCTACATCGCGCTCGAATCCGCGCAGCGCTTCCTCGCCCGGCATGCGGTGTCGCGCGTCTTCTTCTGGCGGCGCACCGTCCCCGCGCACAGCTGACCGCCGCCGCCACCGGCCATGCCGCCGTCCTACGGCGGTCCGGGTCGCGACCCTTCACCGCGGTGCACGAGCGAAGCCGCGGCGGTAAGAATTCCGGCGAGTCCGCCTCGAACACGATCAGATTGTGCGTCAGCCGCCAGTGACCGCTCGTATCGCCTCTTGATCCTCTGACGAAGCAAGGGGTGTGCCGCGCGGCTCACCTGCGCGGCACAGAGAGGAAGTGAGCGGCATGTCCGTTGCTGGCGCCAGACCCTTTGTTTCGCGGCGATTGAACTCAGGGTGAGGAGGGCGGCATGGCGATGCAGGGCGTGACGATACGAGACTCCGCAACGAGCATGGAGCGCCGCGGCAACGGGCGCGACGGCAGCGAGCGGCTGGCCATCGGACTCGGGTGGTTCAGCATCGGCCTCGGCGTCGCCGAGCTCGTGGCGCCGCGCGCGGTCGCGCGCGGCATCGGCCTCCGGGAGCACGCGACGAGCCGGAGCCTCACGCGCTTCTGCGGGCTGCGCGAGCTAGCCGCCGGCGTCGGGATCCTCAGGGAGCGGCGGCCGGCGGCCTGGGTCTGGTCGCGCGTCCTCGGCGACGTCATGGATCTCGCGCTGCTCGGCGCGGGCTTCGCGGGGCGCCGGACGAACCGCACGCGGCTGGCCGCGGCGACCGCCGCGGTGGCCGGCGTGACCATCGTCGATGCGCTGTGCGCTCAGCGATTGACCGCGTTGAGTCGCCTGTCGATGCAGATCACGGCCGGGGGGACCTTGCGCGTACGTCGCCGGATCACCGTGAACCGTCCTGCCGATGCGCTCTACCGGTTCTGGCGCGATTTCTCGAACGCTCCGCGCTTCATGCAGCGCGTGGATTCGGTCCAGACTACCGGCGAGCGGCGCACGCACTGGCGCGCGCGTGGACCGGCTGGCATCAATCTCGAATGGGACGCGGACGTCACCGAGGAGCGTCCGAACGAGCTGATCGCGTGGCGCTCGCTCGATACCGTGCCGTTCCAGCATTCCGGCGTGGTGCGCTTCGAGCCGGCGCCGGCGGGCCGCGGGACCGTCGTCACCGTCGAGATGGAATATGCGCCGCCAGGCGGCGGCCTCACCGCGACCGCGGCAACGCTGCTCGGCTACGCGCCCGAGCAGCAGGCTCAGGAGGACCTCCGGCGCTTCAAGCAGCTGATGGAGACGGGCCTCGTGGTTCTGGCGCAGCCGACCGAAGCGTCGCGGCGCTCGCTCGCCGCCGGAGGTGCGCGATGAAAGCGACGTGCTGGATGAGCAAGACCGACGTCCAGGTCCGGCAGGTTCCGGATCCGCAGATGCTCAATGAGCGGGACGCCATCCTTCGTGTCACGTCGACGGCCATCTGCGGATCCGATCTGCACCTCTACAATGGATTCGTTCCGACGATGAAGTCCGGCGACATCCTCGGCCACGAGTTCATGGGCGAGATCGTGGAGACCGGTCCGGCCGTGAGCGATCTCAAGACCGGCGACCGCGTGGTGGTGCCGTTCCCGATCTCCTGCGGGGCCTGCGCGCAATGCCGCCGCGGATTGTTCTCGCTGTGCGAGAACACGAACCCGAACGCCTGGATGGCCGAGAAGCTCTGGGGCTACTCGCCCGCCGGCATCTATGGCTACTCGCACATGACCGGCGGCTATGCGGGCGGTCAGGCGGAGTACGTCCGGGTGCCGTTCGCCGACGTCAACCCGCTGAAGATCCCGGCGGGTGTTCCCGACGAGCAGGTGCTCTTCCTCTCCGACATCCTGCCGACGGGGTACATGGGCGCCGAGATGTGCAACATCCAGCCCGGCGACATCATCGCGGTGTGGGGGTGCGGGCCGGTCGGTCAGTTCGCCATCAAGAGCGCGAAGGTGCTCGGCGCCGAGCGCGTCATTGCCATCGATCGGTTCCCGTACCGCCTGCGTATCGCGCGTGAGCGCGCGGGCGCGACGGAGACGATCAACTACGAGGAGATCGATCTTTACGACGCGCTCAAGGACCTCACGGGCGGCCGTGGGCCGGACGCCTGTATCGACGCCGTCGGTCTCGAGGCGCATCTGCCCGGCGCTCTCGGAGCGTACGATCGCTTGAAGCAAGCCACCGGCCTGGAAAGCGATCGTCCACACGCGCTGCGCGAGGCCATCATGGCATGCCGCAGCGGCGGCACCGTGTCCGTGATCGGCGTCTACGGCGGGTTCATCGACAAGTTCCCCATCGGCTCACTGATGAACCGCTCGATCACGATCAGAACCGGACAATGCCATGTGCAGCGCTACATGAAGCCGCTGCTCGAGCGCATCCAGAAGGGCGAGATCGATCCGACGTTCATCATCACGCATCGCCTGCCACTCGACGACGCCCCGCGCGGCTACGAGATGTTCGTGAACAAGGAGGACGACTGCCTGAAAGTCGTGCTGACGCCGTAGGGAGAGACGCGCGAGGGCTGGCCATCTATTGAATCGGCATGCCTGCGATGAACCGCGCGAGCTCGGTGATGGCGTCGTCGGTCAGGGGCTGCGCGACCGTGGTCATGGCCCCGTCCAGATCGCCGCGCGTGCCGGCCTTGAAGCGACGGAGCTGACTCGTGAGGTAGTCGGGCTGCAGCGTCGAGAGCCTCGGCGCATACTCGCGGCCTTCGAGCGCGGCGCCGTGGCAGGCGAAGCAGAAGTGGCGCTCAGCGAGCGCGCGGCCCGCCTCCGCTTGTGCCGGCGTGAGTGGTACGCGAGCCGGAGTCACCGGCTTCTGCGACGCGTAGAAGGCCGCCAGCTCCGCCATGTCGGTATCGCTCAGCGCCGCCGCCAGCGGCGTCATCTGCGCATCCTTCCGGCGTCCGTCGCGGAACAGCACGAGCTGCCAGTGGAGATAGGCGGTCGGCTGTCCGGCCAGCGACGGCACCGTCGGGATCGAGGAGTTGCCGGTGGCGCCGTGACAGGCGCCGCAGGGCTCCGCTTTGCGGCGGCCGGCGTCGTCGGCGGCGCGCGGTCGCGGCGCGCCCGCCGCCACGCTGGCGGCGACGAGCGCGCCGATGAAGACGCGGCGAGCGGGGCTCAGCGCTGGTAGGTCACCCGGAAGATGGCCCCCGCGTAGTCGTCGGAGATCAGCAGCGAGCCGTCCTTCATCTGCTGCGTGTAGACGGGACGGCCCCAGAACTTGTCACCGTCGATCCAGCCCTCGGCGAATGTCTCGTACTTCGGTGCGTCGCCCGGGCGCATCGTGACCATCATCACCTTGAAGCCGCTCTTCTGAGTGCGGTTCCACGAGCCGCGCTGGGCCAGGAACATGCGGTTTTTGTACTCCGCCGGAAACATCGAGCCCGTGTAGAACTGCAGACCGTTGCCGGCCACGTGCGGTCCCGTCTTCAGCAGCGGCGCCGCGAACTCCGCGCACGAGTGCCCCATGCCGAACTCGGGATCGAGGATGTCGCCCTGATGGCAGTAGGGAAAGCCGAAGTGCAGGCCCTTCTTGGGCGCATGATCCAGCCGATCGCTCGGCACGTCCTCGCCGAGCCAGTCCCGCCCGTGGGTCGTGAAGTACAGCTCCTTGGTCACCGGATGCCAGTCGAATCCCACGCTGTTGCGCACGCCGTGCGCGAAGTACTCGAAGCCTGTCCCGTCGGGATTCACGCGCGAGATGTTGGCGTGCGTGTCGGGAGGAATGCAGATGTTGCACGGCGCGCCGATGTTGAAGTACAGCTTGCCGTCGGGGCCGAACGCCAGATATTTCCAACCGTGCGGCGCGTCCTTGGGCAGCGTGTCGTAGACGACCGTCATCGCCGGCGGAGTGTCGAGCTTGTCCTCGATCCCCTCCATTTTGGTGATCCGATGGATCTCCGCGATGTAGAGCGCGCCATCCTTGAAGGCGATGCCGTTCGGCAGATTGAGACCCTTGGCGATGGTCTTGACCTCGCGGCTGCTGCCCTTGTCGAGCACGGCATAGACGTTGCCAGCCACACGGCTGGAGACGAACAGCGTGCCCTTGTCCCCCCAGGTCATCACGCGCGCGTTGTTGATCCCCGTGGCCCACAGGCTGACCTTGAAGCCGCTCGGGACCTTCAGCTTGTCGACCGGGATCTCGCCGGCCGCCTTCGGCGCCGGCGGTTGCGCATGCGGGGACAGTGGCGAATTCGCGAGCCCGCTCGGCTGGCCCTGCTTCCACGACGGCGGCGGGGCCGACTGCTGCGCCTGCGCGAGCGGCAATCCCAGCGACGCTGCCCCGAGCGCGAGAAGGGTGACGAGCAGCACGACGACGTGTGCCATGGCGCGGCCTCCAGTTCGCACGAGAGTGGCGCAGTAAGTACTACCCGCTGACGGTGATTGTCAACGGGCGCTCACGTCGACCCACGTGCGCCGGACGATGGAGTCCAGCACCGCATCGAGGACGAGCTGCGCGGCGAGGCCGTCGGCGAGGGACGGCGTGGCCGCCCCGCCCTCGCGGATTGCGCGCAGCATCTGGCCGGCGAGTGGCGCGATGGTGGCCTTGCCGAGCACGTCCATCTGGTCGCCGCCGTCGACGGTCGGCGCCGGCACCGCCACCGGTTGAAAGCCGCCGCCCGCGGATGCGGCGGTGAGCTCGCCGGCATACCAGTGCGGTTGCTCGCGGCTGAGGCGATACGCGAGCGCGCCGCGAGTGCCGTAGATCTCGAGCATGTGGTCGTTGCGACCGTGCGCGGCGCGACTCACGGCGAGCGTGGCCTCCGCCCCCGAGGCGAGCTCGACGAGGACAGCGGCGTAATCCTCGGCGTCGGCCGTCTTCGACGTGCCGGGGACGGCCCGGGGATAGGCAATGCCGCCGTGGGCCACGACACGTCGGACATCACCGCACATCCAGCGCACGAGGTCGACGAGGTGCACGCCCATGTCGCCCATGGCGCCGTGACCCGCCTGCGCGCGGTCCATCCGCCACGTCGCTGCGCTCGCCTCGTCGGCCCAGCGCGCACCGAACCAGCGCCCGCTCACGTGCAGAACGCGGCCGACGAAGCCCTGCGCCATCATCGCGTGCATCCGCTGCATCGCCGCCGGGAACCGCCAGTTGAAGCCCGTCATGGCCACCCGGCGGGCGCGCGCGGCCGCATCGACCATCGCGCGCGCTTCCACCTGCGTCATCGCCACCGGTTTCTCGACCAGCACGTGGACGCCGGCATCGAGCGCGGCGAGCGTGATGTCGTGATGCAGGTGCGGAGGCGTGGCGATGACGACGATGTCGGGCCGCGCGCGCTCGAGCAGGTCCTGCCACCGCGCGAATACCTCCGGCACGCCGTAGGCGTCGGCGATCTTCTTCGCCGTGGCCTGATCGCGCTGGCACACCGCGACGACGCGACAGCCCTGTGACTGGAAGGCCGGGATGTGGGCGCGGCCGAAGCCGAGCCCGATGACGGCAACGGTTGGGGCGGACATGAAAACGGTCTCCTTTCAGGCTGCCAGCAGCTCAGGCTCCGAGCAGCCAGCCGGCTACTCCGGCCACGATGATGACGAGCATGGGCGGCAGCCAGCGCAGGGTCAGCGCTGCCGCCGTGCCGAGCGCGAGCGCCACCGTCAGCGCGTCGTGGAGCGCGGACTGCGCCAGGGTATACACGCCGGCCGCCATCAAGCCCATGCCCACGGGCGCCAGCGCGTGCTCGATCGCCTCCGCCCATCGGTGCGCGCGCCAGCGCTGCCAGCGGTCCGCGACGAACATGGCCAGGGCGGACGTCGGCAGGAACATGGCGACCGTCGCCACCAGCGCGCCGGGCACGCCGTGCGCTCGATAGCCGACGAAGGCGGCGATCAACATGTTGGGGCCCGGCGTCAGCTGCGCCAGCGTGTAGCCGTCGACGAACTCGCGCGAGGTGACCCAGTGATGGTGCGCGACGACCTGGCGGTGCATCTCGGGGATCACGCCCACACCGCCGCCGACGCAGAGCAGGCTCAGCCAGAGGAACGTCCACGCCATCACCAGCACGTCGGTCATCTGCGCGGAGCCGGACGGTACAGCCATACGCTCAGCGCCGCGCTGACGACGAGCACGAGCGCGGTGTTGAGACGCAGCGGGCCAACGGCGGCAAACGTGCCAAACGTGATCACCACCGCCCGCGCGGTCACCAGCACCGGACGCATCAGGCGGATGCTCGTCACCAGCAGCAGACCGACCACGGCGGCCGACATGCCGTGCAGCAGTGACACGGCGGTCGGCGCCAGGCCGTGGCCGAAGTAGAGCGTGGCGAGCGTGAGCAGGACGGCGAGACCCGGCACGATCACGGCCAGCAGCGCCCAGCCTGCGCCGGGAAATCCGGCGAGGCGATGACCGAGGGTGATGGCGAGATTCGAGACGTTCGGGCCGGGCAAGAGCTGCGCCAGCGTGTAGTCCTGCACGAACTCCTCGGTGCGAAGCCAGCGCCGCCGGACCACCAGCGCTTCGTAGAAGAAGGCGGCACGCCCGCCGCCGATGCTGAGAATTCCAGTCCACGTGAACACACGCGTCAGCAGCGCGAGCGGGATCGGACGGATCGTGCACCTCCCCGGGCGTCGCCCGCGCGCTATCTTACGCGAGCCACGACAGCAGCGCGGTGGCGAGCATCAGGAAGATGGCCACGCCGACCACATCCTGCAGCGCCGTCTCGAACGGCCCGGCGGTGAGCGCGGGGTCGAAGCCGAGGCGCTTGGACAGCATCGGGATGAGCGTGCCGGCGATGCCCGAGAGGTTCACCGACACGAACATGGAGCTCGCCACCACCACGCCGAACATCAGCGTGCCGTGCCACACGGCGCCGATGATGCCGACCACCACCCCGCACACGGCTCCGATGATCGAGGACGTCTGGATCTGCCGCAGCAACGGCTGCCACCAGCGGGCGAGCTGCACGTGGCCGGTGGCGAGGCCGCGGACGACCATCGTGACCGACTGCAGCCCGGTGTTGCCGGAGATGGCCTGGATGACCGGCATGAACGACGCGAGCAAGATCACGCGTGCGAGGGTCTGATCGTAGTAGTGGATGATCGCGCCGGCGGCGAGCTCGATGAGGAGCGTGGCCATGACCCACGGCAGTCGCAGCAGGGCGATGCGGGGCGGTGAGCGCCGCTCCAGCTCCGCGGCATCCGAGCCCGCCAGGCGAAAGATATCTTCGGAGGCCTCTTCGCCGAGCACGTCGATGACGTCCTCGACGCTGATGGTGCCCAGCAGGCGACGATCCGCGTCCACCACCGGCACGGCCACGAGATCGTACTTCGCCACCACCCGCGCCACGTCTTCCTGGTCCGTCTCGGCGCTGACACTGACGACGCTCGGCTCGCGGATGGCCCAGACCGGCGTCGTCGGTGCCGCCGTCAACAGCCGGCGCAGCGGCACGACGCCGACGAGATGGCCGTGCTGATCCACCACGTAGAGCTCGAAGCCGCGCCCTTCCGGCGCCGACTTGCGGATGCGCTCGATCGCCTCCGCGACGGTCGCCGACTCCTTCACGGCGACGGCGTTCGGGGACATGAGCCGGCCGGCCGTGTCCTCGGGATATTCGAGCAGCTCCTGCACGTCCTCGGAGTGCTCGTCCTTCATCAGCTCGAGCAGATTCTCGGCCTGCGCGCTCGGCAGCTCCTCCACGACCTCCGCCGCGTGGTCGGGCGGCATCTGCTCGAGGATGCGCGACACCTCGACCTGGTCGAGAGCCTGCACGAGATCGAGCAGCGTCTGGTCGTCGAGCTCGGAAAGGACCTCGCCCGCGCGTTGCGGGGTCAGGAGCCGAAAGACGGTCACCTGACGCTCGAGCCGTAGATCGCGGAGGATGTGTGCGACGTCGGCGGGGTGGGCGGCGTTCAGGAGATCGATCAGCTTGTGACGATCGCCCTGCTCGATGAGCGCGTGGACCGTCTCGAGTCGCCGCGCGCTGTCCTCCATGCCCTCAGTGTGACGGGGCGGGCAAGCGGCGGGACGTCAGCGCCGGGCGATCTCCGCGAGCACGCGTCGCCAGTAGGCGCCGTCCGGCGAGTGCGGGCCGTAGAAGTTGGCGACGGCGCGCGCGCGGCTCTCCGCGTCGGCGCGACCGTATTCGTGCACCATCCAGGACGCCGTCGCGCGCTCCGGCGACGACGGCGCCGCCGCTTCGCGCTCGGGGCCGGCGCGCGTCGCCGCGGGCACGCGCGCCTGCTCGCCTCCCCGCGTCCGCGGCGGACGCTCGGGCGGCGCCGACGGCGGGACCTCGGCAGCGCGAGCGGGCGCCGCCATCGGCTCGTGAGCCGCGGACGACGCGGCGGGCGACGTGATCGATGCCGCTGCATCGTCCGTCACGGACGGCTCGCCGCTCGGCGTACGTTCGGACGTCGGCGCCGACACGACGGCGGGACGCTCGGCACCTGCGGCCGACGTGGCGCTCTCGATGTCGGCGGTCGGTGCCGTGGCCGGACGCGCGGCCATCGTGGCGGACGACGTCGTCGCGCGCGCCGCGACCAGTGCGCGTCGTAACTCCGTGACCCGCACGGCGAGGAGCACGTTGGAGACGGCGAGCGCCAGGCATCCGACGCTCAGAACGATGATGAGCAGGCGCCGACCACCACGGGCGGGCTCGGGACCTTCCTCGACGTGCTCCTCCAAGGTGTCCTCATAGGCCATGAATGCCATGGGCATGCAACGGACGTGCTAGCGACTTCGATGCGCTGCAAGTCCGTGATTAGCCCCCGGTCCGCCGATGTCTCCCGGGAGCCGACTGTGCGGGCCCTTGCATGGGTTGTGTCCTCGCGGTCACAATCGACGAGGTCTCGGCGGTCCGAACGAAGGAGGCCTCGGATGCGTATCGCTCGCTGGCTGCCAGCCCTGCTCGTCGGCCTCGTGCTCGCCGCTCCCGGCGTCGCGCTGTCGCCGCGGAGCGAAGCGCAGAACATGCGCCTGCTCGGCCATCACGACCTGCAGGCGCGCTCGGCATACCAGCCGGTGATTCATCGCCAGGGCGAGCGGTTCATCGCGTACGTCGGCCATCACGGCGGCACGAGGCCGAATCCGCTGACGGGTCGTGACGAGCTGAACGGCACGTCCATCCTGGATGTCAGCGAGCCGCGCGCGCCGAAATACCTCGCGCACATTCCCGGCGCGCCCGGCGACGCCGAAGCGGGCGGTGCCTCGATGGTACGCGTGTGCGACGGCCGCACGCTGCCGCGCGCCGACCGCACGAAGACGTATCTCTTGCGAACGCTCGGACCGCTCGCGCACGAGGTGTGGGACGTGACGGAGCCGACACGGCCCACGCATCTCACCACGGTTGTCTCCGGCCTCGGTCACACGCACAAGAACTGGTGGGAGTGCGACTCGGGCATTGCCTATCTGGTTTCGGACGGGCGCCCGGCCGGATGGCGGACCAATCGCATGACGAAGATCTACGATCTCGGCGATCCCGCGCGCCCGCGCTTCGTTCGCGACTTCGGTCTCGCCGGGCAGGAGCCGGGCTCGACCGGCACGGCGCCGGAGGGCGTGCACGGCCCGATCGCGCTGAAGAACCGCGTCTACTTCGCGTACGGCACCGGCGCGCGCGGTGTGCTGCAGATCGTCGACCGCGCGCGGCTGCTCGCCGGCGATCCAGGGTCGCCGGCGCCGTTGGCGCCGACCGCGGCGAACTTGCGCTATCCCGAGGTGGGACGCCTCGACATGGCGCCCGACTGGGGCGGCCACACGAGCTTTCCGATCCTCGGCCTGACCGTCACCGAATTCATGGCGAGCAGCAAGGGTGTGGTGCGTGACTTCGTCCTGCTCGTCTCCGAGTCGCTGCGGAACGAGTGCCAGGAGACCCGGCAGCTGAGCTTCCTCGTCGACATCACCACCGAGTCGAAGCCGTTTCCCGTGAGCACGTTCCAGGTGCCGGCCGGCGACTTCTGTGAGCGCGGTGGTCGCTTCGGCCCCCACTCGTCCAACGAGTCGTTTGCGCCCGTGTATTACGGTAAGGTCGTGTTCATCGCGTACTTCAACGCCGGCGTGCGGGCGGTCGACATCCGCGATCCGTTCCGCCCGCGTGAGGTCGGCTACTTCATTCCGGCCGTGACGCCGAACACCGATCGCCGGTGCGTGGAGGTCTTCGGCGCGTCGCGGTGCAAGATCGCAATCCAGACGAACAACGTCGAGATCGACGAGCGCGGATACGTCTATCTCGCGGATCGCGCCAGCACTGGACTGCACATCGTCGAGCCCACGGGGCCGGCGCGGGGAGGATCGTGATGGCGGGCGTCAAGGACTCGAGCGGACTGTACGAGGTGGAGCGGCGCGCGCGCCACGCCGAGCGGCCTGGCTTTCGGATCACCGAGCTGCAGATCTCGCCGACACAGCAAGTGCCCTGGCATTTCCACACGAACATCCAGGACACCTTCTACGTGCTGGACGGCGAGCTGCGCCTGTTCCTGCGCGATCCCAAGGAGGATGTCCGTCTGCGGCCGGGAGAGACGTACGCCGTCCGGCCCGGTCGCGCGCATCTCGTGACGAACCCCGGACCGCGCTCGGCGACCTTCCTGGTGCTGCAGGGCATCGGCGACTACGATTACGTGAGCGTCTAACGCAGCGAGCGGAAGAACGCGCGGATGTCTTCCGCGAGCGCCTGCGGCTCTTCGAGCGCGGCGAAGTGGCCGCCGCGCTTCATCGATGTCCACCGCCGCAGGTCGGTGTAGATCCGGCTGGCCCACGTGCGGGGCGGATGGAGGATCTCGCGGGGGAACTCGGCATAGGCACACGGCGCCGTCACCGGACGTTTGTCGCTGATCGGCCACGGCGCGTGGCGCCGGGCGAAGTACGGCCAGAAGGATGAGTTGATGGCGCCGGTCACCCAGTAGAGCGTCACGTTGTCGAGGACGACGTCCCAGCCGAATCGCTTCTCGACGTCGCCGTCGCAGTCGCTCCACGTGCGAAACTTCTCGAGAATCCACGCAGCGAGTCCGGTGGGCGAATCCGTGAGGCCATAGGCCAGCGTCTGTGGCTTCGTGCCCTGGATCCACTGATAGGCGGTCTCGTCGCGCGACCACCGCGCGAGCTCGTCGAGATAGCGACGCTCGTCCGGACTCGGCGAGGACGAGGCCACGGGATCGCGCGGCACTGCGAGCAGGTTGACGTGCACGCCGAGCAAATGGTCGGCGTGCGCGGCCCCCAGATACGAGGTGATGAAGGCGCCCCAATCGCCGCCCTGCGCGGCGAACCGGCGGTAGCCGAGCACGTCGGTCATCAGCGTCGCGAAGAGATCGGCCATCTCGGTCACGCCCAGGCGGCGCTGATTCGGCCGGAACGAGAACGTATAGCCGGGAAGCGACGGCGCCACCACCGTGAAGGCGTCGGCGGGGTCACCGCCGAAGCGACCGGGGTCGGTGAGCAGCGGAATGATCTCCTGGAACTCCACGATCGAGCCGGGCCAGCCGTGCGACAGCAGGAGTGGCGTCGGTGCCGGCCCCACCCCCGGCTCGTGGATGAAGTGAAGCGGGATGCCGTCGAGCTCGACGGTGAACTGTCGCAGACGATTGAGCGCGGCCTCGCGCGTGCGCCAGTCGTACCGGTCGCGCCAGTGCGCGACGAGGCACTGCATGGTCGCGAGATCGGTGCCGTACCGCCACGGCTCGCCCGGAATCTCGTCGGGCCAGCGCACGCGCGCGAGCCGCTCGCGCAGATCGGAGAGCACCTCATCGGCGACGTGGATCGTGAACGGCTGCGGCTTCACGCGCCGATTATAGACGAGCCTCGGTGGGGGCGCGTCGGCGCCCCCACCGGATCGAGAACGGTGCTTACTTCACGACGGGGGCGCAGGTGCCGAAGTTCGTCCCGCCGACGGGCGCATACGCGCCGCCGCACCACGGGACGGCGACGAGGGCGGCGGGGATGGCCGCCGGCACCGGCGCCGGGCCGAGCACGATCTGCGAATTGATGTCTCGCGCGAGGGCGAGGTGCTCGCGGAGCGTCGGAAGCGTCCTAGCCGCCCACGTGCGAACATCCATGTCACGCGCCGTCTGAGACGCCTTCTCGAACTCTGCAACGTCTTGCGTGTGATCCTTGACCATCTCCTGCATGTAGGCGCGATCGAAATCGGGGCCCTGCAGCGCCATCAGCCGATCGCGGACGGCCTGATGCTCGGCATCGAGGGCGGTCGGCACCTGGATGCCCTTCGACCTCGCGAGCGTCGCCAGCTCCGCGTTCGCGGCGCCGTGATCTCTCACCATCTTGGCGCCGAAGTCCTTGACGGCGGGACGAGAGGCGCGCTGGGTCGCCAGCGTCCCGAGCTGCACCTCGGCAGCGCCGCCGACGGCGGCTGTCTCGATGAACTCGCGATCCGCGTCGCTGAGGCTCTGGGCGCCCGCCAGACCGGCGAGGCCGAGCAGCGTCGCGGCGATGAAGCTGACAGCAGTAACGGCTTTCATGGCCACTCCTCCTCGGGGGGTAATCCTGTCGGTTCGCGCGTCGCAAGACGAGTGCCACCGAGGTGCGGTACAGTGACCCGGGCCCTACGCCCGAAGGGAGAGCGGATGTGCGAGAGAACAAAGTGAAAGCGATGTGGTCGCGCGGTGAGACGGTCGTGAATGGGTGGCTGGCCATCCCCGCGGGATTCTCCGCGGAAGTGGTGGCCCATCAGGGTTTCGACTCGCTGACGATCGACATGCAGCACGGGATCGTCGACTACCAGACGGCCGTCTCGATGCTGCAGGGCATCTCGACCACGCCGGTCACGCCGCTCGCCCGCGTGCCGTGGAACGATCCCGGCACGATCATGAAGATCCTCGACGCCGGCGCCTATGGCGTCATCTGTCCGATGATCAACAGCCGTGCGCAGGCGGAGGCGCTCGTCGCCGCGTGCAAGTATCCGCCGCGCGGCTACCGCTCCTACGGCCCGGCGCGGGCGTCGGTGTACGCCGGCGCCGATTACGCCGAGCGCGCCAACGAGGAGATCATCGTGATGCCGATGATCGAGACGGCCGAGGCGCTCAAGAATCTCGACGCCATTCTGAGCACGCCCGGCGTCGATGCCATCTACGTCGGTCCGGCGGACCTGAGCCTCGCGCTCGGCTGCAAGCCGCGCCTCGATCAGACCGACGAGCCGGTCGTCGAAGCGCAGCAGCAGATCGTCGAGGCGTGCAAGCGCCACAACGTCGTGGCCGGCATTCACAACTCCACCGCCGCCTACTCGCTCAAGATGATCGAGATCGGCTATCGCTTCGTGACGCTCGCCAGCGACACGCGGCACCTTGCCGCCAAGGCAGCGGAAGAGGTCGGGCTCGTGCGCAAGGGCACCGGCGGCGCCAAGCTGCCCGCCTATTAGCGTGCGCCTGGACGAGGCGCTTCGAGCCCGCGCGCGCCAGCATCTCGAGCGCTTTGCCCGTCGTGCGTGTGCCGCCGATGGGCGCCGAGCGGCAGCCGTGGCGCTCGTGCTCCTCGCCGACGAGACCGGCGAAGCCGGGCTGCTCATCACGCGGCGCGCGGCCAGCCTGCGGCGGCACGCGCGGCAGTGGGCGCTGCCGGGCGGTCGCGTGGATCCGGGCGAATCCCCGGAGCACGCCGCGCTGCGCGAGCTCGCGGAGGAAGTCGATCTGCGACTGCCGCCGGACGCGGTGCTCGGACTGTTGGACGACTATCCGACGCGCTCGGGATTCGTGATCACGCCGGTCGTGGTGTGGGGAGGCGCCGGCGCCACGCTCACGCCGAATCCGGCCGAGGTCGCCTCCGTGCACCATGTGCCGTTGCGTGAGCTCGAGCATCCCGGCATCCCGACGCTCGTGTCGATTCCCGAGAGCGAACGACCAGTGATCCAGCTCCCGATTCTGTCGACGCTGGTGCACGCGCCGACGGCCGCCGTCGTCTATCAGCTCCGTGAGGTCGTCGTGCACGGCCGCCCGACGCGCGTCGACCACTTCGAGCAGCCCGTGTGGGCGTGGGCCTGATAGAACGGAGCCGGCGCCCGCCTCTCTCAGGCCACCGGCGGAGAATGCGGACACAGCGCTCCGATACAGGAGGAACGCGATGCTGACGATCATCGACGCCGGACGTGCGGTCGACGTGGACGCGCGCGTGGAAGGTGAGCGCCTGCTGCTGTCTCCGGACGCCGTCCGCGACGCGCTCGGCTGGGAGCTTCACGAAGGGACGCTCTGCAACGACGCGATGTGCGTGCCGCTGCCGGCCGGGTCCTCGCTCGCGTCGGGCGGGGCGCTCGACCTGAGCGAGCTCGCGCGCGTGCTCGATCGGCCGCTCGCCCTCGACGTCGGTGAGGGTGCCGCCTATCTCGGCGCCTCCGCGCGCGAGCGCGCCGACGCGCTGTCGAGCCTGATCGCACCGGACTTCACGCTGCCCGATCTCGCGGGCCGTCGGCACTCCCTCGCCGAGCAGCGGGGCCAAAAGGTCTTGCTCGTCGTCTGGGCCTCCTGGTGAGGGTGCCGCGTCGACCTGCCCGTGTGGCAGGCGCTCTACACGGAGCTGAAGGACCAGCGGTTCACCGTCATCACCGTCGCGCTCGACAAGAGCATCGATGATGCCCGTCCGTGGATCGAGAAGGCGGCTCCACGTCATCCCGCGCTGATCGACACCAACCACGTGGTGGCCGACCTCTACAACGTCGTGAACGTGCCGACCGTGCTCTGGATCGACGAGCGCGGCCGCATCGTGCGTCCGAACGACGTCGTCTTCGGGACCGACACGTTCAAGCACATCACCGGCCTCGAGTCCGCCAAGCCGCTCGCCGCCATCCGCGCCTGGGTCGGTGGCGCGACGGCCGGCTACCCGCCTGCCGAGGCCCGCGCGCTCCAGGCGCTCCCGACGCCGGCCGATCAGCAGGCGCGTGCGGAGTTCGGACTCGCCGAATGGCTCGCGCGCGGCGGCCGCCTGGCTGCCGCCGAGCGCCACTTCGTGCGGGCCGGGGAGCTTGCGCCGCACGACTTCACCATCCGCCGCGGCTCCATGCCGATCCGCGGTCTGGACCCGATGGGCCCGAAGTTCCATGAGATGCGCGACGCCTGGGTCGGCGCCGGCCATCCTTATTACAAGCCCCTGCCCGACAGTCGTGGCTAAGACCGTGCTGCTCGTCTGCCACGGCAACACGTGTCGCAGCGTGATGGCGCAGGCGCTGCTCGAAAAGATGCTGGCGGAGCGCGGCCTCTCGGACGCCGTGCGGGTGCGCTCGGGCGGTGTTGGCCGCAATGCGCGCGACGGCATGATCCCGTCGCTCGATGCCCGGATCGTCCTGCGGGAGGACGGCATCGATCTCCGCGAGGACGCGATCACGTCCACCGACCTGCGCCGGCATCGCGAGCTCGTCAGCGGCGCCGACGTCATCCTGACGATGACGGCCGAGCAGAAGCAGCTGCTCGGCACACTGGCCGACACAGCGCCGCGGCCGGTCTTCACGCTCGCCGAGTTCGCGGGCGGCGGCGGCGACATCCGCGATCCGATGGGGCAGGACGAGGATCGCTACCGCACGACGCGCGACGAGATCCGCGACTACCTCGAGCGCTCGATCGACCGCCTGCTCGCGCTGCTGCGCTGAGGCCGCTTCAGCGGCGGGCCTGCCGACCGTCGAGGCTCAGCTCGGCGAGCACGCCGTAGTGATCGGACGGCCACAGGGGCGTTCCGTCGGCTAGCTGCCCGGGCGTCGACAGGACCACGCGGCTTCCGCGTACGTGGGCGCTGGCCTCGCGACCGCGCCCCACGAAGATGAAATCGACGCGCCGCGTGGCCGTGCGGTCCGGCGTGTCGGGGCGCTGCCAGACGGTCGGGCCGGAGGCCGACGGGTTGGCGGCACGGAAGGCGTCGACGAGGCCCGCGTCACGGACGAGCGCCTGCATCCACTCCGTCGAGTCGGCTGCGTTGAAGTCGCCCACCAGGAGAGGCGGGAGCGGACCGGGGTGCGCGCGCACGATCTCGCCGAGCCGCTTGACCTGACAGGGGTCGTGCGACGTGTGGGTGGAGAAGACCTGCAGCCTGCCGCGTGGCGTCTCGACGGCGGCCCGGAGCACCACCCGGGGGTCGTAGAACTTCACGCATCGGGGCAGATCGACGACCTCCGTCTCGACGATCGGCCAGCGGCTCAGGATGGCCGGGCCCTCCTCGAAGTTCATTGCCCACACCAGCAGCCGATCGACCCATCCAACACCGGAGAGGCGGCGAGTGGCCGACGCGTGCGCCCAGTGGAGGCCGAGCTCCTTGGCCAGACGCTCGGCGACGTTCCGGTGCCCACTGATGGACGACTCCTGCAGACCGAGGATGTCGGGATCGAGGCTGCGCAGCTCGCGGACGACGAGGCCGAGACGCGCGTCGAGACGATGGTCGTCACCCCAGAGACCGGAGGACGGCCCGCCGTGCAGCAAGTTGAAGGTGACGACGCGCAGAGCGCTCGGAACCTCGGCCGATGCTACCGCCGGTGTCAGGCCGACGAGCACGGCGATGGCCCAGGTCCAGAGCGCCCGGCGCAAGCCGGGCCGCTCGTCTACGCCGGGTACCGGAAGGGCGCCCATCCGATGCCCTGGATGGGTGTGGGCGTGTACGTGGCCCGCGCCGCTCGCTCTTCCGTGCGCACCGGTTTCGATGCCGCCGACGCCTTCGTCGCCTTCGTCGTTTTCTTCGGCGCGCTCTTGCGCGCAGCCGGCTTCTTTGCCGCAGGTCGTTTCTTCATGCCGCGCACTCTACAGCCGGCTCGCGCGTCGGTCAACGCGCGAGACGGCGCAGCGGGGCGCCAGTGAGCCGCGTGAGGATCCATTCCTTGCGCAGGCCGGCGCCGAGTCGCCGGTAGAAGCGGATGGATGGCGCATTCCAGTCGAGCACCGCCCATTCCATCCGGCCACAGCCGCGGCGCAGCGCGATCCGCGCCAGCGCGCGCAGCAAGGCGCGACCGGCGCCGCGTCCGCGCTCCTCCGGGATCACGAACAGATCCTCCAGATAGAGCGTCGGGCGGCCGAGGAAGGTCGAGTACGTGAAGAAGTAGAGGGCGAAGCCGATCGGTCGGCGTCCGCGTCGGCAGATCAGGGTCTCGAAGTACCGCCGGCCGCGGCCGAAGCCGTGGCGGCGCACGGCCGCGGGCTCGATCACGCACTGGCGCTCGAGCCGCTCGTAGCGGGCGAGCCCGCGGATGAGGTCGCAGATGATGCCGATGTCGCCGGCGCGGCCGCGACGCACGGTGAGGCCCCCGCGGCGGCGAGCGGCCACGGTCAGGCGCCGGCCACGCCGAGGAGCAGCTCGGTGTAGGCGCGCGCGCCCTGCTCGATGTTCTCGAGTGAGATCCGCTCGTCGTTGCCGTGCAGGCGCCGCCACTCCTCCTCGTCGAGAATGAAGGGGCTCCAGCCGTAACCCTGCAGGCCCATGCGGCGAAACACCCAGTTGTCGGTGAAGGCGACGAGAATCTGCGGCGCCACGACCACGCCCGGGGCCCGTCGTCCGAGCGCTGCCGCCAGGGCCTTGTAGAGCTCCGTGTCGGGCGGCGAAAGGTTCGGAATCTTCGGCTCGCGGCCAAATGCCACCTCCACATGCTCGTCGTCGACGGCGCGGGTGACCCACTGTCGGATCTCATCCGGATCGTCGCCGGCCAGCATGCGGCAGTCGAGCTCGGCCACCGCCTCGGGCGGAATGACGTTCAGCTTCTCGCTCGCGCGCAGGATGTTCACCGCGAACGTCGTCCGCACCATGGCCGCCCACTCGCGCCGCGCGAGGAAGCGCGCGCGGAAACCGGGATCGCGCAGCGACGTCGCGAGCGTCTCGAGGCCGCGCGCCTCGTCGACCGGCAGCACGCGCGCGAGCGCGCGGAAATACTCCTGGACCTCCGGCAGCACGCGGAGCGGGCGCTCGGCGCGAAGCAGGCGCTCGAGGCCGCGGATCAAGCGGTGCGGCGCCGTGTCCGGCCATGGCATCGAGCCGTGGCCGGGGGCGCCGCGCGCGACCAGCCGTAGCGGCAGCCCGGTCTTCTCCGAGATCACGATCTGCGCGAACGGCGCGCGGTGGCTCGGATGGACGACGATGCCGCCGAGCTCGGAGATCGCATACTCCGCGCCGGCCAGCCACTCGGGATGGTGCGCGGCCACGAAGGCGGCGCCGTACGCGCTGCCCGCTTCCTCGTCCGCGGTGGCCAGGAAAATCAGATCACGTTTGAGGCGTGTCCCCGCGCGGCGGAGGGCGAGCACGGCCGCCATCTGGAGGATGCCCGTCGACTTCATGTCGATGGCGCCGCGACCATAGAGGAACCCGTCACGGATCTCGCCCCCGAATGGATCGACCGTCCAGTACCGGCGATCGGCGTAGACGACGTCGACGTGATGATGGAGCACGATGCCGCCGAGCCCGCCGTCTCCGGACAGTCGCGCGACCAGGTTGGCGCGGCCGGGCGCGGATTCGACGGTCTCGCTTGCGATGCCGTCGCGCGCGAGCACCTCGGTGAGGAACCGCGTCCCGGCGATTTCGTTGCCCGGCGGATTCGTGGTGTCGATCCGCAGATAGGCTTGCAGGAGCTCGACGGCCTCGCGGCCGAGCGCGGTCCAGTCGATCACGCGTGCGGGCCGGCGCGGCGCCGCGATGGCTCGCCAACGTGGACGTGCGCACCCGTAGCTTCGCCGCTCACCGGACCACGAAACGCGAGAAACGACACGCCCTCGCGCTCGAGCCAGGCGATCAGCGCGCGGCCCTCGGGACTGTCCGGATGGACGGCCACATCGAGCGCGTTGCGGTGATCGAAGCCGAGACGATCGTGCACTCGGGTCTGGCCCAGCGCGCTGATCGGTAGGGGACGGCCGAAGCGCTCGGCGAAGAACCGCTTCACGACGTCCACGCGTGCAAGCGACCAGACGCTCCGGCCGCGATGCTGAACCACCGTCGCGGTGCTCGCCGTCACGCCGGGCGCAAGCGGCGGCAGCGCGGCCGCCGCGATCGCCTCGGCCAGGAGCTGTTCGGCGTCCCGGATATCGCCGCGCGTGGCCGCGGCCGTCGCCTGCGCTGCCTGCAGATCGCGCTCGGTTGCCTCGACGTCGGCGCGCGAAATCCCGCCCATCGCGAGCAGCCGGCGTCGGGTTTCCAGCGTGGCCACTGCCCACTGCACCGCATCTTCCCGGTACACGAGCAGACGCTCGAGGGTCGCGAGGTAGGTGCGCGTGGCCGCCACGGCGTCGGTACGCGCTCGATCGAGCGCGCTCTGCGTGTCGTTTTCCGGCGTGCCTCGCGCGGCGAGGGGGGCGGCGAGTGTGAGCGCGACCAGGATGCCGGCGAGGTGACGGCGGCTCATATCGCCATGGTACTCACACGCCGCCAGCACGGCGCGTGCGGGCGGCTCTCACGTATATCAATGTCGGCACGTTGACGTCGTTTGCGCGACGGAGCCATGCTCGAGGCTCGGACGGGCCGGTGCACGCGCCGCGCCTCGCTAACTCGCCGAAATCACAGGCGCGTGTCAACTCGGCCAAAAAGCTTGGTCCCGATGCCGCCGTCACCGTACGCTCGAATTCGTCCATTGATGTCGCGCGCATGCGCGGACCAGGCCGCCCAGAGGAGTGGCCATGGCACGGCTCGACGCCTTCTTCAAGCTGATGTTCGATTCCGGTGCGTCCGACCTGCACATCACTTCGGGTCAGCCGCCGATCCTGCGCGTGCACGGAGAGCTGGAGCGCGTGAAGTACGACCCCATGGACGACGAGACGCTCCGCGCGATGCTCTACGAGATCGCCCCGGAGCAGAAGATCAAGCAGTTCGAGGAAACGGGCGATGTCGACTTCGGCTACGAGATCCCCGGCGTCGCGCGCTTCCGCGCCAACTACTTCATGCAGAAGTACGGTTGCGGCGCCGTCTTCCGCCAGATCCCGACCAAGATCCTGACGGCCGACGAGCTGGGGTTGCCGCCGATCCTGAAGAAGAGCGCGATGCTGCACAAGGGCCTCGTGCTCGTCACCGGTCCGACGGGCTCCGGCAAGTCGACGACGCTGGCCGCGGTCCTCGATCACGCCAACAAGCACCGCAAGGACCACATCATCACCATCGAGGACCCGATCGAGTTCGTGCACCAGAGTCAGGGCTGCCTCATCAATCAGCGCGAGGTCCACATGCACACCAAGTCCTTCGCGGCTGCGCTTCGCGGCGCGCTGCGTGAGGACCCGGACATCATCCTCGTCGGTGAAATGCGCGACCTCGAGACGATCCGCCTCGCGCTCGAGGCGTCGAACACCGGTCACCTCGTCTTCGGCACCCTGCACACGACGAGCGCGGCCAAGACCATCGACCGTGTGATCGAGGTGTTTCCGGCCGAGGAGCAGGCGCAGGTGCGCAACAGCCTGTCGACCGGTCTCAAGGTCGTGGTCGCGCAAAACCTGTTCAAGCGCGTCGACAAGCGCGGACGGTGCGCGGCCCTCGAGCTGCTCGTGTGCACGGCCGCCGTGGGCAACCTGATCCGCGAGGGCAAGACCGTCCAGATCCCCTCCGCCATCCAGACCGGCAAGCAGTACGGCATGCAGACGCTCGACGACGCGATCATGGCCGTGCTCCAGAAGGGCTGGATCAGCGCCGACGAGGCGTACGACAAGTGCATCGACAAGAACAAGTTCCGGCCGTTGCTGAAGACGGCGCCGGACGAGCTGAACTCCTAAGGAGCGGGCGATGCGCAAATCAGAGATCGACGACCTGCTCACCACGATGCTCGAATCGCACGACAACGTCTCCGATCTCAACATCACCGTCGAACGGCCACTCCAGGTCGAGACGGCCGGTGAGCTGGTGGCGGTGCCGATCGATCCGGCCGTCGACAGCCTGACGCCGTTCCAGACGGAGATCTTCGCGCTCAACCTCATGAACAACGACCGCCGTCTCGCCGAGCACCTCCTCCGGCAGGGCTCGTGCGACTCGTCGTATGCGCTCGCGGGCAAGGCGCGCTTTCGCGTGAACATCTTCTCGCAGCGGGGCGCCTTCTCGATCGTCCTGCGAAAGCTGGAGACGCAGATTCCGAGCATCGAGGAGTTGAAGCTGCCCGAGGCGTTCAAGAAGATGCCGGCCGAGAAGAACGGCCTGATTCTCATCACCGGCGCCACCGGCTCGGGCAAGACGACGTCGCTGGCCGCGCTGCTCAACGAGATCAACAACACCAAGTCGGTGCACGTGGTGACGCTGGAGGATCCCGTCGAGTACGTGCACCCGCCGCGCAAGGCCACCTTCAACCAGCGCGAGCTGGGTCTCGACTACGACTCGTTCTCGAGCGGCCTGCGCGCGGCGCTGCGCCAGGCGCCCAAGATCATCCTGGTCGGTGAGATGCGCGATCGTGAGACGGCCGAGCTCGCGCTCAAGGCGTCAGAGACGGGTCACCTCGTGCTGTCCACGCTCCACACGGTGAACGCGGGCCAGGCCATCGACCGCATCATCGGTATGTTCGACCAGGAAGAGGAGAAGCAGATCCGCCAGCGGCTCTCGGAAACCGTGCGCTGGATCGTTGGCCAGCGCCTCGTCCCCAAGGTCGGCGGCGGCCGTTGGGCCGTGCACGACATCCTCTGCAACACCATCCGAACCAACGAGCTGATCCTCACCGGCGAGCACGAGGGCAAGACCTTCTATGAGATCCAGGAAGTCGGCGATCCCTACCACATGATGACCTTCGACCAGGCGCTGCTGCGCTCGTTCGAGCAGGGCATCATCACCGAGGAGACGGCCGTCGCCTACGCGAGCCGCAAGGCCATCGTGCAGCGCGGCCTCGATCAGACCAAGCAGAAGCGCGGCGAGAAGACGACGGAGATCGAGGGCCTCCGCCTCGATCCCGACTACAACCGTCGCGTCGGGGTCAAGCGCTAGCCATGGCCGACGCGATCTCGGCCCAGGAGTTCAACACCCCGCGGCTCGTGCTCGTCTGCGTGGATGACGTCTCCCGACAGAGCGTCATCAAGGCCGCGCTCGAGCAGCTCGGCTTCACGATGTACGCCGCCAAGAGCACGGAAGAGGCGGTCGACCGGCTACGGCGCGACACCTTCGAGATCGCCATCATCGACGAGCAGTTCCAGGGCAGCAGCGCGCTCGACAACGACGTGTTGCAGGCGCTGGTCAGCATGCCGATGTCGATCCGACGCTACATGTACGTGGCGCTGCTCGGCCGGGCGTACAAGAGCTTCGACAACATGGCGGCCTTCGCCCGGTC
The DNA here is from genome assembly GCA_035605575.1 of Candidatus Methylomirabilota bacterium. Classification (GTDB taxonomy): domain Bacteria; phylum Methylomirabilota; class Methylomirabilia; order Rokubacteriales; family CSP1-6; genus AR12. The sequence continues at coordinate 39,004 of DASTCJ010000114.1, forward strand.
GGTCAACGTGGTGGTGAACCTGAACGACCTGCCGCATCTGCCCGCGATCCTGCGCAAGGGCATCACGGAGAACAACGAGTTCTATCGCGTCTTCCGCGAGATGCTCGCCGAGGTCGGCAAGCGTTAGCTCATCGGTGGCGGCGGGTCAGCGTCTGGGGGCGAAGGGGCTTTGCCTGGCGGTTTTGCCGGGCTCGGGCTTGCCAGGGTCGCTGGATTTACGCTTGAGGGTGATGCCGAGCTCGTAGCGTTTGTCGGTATTGGGATCGGAGTTGAAGATCGCGATGTAGACCGCCCGGGTGTCCTTGCCGAGAGACTCGACGGTGCTGCCGCCGGCGCGGTGACGCTTCGCCACCTCGAGTTTGCCATCGGCGGGACGCACGATCAGCCACGCCTTGTCGGAGGCGTTGCCGTTTTCCTTCAGCTTGATTTCGACATCGACGGGCAGCTTGAGCTTGTCGGCCTCCACGAGGAAGATGCGCGCCGTCAGCGGCCCGGTTGTCCCGCTGAACGTCTGCTCGCCTCCGCGCTCGCCCACCGCGCTGAGCCGACGTGAGCCGGTCGCCGAGCTGCCCGGCGTCGTGTCGTTGGTGATGATGTTCGTCGTGTCGTCCTCGTCGGTCACGCTGGCCTGCAGCCAGACGCCGGGGTCTGGCAGGACGTGGGCGAGCACGTCCCTCAAGAACTCCGGATACGTCTTGTAGAGGCGGCCCTGGGCGACGACATACAGGTAGAGCTCCTGTCCGAGCGGGTAGGCGTCGGTGTTGCCACCGGTGGTGAACTGCGGATTGAGTCGCGTGAGCGCGGTGGCGACGAACTCCGGCTCCTCCTTGTCGATGCGCTGTAGAAGGATCGCGTATCCCTCGGCGAGCCGGCCGCCGGCGAAGTTCACGCTCTGCTGCAGCGGGACCGACAACAGGTACGGAAACTTGCCGAGCACCTCGCGCGCCGCGTTGGCCGGTGAGACGCCGCGGGTGACCAGCTCCTTGTAGCCCTTGCGCGCGCGAATCCACCACTGGGCGTTCTTCGCGGCGAGGCGCTCCAGCAAAGCCTCGCGCTCGCGCCGCTCTTCCGGCGTTTCGACGTGAACCTGATCCGTATTCAACCGGATCTCCACCTCGAGCGGAATCTCCGCGGCCGGCTGCACCCACGGGTCGTTGGTTGGCCGCTTCGCCGGCATGACGCGCTCGAGCGGCGTGCCTCGCGCGGGATCCACAACTGGTGCCGGAGCCGCCGGTGGCGCTGCCGTCGGCGGACGCTGAGCAGCGATCAGCGGAGATAGCGGCGGCGCGATCACCGGCGGCGGCACGACGACAGGCGGCGGCACGACGACAGGCGGCGGTGCGACGACAGGCGGCGGTGCGACCACAGGCGGTGCTGCGCCGACCGGGGGTGGCGGCGCGGCGGCGCCGGCTGAGCTCGCGGCGCTGAAGAGCCCCGCGGCCCGCTCCTCACGCTCCGCCGTCGGTGCCGCTCGCGGCGCTGGCGGCGGCTCGCCCTCACGGCCGAGCTTGCCGCGCAGCGCGGCAAGCCCGAGCGGCCGCCCGAACGTCTGCGCGATCACGTCCTGGAGCGCCGCGCAGCGCTCGTCATCGAGCCGATCCCAGCCGTCGACCAGCGTGACGAGCGCCGTGAACGGTCGCAGCCGGTTCTCCAGCGTGGCCGTCTGCTCCGGGACATCGGCGGGGGCCGGGCCGCCGAGCTGTGACTGTAGCTCGCGCGCTTTCGCCTGGCACTCGACGAGACCTCCGAACTCCTTGTCCTCGCGGTGTATGAGCGCGCGCACGCGGTCCAGCACGCCCGCGGCGTTCTCACACGCGACGTCCCACGCGGCCTGCCGCTCCCGCTCGTCCTCGGCGGCGATGACGGCGGTCGTGACGGACTCGAGATCCCGGAGCCGCATGACGGACGACGTTGCCGGGGGGTGGGGCAGCGAGGCGGCGTGCTCCAGGACGGATGCGCGGAGTACCGCGAACTCGGCGTTGACGGCGCTCAGCTCCGTCAGGAGCGATTCGGGCGGCGGCGCGGTGGCGACGAGGGCGCGGGAGGCGGCGGCCGCACGCGCGCCGACGTCGGAGAAACGGACTCGGAGCGCGGCGATGCGCCGCTGGAGGTCTTCGTGCGCCTGCTTCACGTGACGATGGCGTCCATGGCCGGCAGCGCAACTAGTATATCGGACGGGCTGCCCAACCCCCGCGCGATAGGAAGCTCAGTCGTGACAAGGCCTTGGCGCTTCGCATAGACTTGAGACACCGTCGGCGAAACCCCCCTGGGAGGGCGCGCATGGTCTTACGAAGAGTGTGCGGACTCGTCGCAGCGGTGCTGACGCTCGGGGCGCTGGTCACGGCTCGACCGGCCTGGGCGGGACCGCCCACCGAGCAACTGCGGGCGCAGATGGACCGCGTCATCAAGGTGCTCGAAGATCCGGAGCTGAAGCGCGACGGGCGTCAGGCCGAGCGGCGGGCGGCCATCCGTCGCCTGGCCAACGACATCTTCGACTTTCCGGAGTCGAGCCGGCGCTCGCTCGGGCCGCACTGGAACGCCCGGACGCCGGCCGAGCGTGAGCAATTCGTCAAGCTGTACGCGGATCTCCTCGAGCGCTCGTATATCGACAAGATCGAGATGTACAGCGGCGAGCGCATCCAGTTCGTCGGCGAGACCATCGAGCGGAATCACGCCACCGTGCGTACGCGCCTGGTGACGAAGGCGGGGACCGAGACGCCGGTGGACTACCGGATGCACCGTGTCGGTGACCGATGGCTGACCTACGACGTCAACATCGAAGGCGTCAGCATGGTGGCCAACTACCGCGCGCAGTTCAACAAGATCATCCAGGCCTCGGGCTATGCATCGCTCGTGAGCAAGCTCACCGAGAAGCAGGAGCAGGGGATCGAGGCCGACCGCGACGGGTCGATCCGCAAGGCGTCGCAGACGAAGTGACGTCGGCGGTTCCGCGCGACATCGCGAGAGGCATCGCCGTCAATCTCGCGACCGTCATGCGGGGCCAGGACGTGGCCATCCGGCGGCTGCTGGCCGCGTTTGCCAGCGGCGGGCACGTTCTGCTCGAGGATTATCCCGGCACGGGAAAGACCACGCTGGCCAAGGCGCTCGCCCGGTCGATCGGCGCCTCGTTCAAGCGCATCCAGTTCACGCCCGATCTCTTGCCCTCGGATATTCTCGGCGTCTCGATCTACGACCAGCGCGAGCATACCTTTCGCTTCTTCGAGGGCCCCATCTTCACCCACGTGCTGCTCGCCGACGAGATCAACCGCGCGTCACCGCGCACGCAGTCGGCGCTGCTGGAGGCGATGGGCGAGGGCCAGGTCACCGTCGACGGCACCTCGTATCGATTGCCCGATCTCTTCTTCGTGATCGCGACCCAGAACCCGGTGGAGTTTCGCGGCACCTATCCGCTGCCCGAGGCGCAGATGGATCGCTTCGCCGTCCAGTTCGGCCTCGGCTACGTCGACCCGGACGAGGAAGTCGCGATCATCGCGGCCCAGGAGCAACGCCATCCGATCGAGGACCTCGGCGCCTGCGCCACGCTCGACGACGTGCTGGCCCTGCGGCGGGCCGCGCGCGAGGTGCGCGTGAGCGACGAGCTGCGGCGTTACGTGGTCGACCTCGCCCGCGCGACCCGCCTCACCCCCGGCGTCGTCCTCGGCGCCAGCCCGCGCGCCTCGCTCGCCCTCATGGCGGCGGCGCAGGCGCTCGCCCTGCTCGACGGTCAGGCGTTCGTCGCGCCCGAGCACGTACAAGAGATGGCGGGTCCCGTGCTCGCGCATCGGCTCGCCCTCGACCCGCAGGCCCGATTCGCCGGTCGCACGACGGACGTCGTCGTCGAGGAGATCCTCAAGACCGTTCCCGTTCCTGCCTGAGCCATGCTGCGGCGGTTCTTCTACCGCCAGTTCCGGATCGCCTCCCGCGTCTCCTGGGCGCTCGCGCGTCAGCTGACGCCGGCCGGGCGTCTCGTCGTCGGCGCCCTGCTCACCGCGCTGGTCTTCGGGCCGAACACGCGCCTCACCGTCGGCTACCAGGCGTTCACGTTGCTCGGCGCATTGCTCGCTCTCTCCACCGTCTGGGCGCTCGTGCCCCCGCCGCGGCTCGACGTCCGGCGCCGGCTACCCCGCTATGCCACGGCCGGTGAGACGGTGATCTACGACGTGGTGCTTCGGAATCGGCGCGCGCGCGCCGTGGTCGGTCTGTCGATTCTCGAGGACCTCGAGGATCCGCGCCCGACGCTCGCGGATTTTACGCTCGCGTCGGAGCCTCACGAGTCGGAGCGCAACTGGTTCGATCGCAAGCTCGCGTGGCACCGCTGGGTGTGGCTGCTGGCGCGGAACCGTCGCCTCGACGTCCGAGAGCATACCGTGAGCGAGGTGCCTTCGGCCGGCGAGGCACGGGTCCGCGTCGAGGCGCTGGCGCGCCGGCGGGGACGCGTCCGCTTTCGCGGACTCACGCTGGCGCGCACCGATCCGCTGGGTCTCGTCCGCGCGCTCCGCCGCCTCCGCGCACCGGACACGCTGCTCGTGCTGCCGCGCCGTTATCCGGTTCCGGATCTCACGCTGCCGGGAGCTCGGCGCTATCAGCCCGGCGGCATCGCGCTCGCGTCTTCCGTCGGCGACTCCGAGGAGTTCGTGTCGCTGCGCGAATATCGTCCCGGCGACCCCCTGAAGCGCATCCACTGGCGGTCTTCCGCGCGCCGTGGGCGCGCCGTCGTCCGCGAGCACCAGGATGAGTTCTTCGTCCGCCATGGCCTCGTGCTCGACACGTTCATGCCGCGCGGGGGCGAGCCGCGGTTCGAGGACGCGGTGGCGGTGGCCGCCTCGTTCGCCGCTGGCGTGCGCGGTCAGGAGGCGCTGCTCGACCTGATGTTCGTCGGACCGCAGGCATACGTCTTCACGGCCGGCCGCGGCGTCGGTCAGCTCGAGCGGATGCTCGAGGTACTGGCCGACGTGATGCCGTGTGCCGACGGCTCGTTCGCGGTGCTGCATCGTCTCGTGGCCGAACGCCATCAGGCGCTCAGCGGTGTCGTGTGCGTGCTGCTCGCCTGGGACGACCAGCGCCGCGGGCTGCTGCAGCATCTCCGCGCGCTCGGCGTGCCGGCCCTCGCGCTGCTGGTGACCGGCGCCGATCAGGCGGTCGACGCAGATGAGCTCGCGAGCGAGGGCGTGCGGCGTCTCGTGCACGACCATATCGCGGAGGGACTGGCCGGCTTGTGAGACCGCCACGCGGGATGATGGGCGCCGCCCTGCTCTTCTGGGGTTGGCAGACCGGCTTTCTCGTGGCCGCCGTCGCCATGGCGGCCGTCATCGAGGCGCGCTCGCTCATCGACGTGCGCTGGGATCTCTCGCGCAGCGACTTCAATCGCATCTCGGACGTGAGCGCCGTCCTGCTGGCGCTCATCGCCGTCTACCACGTGCTGGGCAACGACTCCGCGCGCGCCGTGCTGGCGATTCTCCAGTGGCTGCCGCTGATCGTCTTTCCGCTGGTCGCCTGCCAGCTCTACGGCGCGGCCGGCGTGCTCGACGCCTCCATCTTTCTCTGGAGCTTGCGGCGTCGCGCCAACGCGGAGCCCGACTACGCCGGCATGCCGGTCGATCTCGCGTATCCCTTCGTCGCGCTGACCCTGCTCTCCGCCAGCGCCGCCAACGTGCGCTCGGGCTTGTTCTTCGTCGGCTTCGCCGCCATCACCGTGTGGGCCCTGTGGGGCGTCCGCGCCCGGCGCTATTCCACGCCGGTGTGGCTCGGGATGGTCGCCGCTGCCCTCGCCCTCGGCTGGGCGGGACAGCTCGGTCTGGCGGCCGGGCAGCGCGCGCTCGAGCGGATGGCGACGGCGTGGTTCGTCGACTATCTCGGACGTGAGGCCGATCCCTACCGAGCGACGACGGCGCTCGGCCAGGTTGGCGAGCTGAAGCTCTCGTCGCGGATCCTGCTTCGCGTCGAGACGCCGACGGCGCCGCCGCCCGCCCTCCTGCGCGAGGCCAGCTACAACATCTACAACGCGCCCACGTGGTACGCGGTCGACGCCCCGTTTCGGCACGTCACGCCCGAGAGCGACGGCGCCACGTGGCGGCTCGCGTCGCGGACTGCGGAGGCGGGCCCGGTGACGATCGCCGCCTATCTGCGTCGCGGCAAGGGCATGCTGCCCGCGCCGAACGGGACGGTGGAGCTCGCGAACCTGCTCGTCGTGGAGCTCGCGAGCAATCGGATGGGCGCCATTCGTGTCGAGGAGGGTCTGGGCCTCGTGCGCTATGGCGCTCGCTACGCCGGCGCCGCCGCCGATGATCCGCCGACCCGCATGGACGTCGCGGTGCCCCGCAGCGAGGCGCACGCCGTCGGCCGCATCGCCGAGGACCTGCGCCTCTCCCGGCTGGCGCGCCACGACGCCGTCGTCGCGGTCCGCGCGTACTTCCGCGACGGGTTTCGATACTCACGGTTCGTGGCCGACAGCGCCGTCGGCACGACCGCGCTCGCCGACTTCCTCGAGCGAACGCGGCGCGGGCATTGCGAGTACTTCGCCACGGCGACCGTGCTGCTCCTGCGCGCCGCCGGCATTCCGGCCCGCTACGCCGTCGGCTACGCCGTCCACGAATGGAGCGCGCTCGAGCGGCGTTTCGTCGTCCGCGCCAACGACGCGCACGCGTGGGCGCTCGTCTGGCTCGACGGCGCCTGGCGGGAGCTGGACACGACGCCGCCCGACTGGGTGGAGGCCGAGCGCGAGGCGGTGAGCCGCTTCACCGTCGGGGACCTGTGGTCGTGGGGCGGTTACCTCTTCGCCCGCTGGCGCTGGAGCGAGCGCGAGGATCGTCTGACGGGGTCGGTGGGCTGGCTGCTCGTTCCGCTCTTCCTGCTGCTCGGCTGGCGGCTCTACTCGCGGCGACGGATTGCGCGTCGCGCCGCGCGCGGGCCGACCGCCGCGCGCGCGATCGCGCGCGGCGCCGACTCGGCGTTCTACGACGTCGAGCGCGCGCTGGCACGGCTCGCCTTTCCCCGTGCGGCCGCCGAGCCGCTTTCGGTCTGGCTTCGACGTATCACGAGCGCCGGCCTGCCGGACGTCAATACCGCGCGGCTGCCGGCGCTGCTGGCGCTGCATTACCGGTATCGCTTCGACCCTCTCGGACTGGCTGACGAGGAGCGCGCCCGGCTCGCCGCCGAGGCGGGCTCGTGGCTCACCGAGCATTCGCGCGAGCCACGCTGACGGCCGCCGCGCCAGCTTCTCCTTGTCACCGCGCCGAAGACGCTTGAGCACCGCCTCTCGACGCGACGCGGCCGCGCGATCGCGCGCCGGCTCGGCCCACACGAGCCGCACGGGTCGGCGCGCGCGCGTATACTTCGACGCCGTGCCGGCGTTGTGCCGGGCGACGCGCCGGGCGAGCGCGTTGGTGATACCGGCGTAGAGGGTGCCGTCCGCGCAGTGCAGGAGGTAGCAGAACCATCGAGGTCGCGAGCGTCGGGCCATGCGCCGTCGACATGCTAGCAGACCGCGGCTGACGGCCCGCGATCTCGCCGACGCGCGCGACCGGGCATTCCGGCGGCGCCCCGCTCTGCGCGTGCGCACCGCTCGCGCGGCCGAGCGCTTTGTCGAGGCGGTCGGGTTCTGCTCGACCTTCCACTGCTTCTCCGAAGGCCTGCCGTGCCTGTGGGAAGCGGTGGTGGGACGCGCGCGTCCGCGCTGGCCGAAGCGCTCGCATCACGACGACGGCATCGGCCTCACGTGGCGGCTGAAGGACGACTTGCCGGCGGCGCGGCGTGTCTACTACGGCAAGATACTGAAGGGCCGCCCGCTGCTGGTCGCCCTCGACCTTTTTCCGGCTTTCTACGCGCTCGTCCGCGGACGCCAGCGTGCGCGTCACTATGTTGCCGAGTACGAGGCCGGGCGCCTCTCGCATACCGCGCGGCGGCTCATGGATGCGCTGGTGCGCGACCATCCGCAGTACACGCGCGAGCTTCGCGCGAATGCCTTCATGCTCGAGTCCGCAAAGACCCGCGAATTCGAGCGCGCGATGGCGGAGCTCCAGCAGGGACTGTGGGTGGTGAAGACCGAGGAGCGCTACGAGCCGACGTTTTCGTACCGCTGGGATCTGCTCGAGTCGTGGCTCCCCGACGCGGTTCGCGCCGGCCAGCGGCTGTCGCGAAAGACGGCGCTGGATGAGGTGGTGAGTCGCTACGTGCGCGCCGCCGTGTACACCCGCCCCCGGGTGCTGGCGCGCCTCTTCGGTGTGCCGCTGAAGGAGATCGAGGCCGCCGGCTCACGACTGCTCCGCCGTGGAACGCTGATCGACGCTCACGTCGACGGCTGGCCGGGACGGTGGCTCGTCGACGCCGATCTGGCAGCGCGCTTGCTGTAATTCCGGACGGCCCAGCCGGGGCCCCGGAGGCGTCGATGAGGAAACGCTTGGTGATCTTGCTCGCGCCGCTCCTTCTGGCAGGACCAATCGATCCACGCACGCCGACACCGCCGCCGCCGAGTGACGTGCACGTCGACCGCCACGTCGACGCCCACGTTCCCGCCCGCGTCGGCGAGCCGGCGACCAGCGGGTCGGAGACACGGTCGAACGACGTCGCTCCGGATCCCGCGCCGGGAACGGGTGTCTTTCAATCGACGCCGCCGCCGCCGGCGATCCAGGATCCGCGCGATCGGCTGTACCGCGATCGCCGCTACTGACGCGCGTTCCAGAAATTACATTCACCGCCGTGACAGCGGGCTGCTGGCACGCGATTCGCTCGTTCCGGCGGTATGAAACGGAAAAAAACTGCCCGGGACCAACGCGCCCGTAAGCCCGTCGACCCGACCGAAGGTCAGCGCATCGCCGAGCGCTCCGCTCGGCGGGGCGTGCCGGAAGAGCAGTTGGAGGGGCCACCGGCGGCGGAGACCGTCTTGATGCGCTCCGACGCGGAGATCCGCGAGGAAGCCGAGGCGCCGGATCGCGCGCGACTCACCGGCGGCGACGTCGATGCCGACTGGCAGCGCGCCGGCGATGTCGGCGAGGAAGCCGTCGGTGGCTCCGTCGCGACGCCCGATCAGGATCGCGTCGATGACCTCGGTCGCGCGCTCGGTGTCCCGCGTGCGCCGGACGAGGAGGTCCGCACGTCGACCGAGATTCTCGAGGGACGGGACCGCAATCGCTGGGAGCAGGAACAGTCTCCAGGGGGTGAGCAATGAGAGGGACGATGGCGCTGGTCGGTGGCGCCGGCCTCGGGGCCGGCCTCATGTACTTGCTGGACCCGGATCGCGGCGAGCGTCGCCGCGCCCGCCTCGGCGAGACGATGAGTGAGGCGGCGGAGCGCCTCGCGAGCCAGGACATGATGTCGACCGTCCGCAGCGCCGGGGCGCGTCTGGCGGGCTCGGACGTGGTTTCCGGCGTGCGGCGCGCGGGCGGGCGGATGGAAACACCGCGGCTCGTTTCGAAGCTGGCCTCCGCCGCACGTGACCCGCGCTCGCTGCGGCCGACATGGCGGCATGGTCGCCTGACCTTCCGCCGCCGCGAGTCGGGCCTGCTCGACCGTTACGGCTGGTCGTTCCTGGGTGTCGCCGCCGGTCTGCTCGCGGCCGGAGTCTGGGGTCTGTGGCGTCGCGAGCCCGACGAGGTCCGGGAATCGGTCACGGTGAGCGCTCCGCGCGAGCGCGTGTACGAAGAATGGACGCGCTTCGAGAACTTCCCACGCTTCATGCCCGCTGTGCGGGAGGTTCGCTCCAGCGGCGCCGATCGGACCCACTGGGTCATCAATGGTCCCGCCGGCACGCCGGTCGAGTTCGAATCCGTCGTCACCCGGCGGCAGCCGCCCAGCGCGGTGGCCTGGCGAACGGTCGAGGGCGCGCTCGTCTCACACGGCGGGACGGCACGCTTCCGGCCCGCCGGGCCTGGCGCCACGCGCGTCGACGTCACCATGTGGTGGCGGCCGGCCGGCGGCGGCATCGGCGAAGGCGTGGCCACGCTGTCGGGGATCGACCCCGCGCGCGTGCTGCGCGAAGGCCTCGAGCGGTTCAAGGGCGAGCTCGAGCAGGGAACGCATGCCGCCAGACGGTAGCCCGGTCCGTGTCGCGGCCGTGGCCGATCTGCACTGTGCGAAGGCCATGGCCGCCGGCACCTTCCAGCCGCTGTTCGCGCAGGTCGCCGAGCGAGCGCACGTCCTGGCGCTCGCTGGCGATTTGACCGACTACGGATCACCGGAAGAGGCGCGCCTGCTCGCTCGCGAGCTGGCGACGGCCAAGGTCCCGGTGGTCGCAGTCTTCGGCAACCACGACTACGAGTCCGAGCGCCAGGACGAGGTGAAGCAGATCCTCACCGAGGCCGGCGTCACCGTCCTCGACGGCGACTCCGTGGAGATCCACGGCGTCGGCTTCGCCGGCGTCAAGGGCTTCGCGGGCGGCTTCGGGGAGCGTGCCCTCCAGTCGTGGGGCGAGCCGATCCTGAAGCGCTTCGTCCGCGAGGCGGTCGACGAGGCGCTGAAGCTCGAGAGCGCGCTGGCGCGGCTGCGCACGCCGCACCGGATCGCGCTCCTGCACTACTCGCCGATTCGCAGCACCGTGGAGTGCGAGTCGCCGGAGATTGCGCCGTTTCTCGGCTCGAGCCGGCTCGAGGATCCGATCAACCGGTATCCGGTGTTTGCTGTCGTGCACGGTCACGCGCATCGCGGGACGCCCGAAGGGCGCACGGCGACCGGCGTGCCGGTTTACAACGTCGCGCTGCCGTTGCTGCGACGGCACTACCCCGATCAGCCACCATTTCGAATCATCGAAGTGCCTGCGCCGCGCGCCGACGCCGCCACGGCGCCGGTGGGCGTCCACAGCGGGGTCGGCGTCGGAGCGACCGTGCCATGAGCGAGCAGCTCTGCCCCGAGACCCGTGACTTCTACCGTCGCGCCATGGCCGCCCTCGACGCGGAGGGCGTCCCGTTCCTCGTCGGCGGCGCCTACGCGTTCGAGCGGTACACGGGAATCGCGCGTCATACGAAGGACTTCGACATCTTCGTGCATCCGCGCGACGTGCAGCGCGTGCTCGACACGCTGGCCACCATCGGCTGCGAGACGGAGCTGCCGTTTTCGCACTGGCTCGGCAAGGCGCGGTGGGGGGACGACTTCGTCGACGTGATCTTCAGCTCCGGCAACGGCGTGGCCGCCGTGGACGACGACTGGTTCCGGCACAGCGTGGAGGCCACCGTCCTCGACCACGAGGTCCGGCTCATTCCGGCCGAGGAGATGATCTGGTCCAAGGCCTTCATCATGGAGCGCGAGCGGTTCGACGGCGGCGACGTGGCGCACATCCTCCGCGCCTCTGCCGAGCACATCGACTGGCCGCGCCTGGTGGCGCGCTTCGGCGACTACTGGCGCGTGCTCATGGCCCATCTCGTCATCTTCGGGTTCGTCTATCCATGCGAGCGGCACCGCATTCCACCCGGCGTCATGAGCGAGCTGTCGACACGGCTCCAGCGCGAGCTGCGCACGCCGGAGAGCGGCGAGCGCGTCTGCCGGGGCACGATCCTGTCGCGCGCGCAGTATCTCGTCGACGTCGAGCGGTGGGGCTATCTGGATCCGCGTGTGGCGCCCCACGGCAACCTCACCGAGCGGGAGGCGGAGACGTGGACGGCCGGCATCGCCGACGACGGACCGCCGGAGGCGCTGCGCGCCGCCTGATCGCGTAGAATCCCGGCCATCCACTCCGGGAGGTGCTGGGATGCCGAAGATCGAGAAGTTTTCCGCGGTCGGGATGTTCGATCCGCCGACGTACAGCCAGGGCATCAAGGTCAGCGAGGCGGGCACGGTGCTCTTCCTCGCCGGGCAAGTCGCTTACGACAAGGACGGCTCGGTGAAGCACGCGGGCGACTTCAAGGGCCAGGCCCGCGAGGTGTTCCGCTGCATCAAGTCGCTCGTGGAGACAGCGGGCGGCCGCATGGACAACATCGTGAAGCTCAACACCTACCTCACAGACATCCGGTATCGCGCCGACCTCGTGCCCATCCGCGAGGAGTTTCTCGGCAAGAAAGGACCGGCTTCGACGCTCGTGCAGGTGTCGGCGCTGGCCCACCCCGACTGGCTCATCGAGGTCGAAGCCATCGCCGTGCTGTAGGCTCTAGCCGGCGAGCTTCGCCAGATCGAAGCGCCCGCGCGCGGCGCGGGCGGTGACGGGTGCCCAGAGATCGCCAAGCTTGCGAACGCGGGCGGGCACGTTGTCCATGCGGAAGTCTTCGATGGTGGCGCCGCCGGCGAGCTCCTCCCAGCTCACCGGCGTCGACACCGTCGCGCGCGGCCGCGGCCGCACCGAGTAGACGGAGGCGAGCGTGTGCCCCCACGCGTTCTGGTTGAAGTCGACGTGGACGCGATCGCGCGGACGCGCGTCCTTGCGATAGATGGCGGTGGCCAGGCGCGGATGGCGCCGCGCGATGTCGACGGCGATCGTCTTGGCCACCGTCCACACCGCCTTCTGCGTCGGACCCCGCACGATCGGCACGTAGATGTGCACGCCGCGGCTGCCGGTCGTCTTCACGTAGGTCGGCATGCCGAGCTCGCGCAGGGTCGCGTTCACCACGCGCGCCGTCTCCACCACCTGCGGCCAGCGCACCTCCTCGCCCGGATCGAGATCGAAGTGCAGATAGTCCGGGCGGTCGACGTCGTCGCAGCGGGCGTACCACTCGTTGAGGTCGATGCAGCCCAGGTTGATGACCCACAGCAGGGAGGCGAGGTCGTTGATCACCGGAAAGTCGATGATGTTGCCCGACGAGTGCTCGATCGCGCACGTCTCGATCCACGCGGGGCGCGGCGCGGGCGCGCGCTTCATGAAGAAGAACTCGCCGGTGGCGCCGTTCGGATAGCGCTTCATCACCATGGCGCGATCGCGGATGTGCGGCAGGAGCGCCGGCGCCAGCTCGGCGTAGTAGCGCACGAGGTCGCCCTTGGTGAGGCCCTCCTCGAGCCAGAACACCTTCTTCAGATTGGTGAGCTTCACGATGCGGTCACCGACCGCCACCTCGACGTCGTTCACCTCGCGGGGAATTTCGACGCGCCGGCCGGAGCGGCCGCCACCGGCCGCGCGCGTGCGCGTGGCGGGGTGGTAGTCGCGGGTCGGCTGGGCGCGCGCCATCAGCGGATCCGCTCGAGCCGCGGCGGGCGCACGCCATGGCGGATGGCGCCCGCCACCGGCACGTAGTCGAGCTCGCGGCCGGCGCGGACGCAGCGCAGCAGCAGGCCGCCGCGGCTCATGTCGCCGCGGCCGACGAAGTCGATCGGAAAGCTCAACCGCTCGCCGAAGATGCCGAGCAGCACGCCGACGTACTTGTCGGAGGCAATGGAGCCGAGCAGGGTGATCGTGTCGTCCGGCTTGAGCAGTGACGCCACCGCGCGCGCCGACTGCTCGAGCGGCCGGCGGTAGCGCGGGTTGGCCGCGTCGATGTCGACACGTGCGCTCGCGCGCAGCATGCCGAGCGTCACCGGCGCCTCGGCAGGGCGCAGCCCGGCGTCCGGCGTGATGACGAGCGGAACGCCGAATGCCTCGGCGTAGGCGAGCTTGCCGCGGAAGTAGAGACCGGACACGAAGCTCATCACCTCGCCGAGGGAAGCCCCGCCCGCCGCGCGCAGTCGACGGGCGAGGGGGAACGCCGCCCGCGAGGAGAGGAGCAGCTGCGCGCGCTCGCCGCCGCAGTTCGCGGGCGAGAGGAGGAACACGCGGGCCATCGCTCAGCGTGCGCGCGTGGTCGTCACCGGCGTCGCGCGGTCACGGATCGCTGCAGTCGTGGTAGAAGCCGCAATTCGCGCAGACGATCTTGCACTGGCGCTCTTGCATCTCCGCGCCGCAGCGCGCGCAGGTGCGCGGGGCCGGCGTCCGCAGGGAGCGTGTCGCACGCGGAGCATCCATGCCGTTACGATACACTTCTTTCATGCCCGAGTGGTCGGATCAACGCTTCCTGCAGACGGTCTTCGATGAGACGCGCGTGCTGCGCAAGCCGCTGCGCGGCATCATCAGCGGCTACCACGTGCTGCCGTACGTGCTGGTGGGCCCCTCGGCGTACGACCAGGCGTCCAAAGCCGTGGAGGTCCGCGGGCGCATCCGCGTGTCGCCGCGGCTGGTCATCGGGGGCGGCGCCCCGACCTACGGCGAGCTGTTCGGCGAGCACGAGCTGATGGACGGCCGGATCGTCGCGCGCATGTTCAGCTTCCGCTACGCCTCGCGTGTCAATCTGGAGTCCGAGGAGCTGAAGATCCGTCGCTACGAGCGGGAGCCACCGGCCCAGCTCGACCGGGTGCTCGAGGAGCTGGCGCAGCGGGAGATCATCGACACGGCCGTGATCTCGTCGCCCGACGCGCGGTTTTACCCGGTCTCGCTCGACCGGTTCATCCGCGAGATCCTGGACCAGGAGCTCCCAGACGAGTCAGGAGGCGGGTGAGCTCCTCCGGGTCCACCGGCTTCACGACGTGCGCGTCGAAGCCGGCCTCCTCCGCGCGTCGCCGATCGTCCGGGTCGCTGTAGCCCGTGAGCGCCACGAGATACGCGCGCGGCCCCGCCATCGCGCGCAGGCGGCGTGCCACCTCGTAGCCGTCCATGCCGGGCAAACCGATGTCGATGAGCGCGACCGCGGGTGTCTTGGCGCGGGCGATCTCGAGGCCCTGCGCGCCGTCGCCCGCGGCTTCGACGTCGTAACCATCCAGCTCGAGCAGCACGCGCAACGCATCGCGTGCGTCGGCGTTGTCCTCGATGAGCAATACGAGCGGCATGTGGACATTCACCGTACCACGCGCGCCAAGGCGGCGCCGCGCCTTGACACGTGAAATCGCCGGATGTTAAACATCATGCGCAGTTACCCGCTCACGGAGGCTCCCTCATGACACCACAAGCGCTCGGCGCGCTCGTCATCGCGCTTGCGCTGATCGTCGGCAGCCTGCCGGCGACCGCGCAGGGCCCCATCAAGATCGGCGCGTCGCTGTCACTGACCGGCACCTATGCCAAGCTCGGCAAGAATCAGCACGAAGGGTATCAGCTCTGCCAGAAGGAGCTCAACGCGCGCGGGGGTCTGCTCGGTCGGAAGATCGAGTTCGTCGTGTACGACGACCAGTCGATGCCGGCCACCGCCGTTCGCCTCTACGAAAAGCTCATCACCGAGGACAAGGTCGACGGCGTGATGGGCCCGTACTCGTCGCCGGTGACGGAGGCGGTCGCCAACGTCACCGAGAAGTACAAGAAGGTCATGGTGTCGCCGCTCGCCGCGACCACGTCGATCTTCAAGAAGACCCCCCGCCGCCAGTACATCTTCATGGTGATCTCGCCGGCCGAGGTGTACCTCGAGGGCCTCGTCGACATGGCCGCCAAGCGCGGGCTCAAGACGGTGGCCGTCGTGAACGAGGACACGCTGTTCTCCAAGGCCGCCGCCGCCGGCGCCATGGAGCTGGCCAAGAAGAAGGGGCTCCAGGTCGTCTACCAGGAGGCCTATCCGAAGGGCAACACGGACTTTTCCGCGCTGCTGACCAAGGTGAAGGCGGCGAATCCCGACGTCATCGCGGCCGCGACGTACTTCGACGACGCGGTGGCGCTGACGCGGCAGATGCGCGAGCTCGGCGTCAATCCCAAGATGTACGGCGTGACCGTGGGCGGCGACCTGCCGGAGTTCTACGACACGCTGAAGCAGAACGCCGAGTACATCTACGGCGCCACCCAGTGGGAGCCGACGCTGCCCTATCCCGGGAACCCGGAGTTCTTCGACACGTACAAGAAGGAGTTCGGTCACGAGCCGTCCTATCACTCGGCGGCGGGCTACGCCGGCTGCCTCATCTACGCCGAGGGCGTGAAGCGGGCCGGCTCGCTCGATGCCGACAAGGTGCGGCAGCAGCTGTTGAAGCTCGAGACCAAGACGGCGTTCGGCGACTACAAGGTCGACGCCGACGGCTTTCAGCTCGCGCACAAGATGGTGACGTTCCAGTGGCAGGGCGAGAAGAAGGTCACCGTGTGGCCGGACGATCTCGCCAAGGACAAGCCGAAGTTCCCGACGCCGCCCTGGAACGCGCGCTGAGACGCTCGCGAGAGCCGGCGCTCGCGTGATCACCGCCGGCATGCTCGGGCAGGTGGTCGTCTCCGGAATCCTGTCCGGCGGTCTCTACGCCATGGTCGCGCTCGGACTGGCGCTGATCTTCGGCGTGATGCGCGTCATCAACATCGCGCACGGCCCCCTGCTGATGCTGGGGGCCTACGCGACGTTCTTTCTCTACGACCGCTTCGGCGTGAACCCGTTCCTCACGGTGCCATTCGCGATGGCGGCGCTGTTCCTGGTCGGCATGTTGCTGCAGCGCTCGCTGATCTTCCGGGTCGTCGACGCACCGGAGCTGTCCTCGCTGCTGCTGACCTTCGGCATCTCGATCGCCCTGGTGAACCTGGCGCAGCTCGCGTTCACCTCGGACCTCCGAGCCGTGGAGTACATCACGGGCGCCTGGCTCGTGGGCGGCCTCGCCTTCTCGAAGCCGCGCGTGATCGCGTTTGCGTTCGCGGCCGGCGTCACCGCGCTCGCCTTCGTGTTCTTGCAGCGCACGCGGCTCGGCAAGGCCATTCGCGCGACGTCGCAGAGCCGCGAGGTGGCCATGGTGTGCGGCGTCGACGTCGCGCGCATCCACATGATCACGTTCGGGCTGGCGTCGGCCCTCGCCGCCGCCGGCGGCTCGCTGCTGGCCGTGATCGTGGCCATCCAGCCGGAGATGGGACAGGTGTGGACGTTCAAGTCCTTTCTCGTCATCGTGCTGGGCGGCGCCGGCAACTACCCCGGCGCGCTGCTTGGCGGCATGCTGCTCGGCCTCGTCGAGCAGCTCGCCTCCCTCTTTCTGACGACCCAGCTCTCCGAGGTCGTCGCCTACGTGCTGCTCGTGCTGGTGCTGCTCGTGCGCCCGACCGGGCTGCTCGGCGGTCGCCAGACGTGAGATTCATCGCGCTCCCAGCGCTCGCGGTCGTGCTGCTGGCCGCCGTCGTCTACCCGTTCTTCGGCACCGGCTATGGCGTGCGCTCCGTGCTGCAGATCTTCATGTGGATCGCGCTCGCCGGCTCCTGGAATCTGATCTCCGGCCTCACCGGCTACGTCTCGTTCGGTCACGTCGCGTTCTTCGGCGCCGGTGCCTACACGGGCGCGATCCTCATCGCCAGCGTCGGCTGGCCCTGGCCGCTGGCCGCGCTGGCGGGCGGGCTCGGCGCCGTCGTGCTGGCCCTGCTGATCGGCTACCCGTGCCTGCGACTGAAGGGCCCATATTTCGCCATTGCCATGCTCGGTCTGAACGAGGTGCTCCGCGCGCTTGTCTCGTACTTCGAGGGGCTCACCGGCGGCGGCAGCGGCCTGTCGCTGCCGACGCTCGACGCCACGCGGCCGATCTACTACGTGATGGGCGCGCTGGCCGCTCTCGTCACCGCTGGCGCGTACCTCATCGTCACGTCGCGGTTCGGGCTGCGGCTGATGACGATCCGTGAGGACGAGGTGGCGGCGGAGGCGATGGGCGTCGACACGTTCCATCACAAGCTGCTCGCCTTCGTGCTGTCGGCGATCGGACCCGGCGTCGCCGGCGCGCTCACCGCGCGGGACCAGGGTTACATCGAGCCGATCAGCGTCTTCCCGCTCGCCATCACGGTGACCATGATCGTGATGGCCCTCTTCGGCGGCAAGGGCACGGTGTGGGGACCGGTGCTCGGCGCCGTCGTGCTCTTCGTCGTGCAGGAGATCGTCTGGGCGCGCTATCCGTACGTCCATCCGCTGCTGTTCGGCGCCATCATCGTGGCCGTGGTGCTGCTCATGCCGCGCGGCGTGCTCGGACTGCTCCAGGTGCGCTACCGCCTGCCGCGGACGATCTGATGGCCGTGCTCGAGGTGCGCGGCGTGCGCAAGAGCTTCGGCGGCGTCACCGCCGTCAGCGGCGTCTCGCTGACGCTCGAGCGCGGACGCATCTATGGACTCATCGGCCCCAACGGCTCGGGAAAGACCACGCTCTTCAACTGCATCACCGGTCTCGAGCGGCCGGAGGCGGGCGCCATCCTGCTCGACGGCACGCGGATCGACGGCTGGAAGCCGCACCGGATCGCGCGCGGGGGCGTTGGCCGGACGTTCCAGGTCATCCGCGTCTTCCCCGAGCTGACGGCGCTCGAGAACTTGATGGTGGTCACGCGCGGTCCGCGCGCGGCGGCCGAGCAGCGCGCGCTCGAGCTGTTGCGCTTCGTGAAGCTCGAGCGCCTGGGCGGTGAGTACGCGGGCAATCTCTCGTACGGCCAGCAAAAGCTCGTGGAGTTCGTGCGCGTCCTGATGACGGATCCCGCGCTGATCCTGCTCGACGAGCCGGCGGCCGGCGTGAACCGCACGCTGCTCAACGATCTGCTGGAGGCCGTCGGGCGCCTGCGCGACGGCGGCAAGACGGTGCTGCTCGTCGAGCACGACATGAAGGTGGTCATGGGGCTGTGCGAGACGGTGTTCGTGCTCGACCACGGCGAGAAGATCGCCGAAGGCCCGCCCGGCGTCATCCAGGCCGACGAGCGCGTCATTGAAGCGTACTTCGGCCGCTAGCACGGTGCTCGTGAGCGGCTTCGCCGCGCTGGTCCTGGCGCTCGCGTGGCGTTCGCGCGCGTGGCCGCTCGTGCACGACGCACCGATCCTGCACTACATCGCCTGGCGCATCGCCGACGGCGCGGCACCCTACCGCGATGTCTTCGACATGAACCAGCCGGGCGTCTACGCGCTGCACGTGGCGCTGCTGCAGACGCTCGGGCCTGGCGACACCGCGTGGCGCGCGTTCGATCTCACGTGGCTGGCGGTGAGCGCGGTCGCCATCGCCGCCCTCGCGGCGCCGTGGGGCGCGGCGGCGGCGTTCGGCGGCGCGCTGACGTTCGCGGCCGTGCATCTCGCGGGCGGCGCCTGGCAGGCCGGGCAGCGCGATTTTCTGCTGTGCCCGTTCCTCCTCGTCGGCGTGCTCGGCGTCACCCGCTGGCTCGAAGGCCGTGGCCGGCTGAGCCTGGCGTGCTCCGGCGCCGCGATGGGCGCGGCCGTGACCGTGAAGCCACACGCCGGCATCCTCGCCGCCGCGCTCGGCCTCGTCGTGATCGTCGTTGCCGCGCGGGTCGGGGGCGTCGGCACGGCGGCGCCGGCGACGCTGACGTATGCGGCGGCGGCGATGGCGGCCCCGCTCGCAATGGTCGTGTGGCTTGCGCTCGCCGGTGGCCTGGGTGCGTGGCGCCAGACGGTGTTCGAGTATCTCGTGCCGCTCTACTCCCGGCTCGGTCGTGACGCGGCGTGGGCCTTTCATCACGGTGAGGTGTGGCTCGGTCTGGCGCTCGGCGCCGCGCTGTCGACGGCGCGCGTGGTGTGGGGGCGGCGCTTCACCGCGCGGCATGCCCTCGTGCTCGGTGGCATTGCGTACGGCGTCGTCCACTATGTCGCGCAGGGCAAGTTCTGGGAGTATCACCTCCACCCGCTCGGCGCATTCATCGCCGTGTTGCTCTTCGCGGGCTTCGATCCGCGGCTCGCGGCACCGCGCTGGACGGCGGCGGCGCTCTCGCTCGTGCTCATGGTCACGCTCGTGGTGCTTTCGCTCAAAGGCGTCGAGGCCGCGCCGGCCGGCTGGGAGCGCGCGAAGGCCGCCCAGGTCGACGAGCTCGAGCGAGAGCTCGCGCGACGACTGGGACCGGGCGATACCGTGCAGGTGCTCGACACCAGCGACGGGGGCGCCCACGCGCTGCTGCGGCTGCGCGTGCGCGAGCCCACGCGCTTCATCTACGATTTTCACTTCTTTCACGACGTCGAGACGCCGTTCGTTCGCGCGCTGCGTGCCGAGCTCGTGCGCGGGCTCGACGCGCGGCCGCCACGCCTCATCGTGCTGTTCGAGCGGGGATGGCCGGCTGGCGGCTACGAGCGAATCGACGCCTTTCCGGAGCTGGCCGACCGCCTGGCGGGCCGCTACGAGATCGTGAGTGTCTCGCCATCCTACCGGATCTATGCGAAGCGACACGATCCGTAGGATCATCTGCGCCTACGACGACCCGATCGTCCGCGCCTACTGCTGGGTGCGCTTCTGGATCCTGCGCCAGCGTTTTCTCGACGAGATCGGTCAATATCTGCCGCCCACCGGCGTCGTGCTCGACATCGGCTGCGGCTTCGGGCTGTTCTCGCTCTACTACGCCGCCACCGCGCCCGGTCGGTTCGTGCGCGGTCTCGACCTGAACGAGCGACGGATCGGTCTCGCGCGGCGCGCGGCCGCCCGCCTCGGCCTCGACAATGTCGTGTACGAGCACGGTGACGCGCGGGACTTCAAGAGCGACGGCGAGGTGGCGGCCGCCTACATGCTCGACATCGTGCACCACGTGCCGCCGGCGGCGGTGCCGCCGCTGCTGGCCCGGCTCCGGCGCTCGCTACCGGCCGGTGGCGTGCTCCTGGTCAAGGACGTCGACACGCGGCCAGTCGCCAAGCGCTGGTTCACGTGGCTGCTGGATCGCGTGATGACGCCGGGGACGCCGGTGCGGTACTGGAGCGCCGAGGAGCTGACGCAGGCGCTGGCCGTCGCGGGGTTCGTCGTGCGGCGCCACCTGATGGTCGACGTCCTGCCGTATCCGCACATCCTTTATATCTGTGAGGCGAGGGGATGACGGCGGCGCCGGCCCCCCTCCTCATCGCCCACGGCCTGACCGCCGGGTATGGAAAGCTCGACATCCTCCACGACGTCTCGCTCACCGTGAACGTCGGGGAGATCGTCAGCATCATCGGCCCCAACGGCGCCGGCAAGTCCACCGCGTTCAAGACCATCGTTGGCTTTCTGCGCCCGCGCCAGGGGACCGTCATCTTCAACGGCTCGGACATCACCGGTCTCCGACCGGATCTGGTGCTCCGGCGCGGTCTCGCCTACGTCCCGCAAGGACGCATCGTCTTTCCGCAGATGAGCGTGCTCGAGAATCTCGAGATGGGCGCGTACATCGAGAGGGATAGCGTCCGTGTGGCGGCGGCGCTCGAGCGTGTCTACGCGCTGTTTCCCATCCTCCACGAGCGGCGGGCGCAGCGCGCGGGCACGATGTCCGGTGGCGAGCAGCAGATGGTCGCCATCGCCCGGGCGCTGATGACGTCGCCCCAGGTCATCCTGCTCGACGAGCCGTCGCTCGGGCTCTCGCCGAAGTTCGTGACGCTGATCTTCGACAAGCTGGTGGAGATGAAACGCGCGGGTTTCACCCTCACGGTGGTGGAGCAGAACGCCACGCGCGCGCTCGGCATCGCGGATCGCGCCTACGTGCTCGAGCTCGGGCGCAATCGTTTCGAAGGCCCAGGGCCGCGTCTGCTCGCCGACCCCGAGGTCAAACGACTCTACCTCGGCGGATAGTGTAGGCTGTCGCCGTGATCGACACATCGGGCCCGACGCAGGCCCCTCTCTGTGGGGTCGCCATAGGCGCCTCGGCGGGAGGCTTGCGCGCGGTGAGGACGATTGTCAGCGCCTTGCCGGCCGACCTCGCCGCCGCGGTGTTCGTCGTCGTCCATCTCGACCCGCACGGGCGCAGTCTTCTCCCGAGGCTCCTGGCGGCGGCGACGACGTTGCGTGCTGGGGACGTCCGCGAGGAAGGCCTCGTCGAGACCGGAACGATCTACGTCGCCGTACCGGACCGACATCTCGTCGTCATCGATCGCCGCGTGCGGCTCGTCGTCTCGGACCCGGTGCATTACGTGCGGCCCGCCATTGACCGCCTGTTCGAGTCCGTCGCCATCGGCTGGCAGACCGCGGCGGTCGGCGTCGTGCTGAGTGGCAATGGCATCGACGGTACAGCCGGCATCGCCGCCATCAAGCGCGCCGGTGGGGTGACCATCGCCCAGGATCCGACCGATGCCGAGTTTCCCCGCATGCCGTGCGCCGCCATCGCGAGCGGCTTCGTCGATTCCGTGCTGCCGCTCGCGCGGATCGCTTCGGCCATCACGGGTGCCGTCGCCGTTGCGTCGGCCGGACGAGCCGCGTGAGCATGGACGAGCACAAGCCCGACGCCGACGTCAATCTGAACGACACGGAGCGGGCCGCGTTCCAGCGGCTGCTCGACATGCTGCACACGGACTATCAGTTCGACTTTCGCGAGTACAAGACGGTCTCTCTCCTTCGCCGGGTTCGCGCACGGATGTCCCAGGTGCGCGTCGAGGGCTTCGACACCTACATCGACTATCTCCGACTTCACGCGAACGAGGCGGCCGCGCTCTTCAACACCCTCTTGCTGAACGTCACCGGCTTTTTTCGCGATCCCGAAGCCTGGGAGGTGCTGCGCCGGGAGGCGCTTCCGCCGCTTCTGACGGCGGCGGTGACGGCAGGACGACTACGCGTATGGTCCGCCGGGTGCTCCACGGGCGAGGAGACGTATTCCGCGGCCATCCTGATCGCCGACGCGCTGGGTGCCCGGGCCGCCGAGCTCGACGTGAAGATCTACGCCACCGACATCGACGACGATGCACTGAGCGCGGCTCGCCGCGCCGTCTTCCGCGTGGACCAGCTCAAGGACGTGCCCGCCGACGCCCTCGAGCGTTATTTCTCCGCCGACGGTCACGCGTACCGCGTGCGCCGGGAGCTGCGGCGGTGGTGCATCTTCGGCCGCCACAACCTCACACAGGATCCGCCGCTGCCGCAGATCAACCTGCTCATCTGCCGCAACTTGCTCATTTACTTCAAGAGCGCCCTTCAAGAACGGCTCCTCACACGATTCCAGTACGCGTTGCGCGAGGGCGGTGTCCTGTTTCTGGGGCGCTCGGAGTCGATGATGGCGCGCTCGCGCGGCTTCGTGCCGATCAGCCAGAAGTGGCGCCTCTTCCGGCGGACGGCGGACGCCTTGCCGATGCCCGACACCCCGACACGCCGGACGGACGGGGGCGCAGCGGGCGAGCAGCAGAAGTCCACGGTGGCGGCGGTGCCCGATCCACCGCGGCTCACCGCCAGCGGTATCGTGCGCTCGCTCCCGTACCCCGTGATGGTCATCGCGCTCGACGATTCCGTGCGCGAGTGGAACGAGGCGGCCACCGTGCTCTACGAGATCCCCGCCGAGCATGCGATCGGACGGCAGTTCCGCGATCTCGACATCAGCTATCGGGCCGAAGGCCTGCGTGCGCGCATCGAGGACGTGAACCGCGCCGTCGTCAGCGTGCGCCTCGAAAACGTCATGTTTGGACGCCGTTCCGGCGAAAACGTGCACGTCGACTTCTGGATCGCTCGCGTCTTCGACGAGCGGAGCCGGTCCGCGGCGATCCTGGTGGCAGCCATCGACAACACCGCGGTGGCCCGCTTTCGTGACGAGATCGTCCGCCTCGGCGAGCAGCACGCCACCGCCTCCGAGGAGCTGCAGTCGACGAACGAGGAGCTGGAGACCACGAACGAGGAGCTGCAGTCGACCAACGAGGAGCTCGAGACCACCAACGAGGAGCTCCAGGCGACGAACGAGGAGCTGGTGACGACGGTCGACGAGCTTCAGGCCGTGAACGCCGAGCTGGCCGCCCGTTCGGCCGAAGTCAGCGGGCTTCTCGTCGTGCACGCGGCGGTCCTGGCCGCGGTCGACGAGGCGCTGATCGTTCTGAACTCGAATCTCAGCGTCACCACCTGGAGTCCCGCCGCCGAGCGGTTGTTCGGCGTGCGGGCGCACGACGCCATCGGTCGTGACCTGTTCGCGCTGCCGCTCGGTGGACGCCGGGAGGCCGCCCGGACGGCGCTGAGCCGATTGACCGCAAACGATGCGCCGGGCGAGGCCGAAGAGCTTGACTTCGACGTCCCGCGCTCCGACGGTCGGACAGAGCGCGCGCGCCTGCGCTTCCTCCGCCTCGCCGACGAGCAGGGCGCGGTCCAGGGCCTGCTCGGTCTTGCGCGGCCGAGATAGCGGCGCGCGCTACGCCGCGGTTCCAAATCCCGTCGCGAGCGCGCGGCTCAACACGTCCGGATCCACCGGCTTCACCAGGTGGGCGTCGAATCCTGCTTCGCTCGTGCGCCGCCGATCCTCGGTCTGCCCGTACCCGGTGAGAGCGACCAGCGTTACGCGGTGCCCGAGCGCCGCGCGCAGCCGCCGCGCCACCGCGTAACCGTCGAGGCCCGGCAAGCCGATATCGACGAGGACCAGGTCCGGTGTGCTGCGAAGCGCGACCTCCACGCCGGCGGTGCCGTCCGCGGCCGTCTCCACGCGATGCCCGTCGAGCTCGAGGGCCAGGCGCAGCATCTCGCGCGCATCGGCGTTGTCCTCGATCACGAGGACGTGCCGCGCCGCCGGCGCGCTGGCCGTCTCGGTGCCCGCGCCACTCTCGGCTTTGCCGGCCGGCAGGCGAATGGTGAACTCGCTGCCACGGCCCGGGCCCTCGCTGGTCACTTCGACGGTTCCCCTGTGCATCTGCGTGAGACTCCGAACGAGGCTCAGCCCGAGGCCGAGACCGCCGAGCGGACGCGCGATCGGCACGTCGCCCTGTGTGAACAGCTCGAAGATGCGCGTCTGCATGTCGAGGGGAATGCCGATGCCCGTGTCGCGCACGCGGATGACCACGTGCTCGCCTCCGTGCTGCGCCGAGAGCTCGATGTGCCCCCCCGGGTTGGTGTACTTCGCGGCATTGTCCAGCAGGTTCGTGACCATCTGCGTGAGCCGCGTGGGGTCGGCCTCGAGCCGCAGCGGCGTGTCGGGCAGCACCACGGCGAGCGTATGCGTGCGCGCGTCGATCACCGGCCGGGTCGCCTCGATGGCCGCCGCGATGGCGGAGCGTGCGTCGATGGCGCTCTTGCGGAGCTTGATGAGCCCGCGCGTGATGCGCGAGACGTCGAGGAGGTCGTCGAGGAGCTGCGCCTGATGACGCACCTGACGCTCCACGATCTCCCGCGCGCGCTGCACCACGTCGGAGTTGTCGGGGTGCCGGCGAATGACCTGCATGGCGCTGAGGATCGGCGCGAGCGGATTGCGCAGCTCGTGTGCGAGCATGGCCAGGAAGTCGTCCTTGTGCCGGCTCGCCTCGACGGCGTCGCGCAGCTCGCCGAGCCGCGCCTGCAGCTCGTGGTTGGCGACGTTCAGCTCTTCGTTGGCCGCCGTGAGCTCGGCGTTCGCGCTGTCCATGTCGGTCCGCTGCGCGCGAAGGTGCTCTTCGAGCAGCTCCACCTGCACGCGTAGCGCCTCGACCTCTCCGCGGTCTTCGGCGACCACGAGCAGCGCGTCGACATCGGCCACGCAAAGCGCGCTGATGCGGATCGTGACGGCGCTGCCGCGCGCATCGACCGAGTCGATGCATGCCGGCCACGCGCCACGATGGCGACCTTCGGCGACGGCCGCCTCGACTGCACGCAGCGCGTCACTGAGCGGCGCATCCCCGGGCGGGGAATCCTGGCCCTGCGCGGTGCCGAAGACCAGCTCGGCGGCAGCGTTCGCGGCCAGGATTGGGCCATTGCGCGAGATGGCCATGGCGGCCAGCGGCAAGGCGGCCACGATGGCGGTCAAAAACTGCGATTGGCCCATGTAAGAAGGAGGTGGCGTGCAAACCGCGGGCCCGCTGGCGTGAGAAATGCTGTCCACCTCCGTATGCGACTGCCGTGGGATCTCGGGAAATCTCCACAGCCGGCGTCGCTGGTGTGCCCCGAGTGCGGCGGGGCCCTGTCGGTGAAGGCCGAGGGCGACGCCGAGTACCTTCTCTTCGTCTGCCAGGTCGGTCATTCCTACTCCGCGACGACGCTCCTTCCGGAAAAGGAGGAGCGGGTAGAGCAGGTTCTCTGGTCCGCCGTGTATCTCGTCGAAGAGCTCGCCGACCTCCTGACGGACCTGGCCGCTCGTGGCAGCGGCGACCAGGCGCCGCAGCGCGAGTGGCCCGCCGCGCGCCGCCGTATCCAGCGGCTCCGCGACCAGGCCCGGCGCCTGCGAGAGTTGCTGAATGACAACGAGCCGATCGACCTCAGCGACGCATCCCCGCCGGAACGGGACGCCGCATGAACACTGTCATCAATGCGGAGCGCACGCGGCGCGACATTGTGGTGATCGGCGCCTCCGCCGGGGGCGTCCCCGCGCTGCGTGAGCTGTTCGCCAAGCTGCCAAGTGACCTCGAGGCCGCCATCGCCGTCGTCCTGCACCGAAGCCCCGTGGCCGAGACGAGGCTCGCGTCCGTGCTCGGCTGGCGATCGGCCCTTCCGGTGAGCGAAGCAGTCGACGCCATGCCATTTCAGCGTGGAAACGTTTATGTTGCTCCGCGCGACCAGCCCCTGGCCGTCGACGCCGCTACGCTGCGCCTGTCGCGCGGTCCGAAGGAGCACCACACCCGACCGGCCATCGATCCGCTGTTCCGGTCGGCGGCGACATCGAATGGCAAGCGGGTAGTCGGCATCCTGCTGAGCGGCACCGGTGACGACGGAGTATCGGGATTGATTGCGATCACCGCGGGCGGCGGTCTCTCGCTGGTCCAGGACCCGTCGGAGGCCGCCTATCCACAGATGCCGCGCACGGCGAT
>DASTCJ010000059.1:0-36164 GCA_035605575.1 Candidatus Methylomirabilota bacterium
GAGCTTTGGCTCCACGTTGATGGCGCCGCTCGCGCGGTGGCTCATCACGAGCTATGACTGGCGCACGGCCATGCTCGTGCTCGGCGACCTTGTCTGGGTCATCGTGCTTCCGGCGGCCTTCCTCGTGCGACATCCGCCGGCCCGGGCCGGCGGCGCCGCACCCGTGGTGAAGACGAGCAGCGGCGGCGAGCTCACGATCGGACACGTGATGCGCACGCCGCAATTCGCCGCCATCGCGCTGACACACTTCGCCTGCTGCGCCGCGCACTCGGGACCGATCTTCCACATGGTGACGCACGCGATCGATCGCGGCGTGCCGGCGATGGCCGCCGCCACCGTGCTCAGCGCGGCTGGCCTCGCCTCGTTGAGCGGGAAGATCGTCTGCGGGCTCTTCGCCGACCGCGTCGGCGCCAAGCGCACGCTGGTGGCGGGTCTCTCGCTGCAGGCGGTGGCCATCAGCCTCTATCTGTTCACCGGGAGCCTCGCGAGCTTCTACGCGCTGGCGCTCATGTTTGGCTTCGCGTACGGCGGCGTCATGCCGCTCTACGCGATCCTCGTGCGCGAGTATTTCGGCGATCGCCTCATGGGCGCGGCGTTCGGCGCCGTCTCGGTGGCGGCAACGCTCGGCATGGCGCTAGGCCCGTGGCTCGGTGGCGCCCTGTTCGACGCCGTCGGCAGCTACGCATGGATGTTCATCGGCTCCTCGGCGATCGGCGTGGGCGCGGTGGCCATTGCGCTCACGTTCCGGCCGCCTCGTGTGCTGGCGGCGCCGCTGCTCGCGCCGCGGCCATCAACGCCCTGACGATTCGGGAGGAATGGAAATCATGAGCGCAGTACGAGTGCTGGTCGGGACGCGCAAGGGTGCCTTCGTCCTGACCTCGGACGGAACGCGGAGCCGGTGGGATGTCAGCGGGCCGCACTTCGGAGGCTGGGAGATCTACCACATCAAGGGCTGTCCCACCGATCCCAACCGCCTCTACGCGTCGCAGTCGTCCAGCTGGTTCGGACAAGTCATCCAGCGCTCGAACGACGGCGGCCAGACGTGGGCGCCGGTTGGCAACAAGTTCGTCTACGAGGGCGAGCCGGGTACGCATCTCTGGTACGACGGCACCCCGCGCCCGTTCGAGTTCGCGCGAGTGTGGCATCTGGAGCCGTCGCTGAGCGATCCCGACACGATCTATGCCGGCGTCCAGGATGCCGCGCTCTTCCAGTCGGTCGACGGCGGTCAGACGTGGCACGAGCTCCCGGCGCTGCGCCAGCACAAGTCGGCATCGGCGTGGCAGCCGGGCGCCGGCGGCATGTGCCTGCACACGATCGTGATCGATCCGAGCCGCCCGCAGCGCATGTTCGTGGCGATCTCAGCGGCCGGTGTGTTCCGGAGCGATGATGGCGCCCAATCGTGGCGCCCCATGAACCGCGGTTTGCGTTCCGAGCAAATTCCGGATCCGACCGCGGAGGTTGGCCATTGCGTGCACCGGATTGCCATGCACCGCTCGCGTCCCTCGGTGCTCTTCATGCAGAAGCACTGGGACGTCATGCGGAGTGACGACGCGGGCGAAAGCTGGCGCGAGGTCAGCGGCAATCTCCCGAGCGACTTCGGGTTTCCGATCGACGTCCACGCCCATGAGCCCGAGACGATCTACGTGGTGCCGATCAAGAGTGATTCCGAGCACTATCTCCCGGACGGCAAGCTTCGTGTCTATCGCAGCCGGACCGGCGGCAACGACTGGGAGGCGCTCACCAAGGGCTTGCCGCAACGCGACTGCTACGTGAACGTCCTGCGCGACGCGATGGCCGTCGACTCGCTCGATCCGTGCGGTGTCTACTTCGGGACCACCGGCGGCCAGGTCTACGTCTCGCCGGATGCCGGCGACACCTGGACGGCGATCGTGCGCGATCTGCCGTCCGTCGTCTCCGTGGAAGTGCAGACGCTGTCATGATCATCCGCGTCGTGCTGCCGGCACATCTGCGCACGCTGGCCCGCGTCGACGGTGAGCTGAAGCTCGACGTCGACGGGCCGGCCACGCCGCGGAGCGTGCTCGATGCGCTCGAGGACCGCTATCCGATGCTGCGCGGGACGATCCGCGATCAGACCACGCGCACGCGCCGAGCGTTCGTGCGGTTTTTTGCATGCGAGCGCGATCTCTCCCACGAATCGCCGGACGCGCCGCTGCCCGAGGCCGTGGCGGCCGGCGCCGAACCGTTTTTCATCGTCGGCGCCATGGCCGGCGGATAGCGCGTGGAGGCCGATCGAACGACATGACGTATCTGCTGTGGATCATCCAAATCTTGCTGGCGGCGCTGTTCCTCTTCGCCGGTGGAATGAAGCTGGTCCTGCCACTCGACAAGCTGACGGGGCCGGTGAGCCTGCCTGGGCCGCTGATGCGGTTCATCGGCCTCGTGGAAGTTCTCGGCGCCCTCGGCCTCATTCTGCCCGCCGCGCTCCGCATCAAGCCGTCGCTGACCCCACTGGCCGCGGCAGGTCTCGTCATTGTCATGATTGGCGCCGTCGTCATCACGCTCCTCGGCGGCGATCCGTTCGCCGCCGGTGTTTCGCTCGTGGTCGGGCTGCTGGCCGCCGTCGTCGCGTATGGCCGCTGGCGACTCGCGCCGACTCGCGAGTCAGGCCGCTCGACCCTCTCAGCCCGTGAGGTGAGCTAGGGCTTCGCGCGAACCGTCACCGCCGCCCACTGCTCGTAGAGCGTCGTCACCGCCGCCATGTCGAGCGTGTCGAGCCCCTGCGCCGCGGCCGCCTCATACACTTGTCGCACCGTGGACGCTGTAAGCATCGGCACGCCGAGCGTCTCCGCCATCTGAAGCGCGAGCGATAGATCTTTTCGCGACAGCGCGATGCTGAAGTGCGGCGTGAAGTCTCCGGCCAGCACGTTCGGGAAGCGCTTCAGGAAATGATGTGACCGGCCGCCGCTCGTGGACAGCACATCGAAGAGGCGCTGCGGATCCATTCCCGCCTTCACGCCGAGCACCATCGCCTCCGCCGCCACCGCCACGTTGCACATCGACATCACGTTGTTGACGAGCTTCACGATGTGCCCGGCACCGAGCGGCCCGAGGTGGTGGATCTCCGCACCGAGCGCTTCGAGCACCGGCCGCGCGCGCTCGAGCACCGCCGGGGCCCCACCGACCAGAAACACCAATCGTCCGCTGCCCGCCTCCGCCGGCCCGCCACTCACGGGTGCGCCGAGGGCTTCCGCGCCTCTTGCCGTGGCGGCGTCCGCGACATCGCGCCACGTCGCCGGGTCGATCGTGCTCAGGTCGATGAGGATTGCGCCGCTGCGAAGCGCAGACACCGCGCCGTCCGGGCCGAGATAAGCCGCCCGGATCGCGGCGGGGTTTGGGAGGCTGGAGAGCACAATTTCTGCGCCCTCCACGGCTGCGGCCGGCGACTTCGCGACTGTCACGCCGGATCGTGTGGCGGCGTCGCACCGCTCGAAGCTGACGTCGTAACCGGCGACGCCGAAGCCGCGTTGGACGAGCCGTCGTGCCATGGCCCCGCCCATGGTCCCCAATCCGAGGAACGCGATCGTTGGCTTCAGCATCGGTGCTCCTTTCCAGTCGGCGGCAGTGTACGCCTGGATGCGCGATGGAAGGGCGCCCGGCCACGCCGGCGACCCGGCGACCGCTATGGAATAACTGTGCCCGCGCGAGCGAGCGTGCGCCGGGATCAGGCGGAGCGGTAGTGCGAGGCGGCGCTCTCGAGGACGGCGTCGGCCAGACGGGCGTCGAGACCGCGCAGCGCGAGCAGCGCGCCTTGCGCCGTCGGCATCGCCGTCGTGTCCGGCAGCTGGCTGACGAACAGCTCGCGGAGCAGCCGGGTGTCGCCGTGGACGCCGAAGACGTCGATGAACGCGCGGTCGATGGCGCGCTCGAGCCGCTCCGAATCTTCCACGGGCATCAGATGCGAGTGGACGTGGCCGATGCTCGGCAGCATCGACGTGTACGCATCGCGATCGAAGGCGTCCACCGCATACGCGCAGAGCAGGACGATTCGTTGCTCGTCGAGCAGCTCGTTCCAGAGCTCCTCGAGGCGGATGGCGGCGGCAAGGTTGCCACGCCGGCTGAGGATATCGACCATCTCACCGAACGCTCGTACCTTGGTGTACCCGGCATCACGGACGGAGTCGAGAACAGCGAGGATGGTCGCGCGCATCGCGATCCGGTCGGGCATGCCGTCGGCCATCAACCGACTCAAGATCTCGTGAGCGCCGCACACGGCGAGCTGCCGCCGCGCCCGCGCGGCGGCGACGTCGATGGCGGCCGCCGTGAGGCGCTCCTCGATCGCCGTCCAATGCGCGACGGTCGTGATGGCGATGACGGCCTCGCCGCCGGCCAGCCCGTGCTCGATGAATCGAGCGACGGTCGACGCCAGCGCGGTGTCAGCGGTGTAGAGCGGCTGGGAAAAAATTTTTCCATTCCCTTGTCAACTATCTCCGAGGCCGAGGCGCCCGAGGGCGCGCCGCACGATCTCTTCGGTGCTGGGCGGTCCAGTCTGCACGGGACGGAACTCGAGCTCGCAGTCGACGCACGCCCAGTAGCGATCGCGCACCTGCCGCTGCACGAGCCAGTGGTCACACTCGTCGGCCATGTCAGGTCCTCCTCCCTCGAAACGATCCTCGTGTCGGACGGTTCCAGGGTCACCGCCATTCCGCGTCTGCGAAAAAACACGGGTGGCATTCCGCGTGCACGTCGCCGCGCGCTGCTCGTATCCTGTCAGCCGGGCGACATGCCCCGGGAGGATGCGATGGCCGACAGCGAAAATCAGCGGCGGGGAGCGGCGGTGCGGCGACAGCTACTGGGCGACGCCTGGGTCGAGCAGACCACGCGCACGACGTACGCGGATCCCGTCATGCGGACCTTCATCGACACGGTCACCGAGACGGTATTCGGTGCGCTCTGGACACGGCCCGGACTCGACTTGAAGACGCGGACGCTGATCTGCGTCGTCTCCGACGCCGCCACCGCACACGAGGCGGAGCTCGCCATCCATCTGCGCATGGCGCTCCGCCAGGGCTGGACGGAGGACGAGCTCACCGAGACGCTGCTCCATCTCCTCGGCTACGTCGGTGCGCCGGCCACGCGCGACGCGATGCTGGTTGCGTCGCGGGTCTTCGCCGAGGTTCGCGCCGAGCGCGGACAGGTGGGACGCTAGCGTTCGGGTCGTTGCCGATCGATGACCGTCAGCTCGACGGGGAACACGCCGGCCGCGACTGCATCGAGCGCCATCGCCGCGCCGCGCGAGACGTCGATGATGCGGCTGCGGATCGCCGGCCCGCGATCGTTTACGCGGACATCGACCGATCTGCCGTTCGCCAGATTCCTGACCCGAACACGCGTGCCGAGCGGCAGCGTGCGATGCGCCGCCGTGAGCCCGTTCATGTCGAACCGTTCGCCGCTCGCGGTGAGACGACCATGATGGAAGGCGCCATACCAGGACGCCTTGCCGACGGCGATGATGCGTTCCGGCGACGCCGCCGGCACGACCTTCGGCGTCGCCGCCGACGCCGTTCGCGGTGGAGGTGAGCAGGCGCTCACGCCGAGCACAATCGCCACGAGCAGCACGCCGCGCATGTTTGCAGGCGCGGCAACTGTCGTGCCGGCGACTTCAGCGACGCAGCCAGTCGCGGAAGCGCTGCCACCACTCCTGCACGCGATCCCCGACACCCCCGTGCTCCTGGCACGGCTCAGGCTCGGTGCCCGCCACGAACACCTCCTTCGCGACGCGCGGGCAGAACCGGTTGGCGAGCTTCCCCGTGTCCAGATCGATGTCCGAGAACAGCACGCCGGACGGCACGGTGAAGCCTTGCGGCGCGTAGGCCTCGAGCGCGGGTTTCATGAAGTCGGCCCAGATCGGCAATGCGCCCTGCGCACCGCTGAGACCGTGAGGCTCGTTGCTGTCGAAGCCCACCCAGACCGCGGTCAGCAGGCCCGGCGAGTAGCCCACGAACCACGCATCACGCCCATCGTTCGTGGTGCCCGTCTTTCCGGCGATGGCGCCCGGAACGCCCAGCGCGCGAGTGGCGGCGCCCGTTCCCGACTTGATGACGCCCTCGAGCAGCGACGTCATCACATAGGCCTCCGCCGGCGAGAGGACCGTGCGCGGCTGGCCGTCGTCCGTGGGCTCGATGACGCCCGTGCGCCCGTGCACGGCGCGCACGGTGCGCGGCGGCGACGGCCGCACGCCGCCATTCGCGAACGGCATGTACGCCGCGGCGAGCTCGAGCGGCGTGACCTCGAACGCGCCGAGGACCATCGACGGCACCGGCTCGAGCGTGCCGGTGAGGCCAAAGGCGCGCGCGCGCTCCACGATCAGCGGCAAGCCGACATCGTGAGCGAGGCGTACGGTGGCCGCGTTCAGCGACTGCTCGAGCGCTTCGCGGAGCGTGACGCGGCCGAGATAGCGGTCCTCGTAGTTCCGCGGCGACCACGGCGTGCCGTCGATGTTGATCGTCAGCGGCGAGTCGTCGAGAAACGTGGCCGCCGTGAAGGCCCGCCCCTCGTGCACGGTGAGCGCGGTGGCGTACACGAACGGCTTGAAGGCAGAGCCGGGCTGTCGTCGGGCAAGGGTCGCACGATTGTACTGGCTCGCCTGGTAGTCGCGGCCGCCGACCAGCGCGCGGACCTGGCCGGTGGCCGGATCGAGGGCGACGAGCGCGGCCTGCAGGCGATGCGTGTCGTCGCCGCGCCGTAGCGTTGTGCGCGCCGCTTCCAGTCGCTCGAGACCGCGGCTGACTGCGCGCTCGGCCAGCCGCTGCAGCGTCAGATCGAGCGACGTGAAGATCCGCGCGTCGTGAGTCCGGAATGGATCGTCGCCATAGCGCGTCTCGAGCTCCTGACGCATGTAGTCCGTGAAGTACGGGGCGGGCTGCGCGGAACCGCTCAGGTGTTCGACGCGCACCGGCTCGTGCCGGGCGCGCTCGGCATCGGCCGCGGAGATGAAGTTCAGCTCCCGCATGCGTCCGATGATGACGTCGCGTCGCTCGCGCGCGCGGGTGGGGTTCACCGTCGGCGAATACGTATTCGGCGCCCGCAGCATGCCGGCGAGCAGCGCGGACTCCGCCAGCGTGAGCTGATGGATCTCCTTGCGGAAGTACGTGCGGGCCCCGGCGCCGATGCCGCGGATGGCGAGCGCGCCGCGCTGGCCGAGGTAGATCTCGTTCAGATAGGCCTCGAGGATGCGCTCCTTTGGATAGCGCCACTCCACCAGCGTCGCCAGCCACGCCTCGTCCAGCTTGCGTGCGAGGGTGCGCTTGGGATCGAGCAGACGGTTCTTCACCAGCTGCTGCGTGATGGTGCTCCCGCCCTGCGTCACGCGCCCGGCGCGGAAATTGACCCACAGCGCGCGCAGCAATCCGCGCGCGTCGACGCCCTTGTGCTCGAAGAAGCGGTGGTCCTCGGCGGCGAGAACCGCCTGCATGAGCATCAACGGCACTTCCGCCAGCTGCACCGGCCGGTATTCCTCACCCGGACGGTCGCCGGCGCTCGTGAGCACCTCCGGTTCGAGCGCGGCGGCGCCGATGTCGCGGCCGTCGCGGGTGACCCGCACGATGCGCTCGTCCTTCAGGTCGAGCTTCACGCGCTGGGCGCCCGGCGCCCCCGGCACGCCGCGCAGGCTGATCTGCCATTCGCTGGGGCGGCGCTGATACTGGCCCGGGGCCTGCGGTACGTCGCGCGTCTCCGTGTAATGAAGACGGGCCAGCGTGCCGGTCAGATCGGCCAGCCGGACGTGCACGCCCGGCGCGAGCGCCTGGGGCGCCGCGTACACGAAGGCCGTCCGCCGCGCTTCGACACGCTCGAAGCGGGCCAGCTCCGTCCAGGAATAGGCGACGAGGGCGAGGCCGCCGAGGGCGAGAGCGACGACTCCGACGAGCACGAGCGTGCGGAAGGTGAGACGCCGCGGCCACCAGGTCACAGCTCAATTATGCCCGCCCGCGCTGGGCGTGCCGGAGGAAGGCAATTTGCGTACTGGTCTCGGTAGGACATTTCCACGTCGGACCGCTGTCGGTGCCGAAATGCACGGCGAAATCAGCGGGAAACAGGCGGGGCATATGCCTTGCACTGAGGCCCGGAGTCGCGAGACGGAGGATCCGATGCTCTTCGGTCGCTGCGCCTGGCACCCGCACTACCAGGGTTATCCGCTCGTGAACCGCATCGTGTCGTGGCGGGGACTGGCGCTTCAGTTCACCGACGGCATTTGCGAGCGCTGTCTGGAGCGGTTCCGTGCCGAGAATCGTCGCTTCCTCGAGCGACCCCCGCTGACGCCGTCCGAAGCGGCCTGACGCCGGTCCGGCGCACCTTCCTACAAAAACCCGTCATCCTTGCGGCTCAGACGCCTGGTAGGTATGCTCTGGGGCGGGCGCGGGACACTGCGTCTATTCCCCGCGAGAGTGGCGAAATTGGCAGACGCGCTGGACTTAGGATCCAGTGGGCCCAAAGCCCTTGGGGGTTCAACTCCCCCCTCTCGCACCATCTCGGAGTGTGGATGAGGATCGCGATCGCGGTGTGCGCGTGAAGGTCGCCGTCGAAGAGCTCGAAGCGTGTAAGCGCCGGCTCGCCGTCGAGGCGCCGGTCGATGTGGTCCAGAAGGAATGGGAGCGGGCATACGGCCGCGTGCAGAAGCAGGCGCGCTTGCCGGGATTTCGCAAAGGCCACGTGCCGCGCTCCCTGGTGAAGCTGCACTTCGCCGATGACGTCCGCCGTGAAGTCGCCGAGCACCTCATCCCCGACGTCTACCGCCAGGCGCTGACCGAAGCGCGCATCGACCCCGTGAACGAGCCCGATCTCCAGGAGGTAAAGCTGGAGGAGAACGCGCCGCTCTCGTTCGTGGCCGTGGTCGAGGTGAAGCCGGCCATCACGCTCGGCGACTACAAGGGCCTCGAGGTGCAGCATGCGCCGGCCGCCGTGTCCGAGGACGACGTGGCCCGCACGGTGGAGCAGATGCGCGAGCAGCATGCCGAGTTCCGCAGTGTCGAGCGGGCCGCCGCCGACGGTGATCTCGTGGTCGTCGATTACACGCTCGCCCCCGAAGCGCACGATCCCACCACCGCCAATGGCTATCATTTCGTCGTCGGTACCGGCAGCGTGATGCCGGAGATCGACGCCGCCGTGGTCGGCATGAAGGCGGGCGACAAGAAAGACATCGAGCTGCGGTTTCCGGACGACCACCGGATGGAGTCGCTTCGCGGCAAGGGCGGCACGGCGAGCCTGAAGGTCAATGAGGTGAAGGAAAAGATCTTGCCCGCGCTCGACGACGACTTCGCCAAGTCGCTCGGTCAATTCGATACGCTGGCGGCGCTGCGGGCGGAGGTCCGCACGCAGCTCGAGGCACGGCGCCAGGCGGAGCAGCGCCGCGAGCTCGAGGACAAGGTTGTCTCAGACGCGCTCGCACGACACGAGTTCACCGTGCCCGATGCCATGGTGATGCGGCAGATCGCCCACCAGGTCGAGCACGCGCGCGAGCGGCTGCGCCGACAGGGCGTCGATCCCGACGGCGTGCAGTGGGACTACCAGAAGCTGATCGGCGAGCTTCGCCCGGGCGCCGAGCAGGCCGTCCGGCGCGCGCTCCTCCTCGAGGCGATCGCGGACAAGGAAGCGTTGACGGTGGCCGACGCCGAGCTCGAGGCGGAGGTCGACAAGATCGCCAAGGCCAGCCAGCGGCCGGCCCCGGCCGTCCGGCGCATGATGGAGAAGAGCGGCGATCTGGACTCGCTCCGGCACGGTCTGCGCGAGCGCAAGACCCTCGACTTCCTCATCGAGCACGCATCCATCCACGCCTAACCCGACGGCACGATCGTAGACGCAAGAAGGAGAGTGGCGATGGCCCTGGTTCCCATGGTGATCGAGCAGACACCGCGCGGCGAGCGCGCCTTCGACATTTTTTCGCGTCTGCTCAAGGAACGCATCATCTTCCTGCCCACCTTCATCGAGGACGAGCTGGCCAATCTGGTCATCGCGCAGATGCTCTTCCTCGAGGCCGAGGACCCGGACAAGGACATCTATCTCTACATCAACTCGCCCGGTGGCTCGGTGACGGCCGGCATGGCCATCTACGACACCATGCAGTACGTGAAGCCCGCCATCTCCACCATCTGCATGGGGCAGGCGGCGTCGATGGGCGCGCTGCTCCTGTGTGCGGGCGCCCGGGGCAAGCGCTTCGCGCTGCCGCACGCGCGCATCATGATCCATCAGCCGCTGGGTGGTGTGCAGGGCCAGGCCACCGACATCGACATCCAGGCGAAGGAAATCTTGCGAATGCGCGAAGAGCTCAACCGTATTCTCGTGCATCACACCGGCCAGGGCATGGACAAGATCCAGCGCGATACCGATCGGGACTTTTTCATGACCGCCGAGCAGGCCAAGGAATATAGAATCGTCGACGAGGTGATCTCGTCGAAGCCGACCACCCGGGCGATCAGTGAGGCGGCCGCGCTGGCGGCGCAGGTCCAGAAGTAAAGGAGTCGAGGCACACACATGGCGGGTCGGACGCGCGAAGGCAACGGGACGCTGAAGTGCTCGTTCTGCGGCAAGAGCCAGAACGACGTGCGCAAGCTCATCGCCGGGCCCACGGTGTACATCTGCGACGAGTGCATCGAGCTCTGCAACGACATCATCGCCGAGGAGTGGGAAGAAGAGAAGTCGCGCGAGATCCGCTCGCTCCCGAAGCCCGCCGAGATCAAGAACGTCCTCGATCAGTACGTGGTTGGTCAGGAGCGCGCCAAGAAGATCTTGTCGGTGGCCGTCCACAACCACTACAAGCGGATCGAGTCGGGCAATGATAATGGAGACGTCGAGCTGCAGAAGTCGAACATTCTGCTGATCGGCCCGACCGGCTCCGGGAAGACCCTGCTCGCCCAGACACTGGCCAAGATGCTTCGCGTTCCCTTCACCATCGCCGACGCGACCACGCTGACCGAAGCCGGCTACGTGGGAGAGGACGTCGAGAACATCATTCTGCGGCTGCTCCAGGCGGCGGACTACGACGTCGAGCGCGCCGAGCGCGGCATCGTCTATATCGATGAGATCGACAAGATCGCGCGGAAGTCCGAGAACCCGTCGATTACCCGCGACGTGTCGGGCGAGGGCGTCCAGCAGGCGCTGCTGAAGATTCTCGAGGGCACGATCGCCAACGTTCCTCCGCAGGGCGGGCGGAAGCATCCGCACCAGGAATTCATCCAGGTCGATACGTCGAACGTGCTCTTCATCTGCGGCGGGGCGTTCGTCGGTCTCGACAAGAACATCGAGTCGCGCGTGGGGCGCTCCGGCATGGGCTTCGGGGCCGAGATCAAGAGCCATCAGGACCGCCGTGTCGGCGATCTGCTCGCCATGATCCAGCCCGAGGATCTGCTGCGCTATGGCCTCATTCCCGAGTTCGTCGGCCGGCTGCCCGTCATCGCCACCCTGCACGACCTCGACGACGCGGCGCTGGTGCGGATCCTGAAGGAGCCGAAGAACGCGATCATCAAGCAGTACCAGAAGTACTTCGACCTCGAGAAGGTGCGACTCAAGTTCACCGACGATGCCGTGGCCGCCATCGCGCGCGAGGCGCTCAAGCGCGGGACGGGCGCGCGTGGACTGCGTGCCATTCTGGAAGAGGTCATGCTCGAGATCATGTACGAGCTGCCGTCGATCCAGGGCCTCAAGGAGTGCATCATCACCCGCGAAGTGATCATGAATCACGAGCGGCCGGTGCTGGTCTCCGAGGCGCAGGAACAGTCCGCATAGCCTGAACGCGCGCGGCACGCTGTTCGTCGTCGCCACGCCCATCGGCAACCTGGAAGACATCTCCGCCCGCGCGCTGCGCGTGCTCCGCGAGGTGGACGTCATCGCCTGCGAGGACACGCGGCGCACCCGCGGACTGCTCGCCCACTTCGACATCCACACGCCGACCATCAGCTACTACGAGCACAACAAGCTCGTCCGTGGTCGGGAGCTGCTGCGGCGCCTGGAGGCGGGCGCGTCGGTCGCGCTCGTGACCGACGCCGGCACGCCGGGCATCTCCGATCCCGGCTTCATGCTCGTCCGTGACGCCCGCGCGGCCGGCGCCGCCGTCGTGCCGGTCCCGGGGCCCTCGGCGCTGGTGGCGGCGCTCTCGGCGGCCGGCGTGCCCGCTGATCGCTTCGTCTTCGACGGATTTCTGCCGGTGAAGCCGGGCCGTCGGCTCAATCGGCTCAAGGCCCTGCAGGCGCTCGAGACGACCATCGTCGTCTACGAGTCGCCGCATCGCATCGTGGCAGCGCTCGAGGCGATGGCCGAGGTCTTTGGCGACCTCGAGATCGTGGTGGCCCGCGAGCTGACGAAGCAGTTCGAGGAGATCGTGCGGGCGACGCCGGCCGTCCACCTCGCGCGCCTTCGCGCCACGCCGCCGCGCGGTGAGTTCGTCGTGGTCGTTCCCGGCTGACCGGCGTCCTCGCCTGTTATACTCTGCGCGTGCACGTCGCGAAGGCCCTGACCATCGCCGGGTCGGACTCCGGCGGCGGCGCAGGCATCCAGGCAGACCTCAAGACGTTCTCCGCGTTCGGGGTGTTCGGGATGTCGGCGATCACCGCGGTGACGGCGCAGAACTCCGTCGGGGTGAGCGGCATCTTCGATCTGCCCCCCGAGTTCGTGGCGCAGCAGATCGACGCCGTCCTCGGCGATTTCGGGGCCGACGCCGTGAAGCTCGGCATGCTGTCGACAGCCGACATCGCCACCGTCGTCGCCGCGCGACTCCGCGCGCACGGCGTCGCGCGCGTGGTGCTCGATCCGGTGATGATTGCGAAGTCCGGCGACGCGCTCTTGCAGCCCGAGGCGCGCGCGGCCCTCGTGCGCGAGGTGCTCCCGCTCGCGTGGGTGGTGACGCCGAACCTGCACGAGGCGGCCGCGCTGGCCGGCATGCCGGTCCAGTCGGAGGCGGAGATGGAAGTCGCCGCCCGGCGCATCCGCGTTCTGGGCCCCCGCCACGTCCTCGTGAAGGGGGGGCATCTCAAGGACTCGGCCACCGACATCTTGTGGGACGGCCAGACCGTCACCCGGTTCACCGGCGAGCGTCTCGACTCCACCAACACGCACGGCACCGGGTGCACCTTCTCGGCGGCGATCGCGGCCGGGCTTGCGCGCGGTGACGACCTGCCGGCGGCGATCCGGCGGGCGAAGACCTACGTCACCGCGGCTATTCGCGAGGGCTTCGCGGCCGGCCGTGGCGTCGGCGTGCTGCGGCACTTCGTCGAGGGCTGGTAGTGTTTCGCCCCCGCGCCGTCGACGACAAGATGCCGTTCCTCGAGCACCTGGGCGAGCTGCGCGTGCGGATCATGCGCAGCCTCTTTGCCCTGCTCGGCGCATTGGTCATCGCGTTCCCGTTCAGCGAGCGCATCACGGACTTCCTGGCGCGGCCCGTCACCAAGCTCGGATACAAGCTCGTCTTCACCGCGCCGGCGGAGGCGTTCTGGGTGCAGATGAAGGTCGCGCTGATCACCGGCCTGTTCATCGCCTCGCCGGCGATTCTCTACCAGGTGTGGGCCTTCATCGCGCCCGGGCTTCACGCTCACGAGCGGAAGTACGCGGCGCCCTTCGTCATCGTCGGCTCGCTCATGTTCATCCTCGGTGGCGCCTTCGCGCTGCTCGTGGTCACACCGTACGCCATCGCGTTCCTGCTCTCGTATGCGCGCGACACGCTGCAGCCGATGATCACGCTGGAGAATCACGTCGGCTTCATTCTCAAATTTACCCTCGCCTTCGGGCTCGTCTTCGAGCTGCCGCTGATCCTCACCGTGCTGTCGCGCATGGGCGTGGTCACGCCGACGATGCTCGCGCGCAACCGCAAGTACGCCATCCTCGGCGCGTTCATCGCGGCCGCCATCCTCACCCCGACACCGGACGCCTTCAACCAGGCGTTGATGGCGGGTCCGCTGATCCTCCTCTACGAGGTGGGCATCGTCTGCGCGCGGCTCTTCGGACGCAAGCGCGCGGCCGCGGTGGCGCAGGCGGAGGCGGAGACGGGAGCGCCCGGCTCGTGATGGACTTCGCCACCCTGGATCTCCCGGAGCCGGTGATGCAGGGGATCCGCGACGCCGGCTTCGTCACCGCCACCCCGATCCAGGAGGCCGCGCTGCCGCTGGCCCTCAAGGGCAAAGACGTGGCCGGCCAGTCGCAGACGGGCACCGGCAAGACGGCCGCCTTCCTGATCGCGGCCTTCACCCGCCTGTTGCGCGAAGGCGAGGCGCGCCGCGGCCACGGCTCGGAGCCGCGCGTGCTGATCATCGCGCCCACCCGTGAGCTCGTCGTGCAGATCGACGCCGACGCGCACCTGCTCGGCAAGCACACGCCGTTCCGCATCCAGGCCGTCTACGGTGGCATCGACTACAACAAGCAGCGCGAGTCGCTGGCCGCGGGCTGCGACGTGCTGGTCGGCACGCCGGGCCGGCTCATCGACTATCTCAAGCAGCACATCTGGTCGCCGCGCAAGGTCGAGGTGCTCGTCATCGACGAGGCCGACCGCAT
The DNA here is from genome assembly GCA_035605575.1 of Candidatus Methylomirabilota bacterium. GTDB lineage: Bacteria > Methylomirabilota > Methylomirabilia > Rokubacteriales > CSP1-6 > AR12. The sequence continues at coordinate 14,491 of DASTCJ010000059.1, forward strand.
GTTCGACATGGGCTTCATCGCGGATCTGCGCTTCATCCTCCGCCGGCTCCCGCCGCCGGAGCGCCGCCAGTCGTTCCTGTTCTCCGCCACGCTCTCGTTCCGTGTGCTCGAGCTGACGTGGGAGTTCATGAACAATCCATCGCAGATCACGATCATGCCGCAGCAGAAGACGGCCGAGCGCGTCGAGCAGATGCTCTATCACGTCGGACGCGAGGAGAAATTCCCGCTGCTGCTCGGACTGCTGCGTCGCGAGGGCAGCGAGCGCATCCTGATCTTCTCGAACACCCGCGAAGAGGCCCGGCGGCTCGAGGATCGCTTGATTCGCAACGGCTGGGACGCGCGTGCGCTCACCGGAGACGTCGATCAGAAGCGACGGCTGCGCATCCTCAACGATTTCAAGGAAGGCCAGCTCCCCGTGCTCGTCGCCACCGACGTCGCGTCGCGCGGTCTCCACATCGAGGCCGTGACCCATGTCATCAACTGGGACCTGCCCCAGGACCCCGAGGACTACGTGCACCGGATCGGCCGTACCGCCCGTGCCGGCGCCGCCGGCCACGCCATCGGCCTGGTGGACGAAGCGAGCGCGCTGAATCTCGAGGCGATCGAGAAGTTCATCGGACAGAAGATTCCCGTCGAATGGGCGGAGGACGACCTCTTCGTGCCGGAGATCCGCCCGAGCGCCGAGGAGCGCCGAAAATTCGCCGACGAGCGGCGCGCACGGCTCGACGCGCGCCGCGGCGGTGACCGTCGTCGCGGGCGCCCCGAGCGACCGCGTCATCACACCGCGGCCGAGCCGGCGCGTCATGACGGGCCGCGATCCGAGAGCGCCGCGCCACCGCACGCGGCCGGTGAGCCGGGCGCAGGCGGTCAGCGACGGCGCCGACGGCGGCGGCGCCGGGGACCGCGCCCGGAAGGGGCCGCATGACGCGCCTTGCCATCACCGACGACTGGGGCGGGATGGTGCGGCCGCTCGCGCCATGGACGCGGCTGTCGGGCCGCGCCACGATCGATGCCTTCCAGGACACCCTCGCGGACGAAAGCGCCCTCGCGCAGCGCCTGGCTCCGTACGACATCATCGTGGCCGTCCGCGAGCGCACGCGCTTCACGGCCGGATTGATCAATCGCTTGCCCGCGCTGAAGCTGCTTGCCCTCGCCGGTCGATGGACGGGACAGGTCGATCTGACCGCCGCCGCCGCGCGCGGCATCGTGGTGACGGAGACGGAGGGCTCCGCCGTCAACGCCTTCGAGCACACGGTCGCGCTGATGATGGCGCTCGTGCGCCGCGTGCCCCAGGAAGACCGCGCGATGCGCGCGGGGAAGTGGCAGACGCCCCCGCTCGGCGTCGACATGGCGGGCAAGACGCTCGGCATCATCGGCCTGGGCAAGATCGGCGGGAAGATGGCCGCCTTCGGCCGCTTGCTCGGCATGCGCGTGCTCGCCACCGGCATCACGCTCACCGACGAGCGTGCGGCCGCGGCCGGCGTCACGCGCACGGACCTCGAGACGCTGCTGCGCGAGAGCGACGTGGTGAGCGTGCACCTGCGACTGTCGGACACGTCGCGTGGCCTGATCACGGCACGCCATCTCGCGCTGATGAAGCGGACCGCGTTCCTGGTGAACACGGCCCGCGGCCCCATCGTCGACGAGGCGGCCTTGCTGGACGCCCTGCGCGGCCGGCGCATCGCGGGGGCGGCTCTCGACGTCTTCGACGTGGAGCCGCTGCCCGCCGGCCATCCGCTGCTCGCCCTCGACAACGTGGTGCTCACGCCGCACCTCGGTTTCGTCACCGCCGAGGGGTATGCGGTGTTCTTCGGCCAGGCCGTCGAGGCCATCCTCGCCTTCCTGGACGGCAAGACGCCGCCGCGCGTGGTCGCTCCGCGCTAGCGGCACACGCGGGACGCTGCTAGACTCGCGGCATGCTACCTACTGGGCCCAGCGCGTTCCCCACGGCGCCGTTCGGTGATTTCAACAACGTCATCATCGGCTTCATGCATGCACGCCCCCTCGAGCTCATCTTCGGCATCCCGGTGCTCGTGCTCCTGGTGATCGCGGCGATCATGCTGGCCGCGATGGTCCGTCAGTCCCGCTAGCCGCGCGCGTCTCCCGGCCTTCGGTGGCACATGCCTTGCGGCCCTCAGCCTCGCCGCTTCGCGGCGAATTTCACGCAAGGAGCCACGTCATGAAGCAGTTCGTCACCGCGATTGCTCTGGCGACGAGCCTGGCCGTCGCCGCGGCCGCCGCCGCGCAGTCATCCGGCCCGTCGTCCTCCCCGACGCCCGACACCTCGTCTTCATCGCAGTCATCGGGGCCGGCGGCACCGTCGGGGTCGTCGTCGCAGCCGTCGCCCTCGGGATCGTCGGCACAGTCAGGCGTGCTGTTGGATGCCAACTCGATCATCGGCGCCACCGTCCGCGCTCAGGGCAAAGACATCGGCAAGGTCGAGCGGCTGATGGTCGACCCGAAGGATGGCCGTGTGCGCACGGTGGTCATCCAGCAGGGCGGCACACTCGGTGTCGGCGGCAAGAGCGTGTCGATGCCCTGGGAGTCGGTGAAAGTGGCGCAGGACAACGGCAACATCGTGGTCACCGCCGAGCAGCAGGTGCTCGAGCAGGCGCCGTCGGCGAGCCCCCGTGGCGATTCCAAGTCCGACTCGAAGTCGGAGTCCTCATCGAAGGACGACGCGGCCAGGTCGAAGAAGTAACCCGGCCGCACGGAATCCCTGCTTGACGACGCCGTCGCAGGCCGCCTAACGTCTGGCCCTGTGACGACGATCCATTTGTCCGTCCAGGGGCCGCTCGCGCGCGTGACGCTCGCGCGGCCGGAGGTGCTGAACGCCGGCAACGCCGAATGGGTGCGCGACCTCAACGACGTGGTCGCGCACCTCGAGCGCACGCCCGACGCGCGGGTCGTGATCGTGACTGGCGCCGGCCGCGGCTTCTGCACCGGCGTCGATCTCGATGCGCTCGCCTCGGGCGCGTTCGGTCTCGACGACTTCGTGGCGTGGGAAGACGCCATGACCGCCATCGAGCGCATGGACCGGCTGTTCGTGGCCGGCATCAACGGCCACTGTCTCGGCGGCGGCCTGCAGCTCGCGCTCGTGTGCGATTACCGCGTCGCCAGCGACGCCGCGCTCCTCGGCCTGCCCGCCGTGAAGGAGTGCCTCATCCCGTCGATGGCGCTCTATCGCCTGCCGCGGCTCATCGGCGCCGCCCGCGCGCACGAGCTGATCGTGCTCGGCGAGCCGATCACCGCGCGCACCGCCGAGCAGTACGGTCTGGTGAACCGGGTGGTGGCCGCGGCGGACTTCGCGCACGCGCTCGATGAGACGGCGGAAAAGCTGCTCGCGCTGCCGCCGGCGAGCGTGCGCGCGAGCAAGCGGCTCACCGCGCGCGCCTTCGACCTCGACTTCGACACCTTTCGCCGCGAGATGCAAGCGGAGTTCAGGCGGTGCCTCGACGCGGACGAGCATCGCCGCGCGATGGCGAGCATCCGCTCGCGACGCGGTCACTGACTGGAGGACGTCATGGCGCATCGGTCCGAGGTGCGGCTGCTCAACGGCACCCCCGCCGGCCGCCGATGAGCTCGCCGCTGCCGACGCTGCCGACGTCGGTCGTGGGCAGCCACGGGCTGCCGGGCTGGGTGTGGCTTGCGCGCGAGGCGATAGAAGCCGGGCGGCTCGGCGTCGTCGACGTGCGCGAGCTGATGGAGGACGCCACGCAGGTCGCGCTGCTCGATCAGGAGCGGGCGGGCGTCGATGTGGTGTCGACCGGTGAGATGATGCGCGTCCGGTTCATCATCGGCTTCTACGATCGCATTCACGGCATCAAGACGCTGCCGCCGCCGCGGCGGCTCGGCCAGCCACTCTGGGACACGAACACGCCGTTCGAGGTGGCGGAGAAGATCAGCGCGCCGCAGGGGCTCGGCATCGTGGAAGAGTACAAGCTGGCGCGCGAGCTGACCGGCAAGCGCATCAAGGCGACCGTTCCCGGCCCGTACACGCTGCTGGTGCCCCTCAAGCTCGGCGGCGGCTACCGGACGAAGGACACGCTGCTCGCCGATCTCGTCACCATCGTGAACGCCGAGTGTCGGGCGCTCGTCGCCGTCGGCGCCGATTTCATCCAGATCGACGAGCCGCATCACGGCATGTATCACGGCTCCGCTCACGAGGTGTCCAAGGGCATCAACCGCGCGGTCGAGGGCGTGGACGCGAAGATCGCCGCCCACATCTGCTTCGGCAATCTCTACGGCCGCCCGTTCAGCGCCGTGCGGGACTACACGAACGTCTTCTCGACGCTCGACGATCTCCATGCCTCTCAGGTCGTGCTGGAGTTCGCCAACCGCGGCATGGATGAGCCGGCGCGCTGGAAGGACTTTCCGAAGGACAAGGAGCTCGGCGCCGGTGTCATCGACGTGAAGGCATTCAAGGCGGAGACGGCGGAGGAGGTCGCCGCGCGGATCCGCGGCGTGCTGCGGTTCATCGCGCCCGACAAGCTCTGGCTCAATCCCGATTGCGGTTTCTGGGAGACGCCGCGCTGGGTCGTCCGACAGAAGCTGAACGCGCTCGTCGAGGGCACGCGGCTGGTCAGGAAAGAGCTCGTCTGACCTCGCCAAGCCGCGCGAAGGAGGCGAGCACCTTCGCGTGGTCGTTCGTGAAATGGCGGACGATGACGTCCGTGTAGCCCATCTCGCCCAGCGCCCGGAATTGCTCGACCACCTGCTCGACATCGCCGGCCACGAGCGCCGCCGGATCGAACCCGCGGTACCCCTTTGCCACGACCTGCGCCAGCGTCTTCGCCGCCTCGTCTTTCGACGCGCCGACGTAGACGTCGCGGCGGATCGCGATGGCCGTGGGCACGCGGGCGTGCGCCAGACACCGTTCGCGGTAGACGGCGTTCTTGGCGGCCGCCGCCGCGGGGATGAGTCCGGGCGACGCGAGCCAGGCGTCGCCCAGTCGCGCGGCGCGCTCGATGGCGACGTTGGCGGTCGCGCCGATCCAGATCTGCACGGGCTCCGCCGGTCGCAGGGCGACGCGCGCGCTCTCGAACGTGAAGCGGCCGGTCGCGCTGACGGACTCGCCGGCGAGCAGCCGCCGGATGGCCCCGAGCGATTCCTCGAACGCCGACGGCCGCGCCTTGAGCGACGCGCCCATGGCGAGGAACTGTGCCTCGTCGTCGCCGAGCCCCGTCTGTAAGATGAACGGGCCGCGCGCGATGGCGGCCAGCGTCCCGACCTGCTCGACGAGCAGGACGGGATTCCACAGCGGCAGCAGAAACAAGCAGCCGGCGGGCTTGTCGCCCCACTCCGCGAGCAGGCGGCCCATGATCGGCACGTTCTGGTAGTACGGTCCCGGCGTCGCGTGGTGATCGCCGACGAACAACGAGTCGAGATCGGCGCGCCGCGCGGCCGCCGCCCGCTCGATCATCATGCGCGCTCCCGCCCGCGGATCGCCGGACGGATACGCGCTCGTCAGCGACACGCCGATGTTCATTGTAGCGAGTCCTGGCCGAGCGGCTTGAAACGTGGGTGGGCTGTTCTAGATGGACGGTGGCTGCGCTCCGCGTTCGACCGGGAGATTTTCATATGAGTCGTTTCATACGACTTCTAGTGGTGCGTGGAGTGTGGTGCCGGCCACGGTGATGCCGCCGCGGTCGCCGACGGTGACGCTGCCGTAGCGAGCGGCGAAGGCGGGCGGGAGCGGGCGACCGTCGGGAGGACAGAGCCACAGTCGCAGCAGGTGACGCTTGCGTGACGGATCGGGCCAGTCCTCGAACTCGGTGCGATCGTGCAGGATCTGGTGATTGTGCACGAGCTGGATGTCGCCCGGCTCGAACGCCATCTGCAGGTGCACGCGTGGGTCTTCGAGAATCACGTCGAAGGCGTCGAGCGCCTCGATCTGGCGCGCGGTCAGGCGCGGCACCTCGGGGAAGCGCTGCGCCGACTCGATGTAGCGCCGCACGTAGATGGTCGTCAGCAGTCCCGCGTGCCAGTTGAAGATCGGCAGCGCGAACCACGGGGCCATGCCGGGCGGCACTTCACCGCGGCGGTCGACGTAGAACGGCTCGAACAGGGTCGGCACCAGGTCCGCGTGGCGCGCGCGCATCTCGTTGTAGGCCGTCACCGACGACACGAGGCTCGAGAGGCCGCCGGATTTCGCCTTGCGCACGCAGAGCAACGCCACGAAATCGACGGAGTCGGTGTGATAGTACTGTCGTCTCGTCGTCTGGTACGTCCGGACGTTGGGATCCGTGAGATCGTACCCGACGTCGCGCACGTGGCCGAGGAGATGGCCCTTCGCGTTCTGCGAGCGCGGCCGCCCGAACCACGCCCCGATTCCCCAGTACATCGCCGCGGCATCCTCGAGCGCATAGCGCTCCATGGGCAGCCCGCGCAGGAGCGCGAAGCCACGCCCGTGCAACAGCTCCTCACGCAGCGCCTCGAGGCGTGGACCCAGCGTCGGCAGCGGGAAGTCGTCGCGGCCGATCTCCGGGAGCGTCAGCGCCCGCGCATGCACGCGAGCCAGCGCGCGATGGAGCTCCGAGAGCTCCGACGGCGTGAACGTGTGGACCCACCCGTCGGTGCGCCGCAGATCCTCTCCGCGCCACGCCGAGGGACCGGTGATCGGCCCCGGCGGCAGGCTCACGGACGCCGGGGAAGCATTGCGAGCAGCGGCTCGAGATTGCTCGGATCCGGGCGGAGCTTGCCGACCCCGTGCGCCCGGTAGAGCTCGACGGCCTTGTCGTTGAACGGCGTCGGCACGCCCGCCCGGCGGCCCTCGGCGGCCACGTAGCCATTCAGCTGCTCGATCTCGGTGCGCCGTCGCCGCATCACGTCCTGCAGCATCGACGGCCGCCCGCCGCCGCGCTTCTTGGCCGCGTTGCTGATGTCGGCCTCCACCTCGTCGAGGCCGCGCCCGGCGACGGCGTCGACGAACCGCTGCGCGACGATGCCCATGATCGGCTCGACCTCGAAGCCGCACGCGCGGCCGACACGGATGCATTCGGCGGCCAGATAGATCGACAGCCGCCGTGGACCGGGCTCCGTCCGGCACTCCGAGGTGCCGAGACCGCTCAGCCCCGCCAGCGGATTCACCATGCAGTTGATCGAGAGCTTCGACCAGCGCTCGCCGAAGAGATTCGTCGTCACCTCGGTGGGCGCCACCGCCGACAGCATCGTCGCCAGCGCTCGCGCGCGGGGCGTGTCGCGCCCGTCGTGCTCACCGATCTTGAACCCGACCTGTCCCGTGTCGGTGCGCATGGCGATGCCCGGCTCGTACATCCCCGCCCCGATCAGGATGACCGCACCCAGGCTCCGGTGCGCGCCGGCCAGCGCGGCCACGCGGTAGTCGTTGATGCCGTTCTGGAAATCCACGACGTGGCCGTCGGGCTCGAGGTACTGCAGCGCCAGCCGCGTGGCCCAGTCCGTGTCATACGACTTGACGGCGATGAACACGGCGTCGAAGGGCTCGTTGATCGACTGCGCCTCGTGCAGATGGAGCGCCTTCACGGCAATCTTGTGATCACCACAGGTGCCAGTCAGCGTGAGGCCGTTGCGCTTCATGAGGTCGACGTGCTGCGGCCACTGATCGATGAGCGTGACGTCCTCGCCCGCCCGTGTGAGCAATCCACCCACCACGCATCCCACCGCGCCCGCGCCCACGATGCCGATCCTCGTATTCATGGCCCGTTAAAGTACACTAGGTCGCCGGTGTCGGAAATCCAGCTCGACCACATCGCCATCGCGGCCCATCGCCTCACCGACGCGCCCCCGATCCTCGTCGGCGTCCTGGGCGGCATCCCGTTCTTCGGCCAGGAGGCCGCCGCATTCCGCTTCGGGCAGTGGGAATTCGAGGGCGACGGCCGCATCGAGGTGCTCGAGCCGCGCGGCGCCGACGGGTTCTTGCATCGCTTTCTGGCCGCCCGCGGTCCGGGCATCCATCACGCCACGTTCAAGGTCCCGAGCCTGCGCGAGGCGTGCGATCGGGCCGAGGCGCTCGGGTACGCGATCGTGGGTTACCACGACGCGAGCCCGCACTGGAAGGAAGCATTCCTCCATCCCAAGGAGGCGCTCGGCATCGTCGTGCAGCTCGCGCAGATGGGCGGCAAGGGACCGACGCGCGGCAAGTGGCGTACGGCGCCGGCGAGCCCACCGGATCCGCCGCCGCCGGTCCGGGTCGTCGGCCTTCGCACGCGCGCGCACTCCGAGGAGCGCGCGGAGCGGCAATGGGGGACGCTCCTGCGCGGCGCCGCCTCGCGCGAGGGCGACGCGCTCGTCTATCGCTGGCCGCACTCGCCGCTGCGGATCGCGGTGGACGTCGACCCGGGGGCGGAGGAAGGCGCTCTGCACATCGAGATCGCCAGCGACCGGCGGCTGCCGCCACTCGACACGCGCCCGCTCGGCGCGGTGTTCGCCCTCGCGAGCGTGTCGCCATGACGGGCGCCATCGACGCCAGAGTCGCCGCCTCGCTGGACGCCCTCGGCGTGTCGTACGAGATCATGACGATCGATCCCGACTTTGCCGACACCGCGCGCTTCTGCGAGCGCTACGGCATCCCGCTCGAGAACTCGGCGAACACGATCATCGTGGCCGGGAAAAAGGAGCCGAAGGCGTACTGCGCGTGCGTGGTGAAGGCGACCACGCGGCTCGACGTCAACCACGTGGTGAAGAAGCTGATGGGCGTCTCCCGCGTGTCGTTCGCCACGGCGGAGGAGACGCAGGCGCTCACCGGGATGATGATCGGCGGCGTGACCATCTTTGCGCTGCCATCGGAGCTCGCCATCTACGTCGACGCGACACTGATGGAGCTCGACTGGCTGATTCTGGGCGGCGGTAGCCGCTCGACGAAGATCAAGACTTCGCCGGACGTCTTCCGCCGGCTGCCGAACGCGACGGTCGTGCCGGGCCTGGGCCGTCTCGTCCCCTCCGACTAGGGCGTATGCCTGAGCTGCCGGAAGTCGAGGCGGCGCGGCGGGTCGTCGAGCGCGTGGCGCGCGGGCGGCGGATCGTCGACGTCGAGTGCACGGATGATCCCATCGTCTTCGAGGGCGTCTCGGCCGCGCGCTGGAGACGGGCGCTGCTCGGGCGACGCGTGGGCGCCGTGCGCCGGCACGGCAAGCATCTCTGGCTCGAGCTCGATCGCCGGCCATGGCCGTGCCTGCACTTCGGCATGACGGGTGGCTTCCACATCCCGGGCCGCGGCACCCTTCGCCTTGTCGCCCATGGCAAGGACGGACCCGGTCTCGCGTGGCCGCCGCGCTTCATGAAGCTCCGCCTGAAATTCCACGACGGTGGCGAGCTGGCCTACGCGGACGCGCGCCGGCTGGGTCGCGTGCGCCTGCGCGACGATCCGCAGACGGAGCCGCCGATCAGCCTGCTCGGCTTCGACGCCTTCCGGGAGCTGCCGTCGCCGCGCGATTTCGCCGCGCTGGTGCGGGCGCGCTCGGCGCCCATGAAAGCGCTGCTCCTCGACCAGTCGTTCGCGGCCGGTGTCGGCAACTGGATCGCGGACGAAGTGCTCTATCAGGCGCGCATCGATCCGCGCCGCCGCGCGAGCACGCTCGACGACGACGCGATCCGCCGGCTGCGCACGGCCCTCCGCCACGTCATGGCCGTCTCCGTGCGCGCACGCAACGACAGCGCGCTGTACCCACGCCGCTGGCTCTTCCACGATCGCTGGGGACGCAACCCGAAGGCGTACACGTCCCGCGGGGAAAAGATTCGCCACGACACCATCGGCGGCCGCACCACCGCCTGGGTGCCATCGGTGCAGCGCTAGCCCGTCGCCGACACCTCGACGCGCGCATCGAATGCCGCCTGCCCTGCCGAGAAGCCGAGTGCGTCGACGGCGGAGTCGGGCAGGATCGCCTCTCCCGACGTCAGTGCATTGAGTCCCGCCCAGCCGTCGCGCATCCACACGGTGCCGGCGGGCACGCGTGCCGTCACGTGCGCCCGTGCGGTCATCTCGCCGCGCGCATTCTTCACGACGATGGCCGCGCCGTCGGCCAGGCCGCGGGGAGCGGCATCCGCCGGCGACATCCAGAGCACCGGCTCGGGGTCGGCGGCGGCCAGGGTCGGCAGCGCCTGGCCGTGATCGTAGAAGCCGTGGAAGTGAGTGAGGGTACGCCCCTGGCGGAGCGTGAGCGGATACGCGTCGGCGACGAGCGGCTCGAACACCGGCAACGGCGGTAGCCCGAGCGTCTGCGCGCGCTCCGAGAAGAGCTCGAGCTTGCCCGACGGCGTGGGGAATGTGAGGTCGGGATGCGCGACGTGGGAGACGTCGAGCGCGCGCATGCCACCCTCGGCGCGGAGGGCGGCCACCGTCGCGTGTCGGCTGGCGGGCGCGTCGAGGAGCGCGTCGAGCACGCCCTCGGTGTCGCGCCACGGAAAGAAATCGGCGAGGCCGAGGCGTGAGCTGAGCTGGCGCAGGATCCAGGGCAGCGGGCGCGTCTCACCGGGAGCCTCGAGGATCTGCGGCATGAGATAGAGATGCGTGTTGGTGGACTTGCAGCCGAGCTCCTCGAGCCACGACGTGGCCGGCAGGACGAGGTCGGCGAAACGCTGGGCGGTGTCGTTCAGGAAGAGATCGTAGCTCACCACGAGATCCTGGCGCGCGAGGCCCTTGCCCACGCGATTGGCGTCGGCGAAGGACGAGAGCATGTCGGTGCCGAACAGCAGCAGGACGCGCACGCGGCGCTCGACGAGCGCCTCCGTGATCCGCGTCATCTGATTCGGAATCTCTTCGCCGGGCGGACGCCGCTCCTGCGCGATGATCGATGCGAGCGCTTGCCCATGCGTGCTCGCGCCGTGACGCGGCCCAAACCCGCCGCCGGGAATGCCGACGTTGCCCGTCAACGCGGGCAGACAGGCGATGGCGCGTCCGGCGTGCCAGCCGTTCGCGCCCTTGTGCATGGACGAGCCGCCCATGACGATCGTCGCCGGCCGCGTGCCCGCGTACCGTCGCGCGAGCGCGGCGATGCGGTCAGCTGGAATCCCGGTGATGGGGGCCGCCCACGCCGGCGTGTACTGACCGACGTGCGCGGCCAGTCGCTCGAAGCCGACCGTGTGAGACCGCACGAATGCGCGGTCGACGCGATCCTCGTCGACGAGCACGTGCAGCAGCGCGAGCGCGAGCGCGGCATCGGCCCCGGGGCGGATCAGGAGCGTCTCATCCGCTTGCGCGAACGCTTCCGTCTCGCGCACATCGATGGCGACGACACCGGCTCCGCGGCGCCGCGCGGCGGCGACGTGCCGCGCGGTATTCGGCTGGCTCGCGAGATTGGCGCCCCAGAGCAGAATCAGATTCGCGTGCGCGCCCATGTCCTCCTTGGTGTTCGTCTCGATCAGACCGGTGAGGGCGAGGCCGTATGCGCCGAGCGCCCAGCAGATGATGGCGGGACTCCACCACTGACACCCGTAGATGTTGGCGAAGCGGCGCAGCAGATGCGAATGCATGCGCGTGCCGTAGTTGTTGGCGAAGACGCCGTGCCCCGACCAGGTGCCGACAGCGTTCGGTCCCGCCTGCTGCATGCCCGTGGCGATCAGATCGAGCGCGGCATCCCAGCTGACGCGCTGCCAGGTCCCGCTGCGCGAGGCGCGATGGAGCGGGTACAGCAGGCGGCGCGGGTTCTCGATGATCTCGCGCGATGCCTGGCCGCGGATGCACAGAAATCCCCGGCTGTCGGGGTTGTCCGGGTCACCGCTGACGCCGACGAGCCGCCCCTGGTCCACCGTCACCAGCATTCCGCACAGCGTCGGGTGACAGTTCATCGGGCACATCGTGCGATGCGTGGTGAGGCTCACGCGCGAATTCTCGCATAGAGCAGTTGATCGAGCACCCGCCCGTCTTTGATGGCGCTCGAGCGGAGCACGCCCTCCAGCGTGAAGCCGGCCTTCTCGAGCACGCGCGCAGACGCGCGGTTCTCGGCGAACGGCAGCGCGAAGACGCGCCGCAGGTCGTGGCGCGTCAGCGCGTGCTCGGTGACGGCGCGCACGGCCGCGGTGGCGATGCCACGGCCCCAGTACGGCTCGCCGAGCCAGTAGCCGAGCTCGGCGCCGACACGCTCGACGTCGGTCTGCATGCGGAAGGCGATGCCCCCGACGGCGTGACCATTCACGTCGATGGCGAAGCTGGTCTCCGGCCGCGCGGCCAGCACCGACTTCAAGAACGCGCGCGCGTCGCGGGCGGTATACGGATGCGGGAAGCGATCACGGAGGTTCAGCCAGACCGCGCGGTTGTTCGCGTGCGTGACGAGGGCGGTGGCGTCGCCTGGACGCCACGACCGCACGTCGCACAGGCCGAGCGACCACTGCATCGTGGCATAGTATGCCATCCCACAGGAGGTCAGCATGGCCGACCGCACGATGCCCTCGCAGGCGGATGTCGAGTCGTACTTCAAGCGACTGAACAACTGGGGCCGCTGGGGCCAGGACGACCAGCTCGGCACCGTGAACCTGATCACCGATGCGCGGCGGGCAGCCGGCCGTGCGCTCGTCAAGAAGAACCGCACCGTCTCGCTCGCGCGCGACATCGTGCCGCAGCCGCATCTGCAGTTCGGCTATCACGTCACGTATCCGTCCAAGCGCGAGCGCGCCGACGTCGTGCTCGACCGGTTCGATCTCGTCTATCACGGCTACTGGGTGACGCACGTCGACGCGCTCTGCCACGTCGCCTGGGACGGCGAGCTCTACAACGGCCGGCCGTTCGCGAGCAGCCTCACCACCGCCGGTGCCACCTGGTGTCCGATCGATCCGCTGCTCGACGGCATCATGAGCCGCGGGGTGCTGCTCGACGTCGCCGCCGGCCGCAAGGAAGGCTACGTGACGGTCGATCATCCGGTGACGCCCAGGGAGCTCGACGAGACGGCGGCGCGGTTCGGCGTGCGCGTCGAGCCGGGCGACGTCGTGGTGGTGCGGAGCGGCGACGAGGCGTTTCGGCGCGCACATCCCGAGTGGGTGCCGCGCGTGTCGCCCCATCCCGGGCTCCACGTCTCGTGCCTCGAGTGGTTCCGCGAGAAGGACATCGCGGCGATCTCGTGGGACATGATGGACGAGCGGCCGATCGGCTACGCCGGCTTCGGCATGGGCGCGCACCTGGCGATTCCATTCCTCGGTCTGGCGCTCGTCGACAACACCAACCCCGAGCGTCTCGCGAAGGCCTGCGCCGAGGAAGCGCGCTACGAGTTCCTCTTCACGGCCACGCCGATCCGGCTCGTCGGCGCCACCGGGGCGCCCGCGCATCCGCTGGCGATCTTCTGATGCCGACGCCGACGGGCGCCACGCTCCTCGTCGACACGCTCCTCGCCGCCGGCGTCGAGCATCTGTTCACGCTCTCGGGCAATCAGATCCTCTCCGTCTACGACGCGGCGATCGGCAAGAGGCTCGCGCTCTATCACACGCGCCATGAGGCGGCCGCCGTGCACATGGCGGACGCGTTCGCGCGTCTGACCGGCCGGCCCGCCGTCGCCCTGGTGACGGCCGGGCCGGGACATCTCAATGCGCTCAGCGCGCTCTACGGTGCGCTGATGGAGGAATCACCGGTCGTGCTCCTGAGCGGCGCCAGCCCCCGCGCGCAGCGAGGCCTCGGCGCCTTTCAGGAGATCGACCAGGTCGCCGCCGCGCGGCCGGTGACGAAGGCGGCCTGGGTTGCCGAAGAGGCCTCGAAGCTCGGTCACGATGTGGCGCGCGCCCTCGAGGTCGCCCAGGCCGGTCGACCGGGCCCGGTGCACGTCAGCTTGCCGGGCGACCTGCTTGAAACGAGCGTGAGCGCCGAGGCGCCGTCGCCGCCGACCGTGCGGGCGCGCGCGGCGGCATCCGAGCCGATGGTCGGCGAGATCCTCGCGATGCTCGCGGAAGCCAAGCGCCCGGTGATCGTGGCCGGCCCCGGAACCGCGCGCGGCGATCGATGGCTCGCCGTGCAGCGACTCGCGGATGCGGTGGCCGCGCCGGCGCTGCCCAGCGAGAGTCCGCGCGGCTTGAACGATCCGTGGCTGCGCGGCGCCAACGCCCGTCTCGCGGAGGCGGACCTCGTCCTGCTTCTCGGCAAGGCGCTCGATTTCTCGCTGCGCTTTGGCCGGCCGCCGGGCTTCGCCGTGGAATGCCGCGTCGTGCAGGTGACGGCCGAAGCGACGGCGCCGAATCCGCGCGCGACGCTCAGCGTGCTCGCCGATCCGGCGACGGTGGCCGAGCAGCTCACGAGCGCGGCGCGCGGACGCGCCTGGCCCGAGACGGGCTGGGCCGACGACGTGCGCCGCGTTCGCGCCGCCACCCCGCCGGCGTGGCAGACGCTTCGCGAATCGTCGCGCACGCCGATGCATCCGCTGGCGGTGTGCGCAGCGCTGCAGCCGATCGTCGATGCCGGGGCGACGCTCGTCGTCGACGGCGGCGAGTTCGGCCAGTGGGTCCAGGCCGGCGTCGAGGCGCCGGTGCGTCTCATCAATGGCCCGTCGGGCTCGATCGGGAGTGCCATCCCGATGGCCATCGCCGCCCGGCTCGTCCATCGCGACCGCCCCGTCGTCGCCGCGCTCGGCGATGGCACCTTCGGCTTTCATGCGTTCGAGCTCGATACCGCGCTGCGCTATGGACTACCGATCGTTGCCGTCGTCGGCAACGACGCGCGCTGGAACGCCGAGCATCAGCTCCAGCTCCAGCACTACGGTGCGGAGCGGGCGGTCGCCTGCACGCTGCTGCCGACGCGGTACGATCGCGTGGCGGTGGCGCTCGGTGGTCACGGCGAGCACGTGGAGAGCGCCGAGCAGCTCCCGTCGGCGCTCGCTCGCGCGATCGGATCGGGCAAGCCGGCCGTCGTCAACGTCGTGATCGACGGTGTCGCGGCGCCGACGTTTGCGAGCGGCGGCGCGATCCATTGACGCGCGCCATCACACGTCGTGCCGCATCCACACGTTCGGGTCCTCGTAGCGACCGACATCGGCGTCGCGATCGATGACGACCGGCTGCAGCGCGCCGGGGACGACGTAGCGGCCGGAATCCGGAAACCGCATCTCCGTCCAGCGCTCCCATTCGGCGACGGTGCCTTCGATCACGAGCGTACGCGGCGCCACGCGCTGGATCGTCGCGCCCAGGCGCGCGTGGACCCGGATCCACGGATCGAGAGGCAGGCCGTCGGCGTTCTGCCAGCGCACGTAGCGATCCATCGGCGCCAGCGGATACGCGCTCTTGGCGGCGGGCCGCACCGGCGCGATGAGCGCGCCGAGGCCATGAGCCCGCGCGAGATCGATCATGGCGCGCACGGCGGCCGGGCTCATGCTCTGACCGCGATAGCGCGGATCGATCATCGCCGCCAGCGCGCACAGCGTCGTGACGCTGCGTCCCGCCTCGCGGTCGGCGGTGGCGCGACGAAGGATGTCCGCGATGCTCTCCGGCAGATCGTCGATGGTCCCGTCCCACACGAGCGGCACCGCGTGCGTGACGCCGATGGTCGGCCCCATCCCGTCGATCAGCAAGAGCTGCCAGTCCGCCCAGGTGGTGAAGAGCTGCGGCCAGTACTGACCGTAGCCGAGCGCGTCCCGCTGGCGCAGGAACCGCGGCCACGAGAGATCGTGGAGCCGATCGTACTCGTCCTCGCGCTCGGGCCGCTCGCGCAGTGTGAACGCCTTGAAGGGCACGGCGACATGATACGGTGACGAACGAGATGGCGTCGCCCGTTCCGCCGCTGCCGGAGCCCTTGCCATCCGATCCGCTGCCGCTGGTGGCGGAGTGGCTGGCCGAGGCGGCCACGCGCGTGCGCAACTCCACCTCCATGGCCCTGGCCACGGTCGATCCCGGCGGGCGCCCGACCGCGCGCATGGTGATCTGTCGCGGCTTCGATGCGCGCGCCGGCTGGCTCGTGTTCTACACCGATCGCGAGAGCGAGAAAGGCGCCGCGCTGGCCGCGCATCCGCGCGCGGCCGTCATCTTCCACTGGGACGTCTTCGAGCGGCAGATCCGCATCGACGGCCCGGTGACCCACGCGCTCGAAGCCGAATCCGATGCGTACTGGGCCTCGCGCCCACCCGACGCGCGCGTGGCGGCCACGGCCAGCGAGCAGAGCCGCCCGCTCCCGTCCCGCGCCGCGCTGCTGACGCGCGTGGCCGAGGTGAGCGCGCGCGGCGGCGAGGTGCCGCGGCCGAAGCGCTGGGGCGGGTATCGCGTCTGGGCCGAGCGGGTCGAGTTGTGGGTGGGGCAGCCGGCGCGTGTTCACGATCGGGCCCGATGGACGCGGGCGCTCGACCCCGACGGTGACGGCTTCGCTGGCGGAGCATGGTCGGCGACGCGGCTGATGCCATGACGACGTACTTACCCGCCACCGATATGCCGCGCTTCGTGCGCGAGCTGATGGAGTTCGTCGGCTTCGACGAGCGTGACGCGGCCACCGTGCGGGCAAGCGCGCCGGCCGTGCTCGCGCGCGAGGCCGACCTCACGACGGCGCTCTACGAGCGGTTCCTGAAATTTCCCGAGTCGGCGCGATTCTTCCTCGGCGCCGACGGCGCGCCGGACGCCGCGCGCATCGAGCGTCGCAAGCACAGCCTGGGACGGTGGCTGCGGGAGACCGCGCAGGCCGCCGTCACGCAGGAGTCGGCCTACTACCTGCTCGCGATCGGCCTCTCGCACAGTCACCGCGCGACGGGTCCTGGGGGCGTGGTGCCGCTGCATCTCATGGTCAACGGCATCTCGCTCGCGCAGACCGCGCTCGCGGAGATCTTCGCCGACGCTCTTGACGACCCGCGCCAGGCGCTCGCGGCCAGCCTGGCCTGGAACAAGCTGCTGCTCGTCCACCTCAACGTCCTGCTGCTCGGCTACACGCCGCCGACGCCACGGTGACGCCGCGCGCGCGTGTGGCCCTGGCCGGCTACACCACGCTCGGCGTCGGCGGCGCCGCGCGCTGGTTCGCCGACGCCGCCGACGAGGCGGCGCTGCTGGACGCGCTGCGCTGGGCGCGTGCGCGCGGGATCCCGCTGCGCGTGCTCGGCGGCGGCTCGAATCTCGTCGTCGCGGATCGGGGCGTCGAGGCGCTGGTCGTGCGGATCGCGCTGCGCGGGGTCACGTCGCGTGCGGTCGATGGTGGCGTGGAGGTCACAGCGGCGGCCGGTGAGCCGTGGGACGATCTCGTCCGCCTCACGGTCGAGCGCGGCTGGGCCGGTCTCGAATGCCTGAGCGGCATCCCCGGTCTCGTCGGCGCCACCCCGATGCAGAACGTCGGCGCCTACGGCCAGGAAGTCTCGGACACCATCACCCGCGTGCGCGTGCTCGACACGCGTGATGGCAGCGTGGCCGACGTGCCGGCCGCCGAGTGCGGGTTCTCGTATCGAGACAGCGCGTTCAAGCGCCGGGAGCCGGGCCGCTTCGTCGTGCTCGCCGTCACCTATCGGCTGCGGCCGGGCGGCGCGCCGGCGCTCCGCTACACCGACGTGGAGCGGCACCTGGCCGCGCGCGGCGTTCGCGCAGCGACGCTGGTCGACGTGCGCGAAAGCGTGCTCGCCATTCGCCGGTCGAAGTCCATGGTGATCGACCCGACGGATCCGAACCGGCGGTCCTGCGGGTCGTTCTTCACCAACCCCATCATCGAGGCCACCGCGCTCGCCGACGTCGAGCGCCGCGTGGCGGATCGTGCGATGCCGCGGTGGCCGCAAGCGGATGGCCGCATCAAGCTCTCGGCCGCCTGGCTCATCGAGCACGCCGGGTTTCGCCGCGGCCAGCGGGAAGGCGCGGTGGGACTGTCGACGCGACACGCGCTGGCCATCGTCGCCCACGACGGCGCGCGCGCCGCCGACGTGCTCGCGTTCGCGCGTCGGCTGCAGACGACCGTCGCCGAGCGCTTCGGCGTCCGGCTCGTGCCCGAGCCCGTGTACTGGGGCGTCGACGGCGCGTGATGTAGCCTCGCTCACATGGACACCGCGCGCGCGCGGCGGATCGGGTTCATCGGCCGCACCCAGGCGCGCAACGCCATCGGCGCGGTCCTTGCCTTCGTCTACTTCCGCCTCATCGATCCGCTCGAGTCGGATCGACCCGTGAGCATGGCGGACCTTGTGTTCTTCGTCTGCGCGGTGGCGTTTCTCGGCGCCGTCGGCACTGCCATCGGCATCCGCGCCACGCGCCCGCTGCTCGAACCCGATCGCCATGACCCGCATGAGGTTCGACGCGCCGCGCTCATGATGCCGTACACGATGGCGATGCTCGCCGTCGTCGGGTGGACGCTGGCCGGTGGCATCTGGGGCGTGTTCTGGCCCTGGGTCACCGGCACGCTCTCCATCCGCAGCGCGCTGCGCGGGCTGTTCGGCATCACCGTGCTCGGCGGCGGCGTCACGGCCGCCTTCATCTTCTTGTCGACGGAGCGACGCTGGCGCGCGGAGCTGCCGCGCTTCTTCCCGGACGGCGTGCTCAGCGCGGTGTCCGACGCGCTCCGGCTCCGCGTCCGCCTCCGGCTGCTGGCCGTCTTCTTCCTGACGAGCGGTGTTCCGCTGCTGCTCCTCGCTATGGTCGCGTATCGGCGGGCGGCGCTGGTGGCCGCCGATCCGGCGCGCGCGAGCTCCCTGCTGACCGAGACGGTCGTCGTGGTCGGCTTCATCGTCGTCGTCGGCTTGTGGGCGGCCGTCGGGCTGTCGTTGTTCGTGTCGAACAGCGTGGCCGAGCCCCTGCGCGAGCTCGAAGCGCTGATGGCCCGCGTGGAGGGCGGCGATCTCGACGCGCGCGCGCCCGTCGTCTCGAACGACGAGATCGGCAGTCTGGCCGAGGGGTTCAACCGTATGGTGGCCGGGCTCCGGGAGCGCGACTTCGTGAAGGACACATTCGGCAAGTACGTGACGCGCGAGATCCGCGACGAGATCCTCGCCGGCCGCGTGGGGCTGGAAGGCGAGCAGCGCGAGGTCACCATTGTCTTCGCCGACCTCCGTGATTTCACGCCGTGGGTCGAGAGCACCGAGCCCCGTGAGGTCGTGCGCGAGCTCAACCGCTACTTCGCCGAGATGGAGGCAGCCGTGCGCCGGCACGGCGGCCTCGTCCTGCAGTTCATCGGTGACGAGATCGAGGCGGTCTTCGGCGCCCCCATCCCGGCCGCCGACCACGCGCGCCGCGCCGTGCGCGCGGCCCTCGACATGCGCGCGGGGCTGGCCGCCTTCAACACGGCGCGGGTGGCCGCCGGAAAGCCTCCGCTGCGCCACGGTGTCGGCGTTCACACCGGTACCGTGCTCGCGGGCAGCATCGGCGGCACCGACCGGCTCGCTTACGCCCTCGTCGGCGACGCGGTGAACCTGGCCTCGCGGATCCAGGACCTCACCAAGACCGCCGGTACGGACATCCTGATCTCGGGGACGACGCGCGCGGCGCTGGATGCCGACGTCACGCTGGCGCCGCTGCCCGCGGCGCGCGTCAAAGGCCGCTCGGCGGAAGTCGAGGTGTTCGCGGTGGTACGCTGAATCCACACCATGTGGCCGATGGACGAGATCGTGCGCGCCAACCCCGAGTACGTCGAAGCGCTGTACCGGGAGTACCTGCGTGATCCGGCCTCGGTGGACGAGCGCTGGGCGATGGTGTTCGCCGGGTACGATCTCGCCCGTCAGGGCGGCGGCGGCGCCGAGATCGCGGACGTCGTTCATTCGTACCGGGAGCTCGGCCACCTCATCGCCGATCTCGACCCGCTCGGCGGGAGCCGCCGCGAGCACCCGTTGCTGCAGCTGTCCGAGCTCGGATTCTCCGAGGACGACGTCGATCGCGTGGTGGACTGGGCGCCATTCAAAGGTGGCGCGCGCGGGCCGATGCGCGAGCTGGTGGCGGCGCTGTCGCAGACGTACGCCGGACCGCTCGGCGTCGAGTACCTGGCGGTGCCCGACAAGGAGCGGCGCGTCTGGCTGCAGGAGCGCATGGAGCCCACGCGCAACCGGCCCGACCTCACGGCCGAGCAGCGCCGCGGCATCCTCGAGCGGCTGGTGACCGCCGAGATGTTCGAGCAGTTCCTGCAGCACCGGTTCACCGGCCAGAAGCGCTTCTCGCTGGAGGGCGGCGAGGCGCTGATCCCGCTGCTCGACGCGCTGATCGACGAGGCGGCGCGGCTCGAGGCGGTCGAGATCGTGCTCGGTATGCCGCACCGCGGGCGGCTCAACGTGCTCGCCCACGTCCTCGACAAGCCGTACGAGATGATCTTCGCGGAGTTCGAGGGCGCGCGGCTGCCCGAGGACGTGAGCGGCGACGGCGATGTGAAATATCACCTCGGCCACTCGACGGATCGGCGGCTGCCGGGTGACCGTCCCGTCCACCTGTCGCTCGCACCGAATCCGAGTCATCTCGAAGCCGTGAACCCGGTCGTCGAAGGCATCGTCCGCGCCAAGCAGGCGTATCGGCAGGACGCGCGCCGCCGCGGCGTGGTGCCCGTGCTGCTGCACGGTGACGCCGCCTTCATGGGGCAGGGCGTCGTGTACGAGACGCTCGCGCTCGGTCCCTTGCCGGCGTTCACCACCGGTGGCACCGTCCACGTGATCGTCAACAACCAGATCGGCTTCACCACCGCGCCCGAGGACTATCTGTTCGCGCCGTATCCGTCCGATCCGGCCCACGTGGTGCGCGCGCCGATCTTCCACGTCAACGGCGACGATCCCGAGGCCGTCGTGCAGGCGGCGCGATTGGCCGCCGGGTACCGCCAGACGTTCGGCGCCGACGTCGTCATCGATTTCGTGTGCTATCGACGCCACGGGCACAACGAGCTCGACGATCCTGTCCTCACGCAGCCGGTGATGTACGAGCAGATCCGCAATCACCCGACAGTGGTGGAGCGATACACGAAGCGGCTGGTCGAGGCGGGCGTGGTGGACGAGAGCGAGGTCGCCCACATGCGCACACGCATCCGCGGCCTCTTCGATGCCGCGCTGCAGTCGGCGCGGCGCGCGCAGCCGGCGCAGCGCGTGGCGGCCTTCGGCGGCCTCTGGCATGGCTTCGGCTGGGCCGGCGACGATTGGGGCGCCGATACGCGTGTGCCGGTCGAGCGGCTGCGGACGATCGGCGACGTGCTCGCGCGCGTGCCCGCCCGATTCACACCCAATCCGCGCGTGCAGAAGCTCCTCGAGGAGCGGCGTGAGCGCGTGGCGCGCGGCGAGGCCATTGACTGGGGCACGGCCGAGACGCTCGCCTACGGCAGTCTGCTGCTCGAGGGCACGCCGGTCCGAGTGAGCGGGCAGGACGTGGTCCGCGGGACCTTCAGTCACCGCCACGCGGCCGTGTTCGACGCGACGAACGGCCGGCCGTGGGTGCCGCTCAACGATGTCGCCGACGGGCAGGCGAAAATCGAGGCCGTGAACAGCCCGCTGAGCGAGGAAGGCGTGCTCGGCTTCGAGTACGGCATGTCGAGCGGTGATCCGCGGAGGCTCGTCGTGTGGGAGGCGCAGTTCGGCGACTTCGTGAACGGCGCGCAGGTGATCATCGACCAGTTCATCGTGAGCGGGGAGTCGAAGTGGCAACGCGCAAGCGGCCTGGTGATGCTGCTGCCGCACGGCTACGAGGGGCAGGGCCCCGAGCAGTCCAGCGCGCGCCTCGAGCGCTTCCTGTCGCTCACGGCCGAGCGGAACATCCAGGTCGCCTACCCGTCGTCGCCGGCGCAGTACTTCCACCTGCTCCGCCGGCAGATGCGCCGCGACTTCCGCAAGCCGCTGGTGGTGATGACGCCCAAGAGCCTACTGCGGGCGGCGATGTGCGTCTCG
>DASTCJ010000173.1:0-16787 GCA_035605575.1 Candidatus Methylomirabilota bacterium
CGCGCGTCCGCCCCGGCTCGCGCTGTACGACCACGGCTTCCGGGTTGCGCCACTCCGTTCCCGCCGCGCGTAGCGTCACGGGATCCAGCTGGATCGTCCCACGCGCCGACGCCGGCGCCGAGTACGGGACGACCAGCGCGGCCGTGCCACTCACGCGGCCGCCGATTTCGGCCTCGGTGTCGGCGACCGTGAGACGCGCGAGCAACGGTGCCAGGTCGAAGTCGAGAACCTCGGCGCGCACGGAAAGATCCTGGCCCGCCTCCAGCTTGCCGGACACCGTCGCCGACACGCGCGAGTCCGGAAACGCGACCCGTGCCTCGAGCGTCGATCGATCCAGCGTGGCCGCGACGGTTCCGTGGCCAAGCTTCGCGTCCGCCGCCGACACGCCGTCGAGCGCCGCGCGAGCCGACCCGGAGAGGCCGCCGGAGTCGAAACGAGCGTCGACAGTGGCGCGGACGGTACCGTCGACTGGGGCCAGGCTCGCGAGCTCCGGCACGGCGCCGAGTCGCGCCGGGCCCGCCTCGAGATGCGCCTGCCCGCTGCCCACCCATGCCCACCTCCCGCGTCCGCTGACCGGGACTCCGCGGACAGCGCCGCGCACGTCGGCCACCTCGACCTCGGTGGAGCCGGCCGTCAGCTGAGCTGCAAGGTCGGTGATGCGCTCACCGCGCACCGAGAGCGCGTCCGCGGCGATCCGGGCGCTGGCGGTCCACGCGGCCGGTGTGCCGCTGACGCGGCCGGCGGTGACGGTGAAGCGCCCGCTGCCACGCCACGCCGGCGGCAGCCACGGCGCGAGATCCTCCATCCGCGCCTCGGGCACCTCCACGCGGGCGTCGAGACGTGCCGCCTCCCGCCACCGCGCGGCGTCGAGCGGCCCGGACCATGCCAGCGTGCCGTCGGCTTCCAGCCGACTCTGGCCCAGCACCGCCACGACGGAGGACAGCGCGAGCGTCCGATCGGCGAGTGCGAACGAGGCCTCGATGCTATCGAGCGAAGCGGCGGCAAAGCGAAGCGGCGCAGCGTGCAGCCGCCCGTGCGCCGTCGGCTCCTCCCACCGGCCGTCGAGCGTTGCCGCGAGGCGCGCACGACCGCTCACACGATTCTCATCCCACGCCCGCGCGAGCGGCGCGAGATCAGCAACCAGCGTGGCGCGCAACCGTCGAGGGCCATGAGGCGTGAGCATCCCGTTCACGTCGGCGATCTCCACGCCCGGCCAGCGCGCGCGAGCGCCGACGATCTCCACCGTCCCGCCCGCCAGCCGCGCATCACCGCTGACGACGCCGGCGCCGAGCCGGGCAAGCGGCGCCGGCAACATGAGATCGGCGGACTCAACGTGAAAGGCGCCCGCACCGTTCGCGAGATCGCGGAAGTCGCCACGGAGCTCGCCGGCGATAGTGACGTGACCCGTGGCACCGACCGCGCGGCCCGCGAGCGTCTCGAGGGCGGCGAGCGCCACCCGGTCCAGCGTCAGCGTCAACTGCGAATCGCCCGGACGGGCGGGCGTCAGCGTCAGCGCGCCCCGCACAGAGCCTCCGAGCGCCTGCGCCGTCACGTCGGAGAGGCGCAGCGTGCCGTCCGCCCACCGCACCTGTGTGGTGACCTTACGGGCGACGATGTCGGATGTCGTGAGCTCCGGAATGGCGACGCGCGCCGTCAGCCGCGGCGTGTCGGCCTCCCCTTGGATCGTGACGTCGAAGGCGGCCACGCCGCCGATCGTCTGGTCGATTCCGGCCAGCGCAGCCGCGGGACCGAGCGGCAGCCGGCCGCGGGCGACGAGCTCCAGCCGGCGTCGCGTGTCGACGTCGTACACACGTCCGGTGACTGCGATCGTCTCGCCGCGCCACTGCGCGCGAAGCCGCTCGATTGTGAGCGTCCGGCCGCGCAGCTCGGCCGCCAGATGGACGGCCGCGAGGGATTCGTCGAGCTTCGGCGTCGTCGCGTGGAGGCCGTCGACGTCGAGCGCCACGTCGAGGCCTCCACCGGCGGGCCGCGCTCGGATACGCGCGATGTCTGCGCCGACCGTGAGGCCGGCGGCACCATCGACGTAGCGGACGCGAGCACGGTCGACGACGACCTCGGCGAGGAGCACGGTGACCGGACCGAGCTCGATACGATCCGGAATCGCAGCGGGCAGCGCGACGGCGTCGGCACCGGCGGTCGCGCTCGCGTTGATCTCGACGTCGCGGACGACGAGCTTCAGGACCGCCTCGAGCCGCCAGAGGCTCGCCACGCTGAGACCAACGATGACCCGCCGGGCGGTGAGCGCCGTCCCGGCGTCCCAGGTCGGACCGGACGCGACGGCGAGACGCTCGAGCTCCAGGCGCAGCAGCCACGGAATCAGGCTCACCCGCTCGACACGTACGGGGCGGTCGAGAGCCTCGGCGAGGGCTCGCTCGACGCGATCGCGTGTGAGCATCGGCCCATAGCGGCTGATCACCAGCCACGAGCCGGTGATGCCGACCACCACGGTGACGAACAAGACTCCGAGAACCCAGAGAAGCACGCGACGACGTGACGGCATAGCTACCGGTCGGCGACCGTTGCCGTAGTATACGAAAGTGGCCGCGCCCGCTTTGGATTGGTCCCCTACGAAACGGATGGCCGATGCGCGAACGAATGCCGGCCCACCAGGCCGTTATCTCGCCTGTGTTCCCGCGCGGAGCCGTCTCTACTTCACATCGGCATGCAGCCGAAGGATGCGACGAACTTCCTCGATCGTCTCCGGCCTCCCCTGAGTCGAGTGGTCCGAGCGCACCACCAGCTCCGACTCCACGCCGTCGATGTGCGCGCTCGAGTACTGCACGACGCCGTCGTCGCCGTTCTCCAACGGACCCTCGCCGGTGACCGCGACGATCGAATGGACCTTGACCGACGGCGCCACCGGGATGGTCTGTATCGCCTGGATGAAGTGATGACGGGGCGACATGTTGTCCACGGCCGAGGGGACCGTGACGCCCGCACGAAGCGCGCCGGGGTTGCGGTTGATGTCCGCCGCCATGCCGGTGAGCGAGAGCGGCAGCGCGAGCAGTCGGCGGACGACATTGGCGATGAACTTCCGGCCCGCCACGAAGCTGCCGCGGTGCGGGGTGGCGATGAAGACCACGCGGGACACCAGCGGTGAGGGCTCGACGAACAGCGCGCGCCGCAGCAGGTCCCGCGTCTCATCCTGGAGGGTCAGC
The DNA here is from genome assembly GCA_035605575.1 of Candidatus Methylomirabilota bacterium. Taxonomy (GTDB): domain Bacteria; phylum Methylomirabilota; class Methylomirabilia; order Rokubacteriales; family CSP1-6; genus AR12. The sequence continues at coordinate 3,180 of DASTCJ010000173.1, forward strand.
GACTCCAGCGGCCTGGTGGCGGCGGCGTCCCAGAGCCGATTGCCGCTGCTGATGACCTGCATCTTGACGAGCAGCCCGCCCTGGCTGTGGCCGACCAGCACCATCCGCCTGAGCGCGGGGTCCTTGCTCTCGGGGTCTACGCGCTTCACCGCCGCAGCGAGCGACTCTCGCAGACGCAACGACGAGAGCAGGATGGGATTGCCGGAGTCGTACTGGAAGAACCAGAACTGGTAGCGGCGGCGGATCTCGCCGTCGGACAGAAGCCGATTGTACATCTCGGCCCACCGCACGATGCTGGAGCCGGTGCCGTGCACGAACACCACCGGGATGAGCCCGGGCGTGTAGGGCGTCGCCGAGACGAGCGGCGGCCGATCGCGGAACTCCGCCCCGATCCGGCCCAGCAGACCCAGCATCTCGAGCTCGACGATCGGGATGCCGGTGAAGCCGAGCGCGATCGCGGCAGTCGGCTCGCTCTCGAGCGATACCTTCTCACCAGCGATCATCACCGACTCGGCCGCCCACAGCACGTGCAGCTCGAGCGTGGACGCCAGCGGCCGCCCCTCTACGAGCGCTCGCCGGGCGTCGGGGACCCGGAGCAGCGCGGTCAGCGGGACCCGGATGCGCGGCGCGACGAAGTCACGCTCGGGTCCGGCACCCGCCACGGGCCGGGTGGCAGCCGCGAGAGGCGCGCCGAGCCCGGGCCAGCGATACCGCATGGCCAGGCCGTGCACCTCCAGCTCGGCGGCTGGCACGAGCTGGAACAGCTCGCGCGTGCCGGTGCGGAGCGACGCCGGGTCGAAAGCCACGGTGATCGGTCCGAACGGCAGATCGAATGTCCCGCCGCGCGGCGATACCTCCGAGCCGTCCGGGGAGGCGAGGGCCGTGGTGAGCGACCAGTTGTAGAGATCGGCTGCGATGCGAGCGCGGGGGTCGAAGCGGCCCGGCGTCTCGCCGGCCCCGTCCGGGAACAGGAAGGCCCAGGCGTACACGGCGGTGGCGAGCGTGTACGCTTTCTTGCCTGTGGCCTTGCCGTGGAGGAAGGACAGCTCGGCCAGCGCGAAGAGCAGGTCCGGATCGCCGCCCGCCGCCACCATGCTCTTGTGCAGTGTCGCCAGCGCCTCTTCCGGCCGCTCGTCGTAGACGTCGAAGAGCCCGCTCGCGAACAGCACGTTCCGCGTCGGCCAGCTCGGCTCCCCGGTGGTGATCGCGCTGCGCCCGACATCCCGCTCCACGACGGTCGGATCGACGCGCGTCGTGCTCACGGGCCCCGCGCAGGCGGCCAGCCCCAGACAGAGCGCGAAAACGCTGGCGACGAGGCGGGTCTTCATCGGAATCTGTCGTGGCGATCCGGCCAACGCGTCATGGGCGACACGTCATGGTAGAGCCGCGGCCTTGCCGGCGCTGTACGATCAAAGTCCTACGGCGAACCGAGTCGCCGCGGGGCGCCGGGCCGCTCGTGCGCAATCAGCGAACGCCCACGTGCTCGCGAAGGATCCGCCGCACCTCGAGGATCGTTTCGGGATTGGTCTGTAGCGAGTGTGGAGACTTCACGACGATCTCGGACTCGACGCCGTCCAGATGCGCACTCTCGTAGGCGACGACGCCGTCGTTCAGGCGGCGGGGATCTCCTCGGCCCTGCACGGCGATGATCGAGTGCATCGCGACTCCGGGGCCGATGGGGCACTCCGACAGCGCGCGGACGAAGGTACTCGATCCGAACATGTTGTCGACGGCGGTCGGGAGGCGCCGCGTCTTGAGATGCGTGGCGAGCTCCGGATTGTTCTGGGCGATGTCGGTGAAGTCCCTCACCAGAGTCACCGGCAGCGTCACCAGCCGCCGCACCGCGCCCATCACGAGTGTGCTCACGCGAAAGCTTCCCCGATGAGGCGTGGCGAGGAAGACGACGCGCTTCACGAACGGCACGGGCTCGAAGAACATCGCGCGCCGCATGAGATCCCGCGTCCCCGGACTCATCTTCACGTCGTCGAACCGAGAGTTGCTGACGTTCGCCCAAAAACGGTTCCCGCTGTCCGTCACTATCAGACGCGTCAGGAGTCCGCCCTGACTGTGACCCATAACCACCATCTGGCGCAGGGCGCGGTCCTTTCCGTCGGGATCGAAATCGGCGACGACCTTCTCGAGGGATCGGCGGAGGAGATCGGCGGAGTACAGGATCGGATTGCTGGTGTTGTACATGAAGAGCCAGATCTGCACCTTCGATTCCAGCGACGGGTCGTTCTGAACTTCGTTGATGATCTCCGCCCACCGGGCGGGACTCGAGGCGGTGCCGTGCACGAGGACCACCGGAGTCCGCCCGGGCCGATACGGGTGCATCATGATCAGACCGTCCCCGAAGACGGTGCGGCCGGCACGGAGGAACCCGCCGAACTCGGAATCCCACACCGGAGCGCCCTCGAGACCCAGTGCCAGCGCTGCCGTCGGGTCCTGTTCGAGGGGCACGGCGACGCCCTCGACTTGCACGGTGCTCTCGGCGTCGATCGCGTGCAGATCGATGATGCCGCGCACGTGGCCGGTATCGAGGCTCTTCCTGACGTTTGGCAGCTCAACGAATGCCGTGATCGGCACCTTCACCCTGGGAGGAATACGCTTCCTCGCTTCATCTGCGCCGGGTCCCTCGACGGGCTCGACCTCCGCAGCGAGTGAGACGCCCAGGCCGGCCTGACGATAGCGGTTCTTCAGGCCGCGCACCTTGTACTCGATCAGGGGAATGAAACGGGCGAAGCGATAGCCGCCCCACAGGAAGGTCTCGGGGCCCCGGTCCTGCAGCTCCAGGGCCCCGAATGGAAGCGGCAGCGTCCGGCTCGTCAGGTTCACCTCGTCGCGCGGCGGCGCGATCCCATCGGCGCTCGGGATCGATTCCTGGAGTCCGAACGTCATCGCGACGTTGTAGAGGTCGGCCGCCCATCGGACACGCGGATCGGCGGCCGGCAACGTCTCCGCTCGTCGCTGCTCGCTCGCGAGGAAGGCGTACGCGTACACCGCGGCCGCGAGCAGATACTCGCGCTTGTTCGTCTCGCGGCCGTGAATGAAGTTGAGCTCGGCCAGGGCGAACAGACGGTCGGCTTCGCGGGCCGCCGCGAACGCGGGAACGCCCCCGAGCGTGCGATGCATCTCGGCGAGCGTGGCCTCGGGGTCCTTCTCGAACGCTTCCTCCAGTCCTCGGCGCCGGAGCAGCTGCTGCGTTAACTCGCTGGGCTCATCGGCAGAGAGCACGCTCCTGGTGAGGGCTCGGTAGAGGATCTTCGGATCCTCGCGTGTCACTCCGATCGGGGTCGCGCAGCCAAGCGTGGCGAAGAGAATCGCGAGCGCCGTGCAGCGCGCGAGCACCGGACTGATCGCGCGGGCGGACTTCGAGGACATCACTTAATGCTCGGGCGGAAGGCGGAACGCCCGCGACGGCACGACGGATCGCCATCCCGGAACCGTACCCGGTCGAAGACGTTCTCGATGGACACCAATTCTATGTCACGTCTATGTCACGCCGCAGCGACGCGGTCCCCGCTCTGCCACGATGTCGAGACGCGCCGGCTGCGCCGGCCGAAGATACCACGGAGCGGAAGTCTTTTAGAAGCTCTCCCCGGCCTGTGCTGAAGCTTTCGGCCATGACCTTGCGGTGCTCACTCAGATGTGCGGTGACAAACTCGTCAGCCTCGATCTCGATCCGGACGCCAAGCCGTTCAGTCGATACCAGCGAGCTCACCGATGCCGGGATCATCGGTCACTTCGTGATGCCAACGCTCTTCACGCGCCGTGAGGTCGGCGAGCAGCTTCTTGGCCTACTCGAATGACGTTAGCGGATCAGGCCGCCTCTGCCATCTCCGTCTGCGCCTTCTCCAGCCAGTACGTCATGCCCATCTCGCGGTACATCGTCGTCGCGCTGGTGAAGTGCTCGCGCGCCCGCTCGCGCTCGTCTGTGCGGCGGTAGAGCTTGCCGAGGCCGAGATGGCAGTGGGCCGTAAGCGGGCGCATGCCGAGGCGGTCGGCCAAAGCCGTGGCCGCGCAATACCGCGCCTCGGCGCTCGCATCGTCCGGTGGAGTCTCGTGCGAGTGAATCTCTCCGAGGAGGCGGAGCGCGTAGGCTTCGTCGCCGCGTTCGCCGCGCTGGCGGGTCAGTGTGAGGGCTCGCGCTGCGTGCGTGTGAGCTTCTTGCCACCTGCCGGCAAGGATGCACGCCTCGCCCGAGTATGCTGCCACGAGGGAATGGAAGACCGTCGCAACGCCAGACTCGAAGGCAGCCATGGCTTGAGCAAGTAACGCGAGGCCGTCCTCCACACGTCCTGACCGGGCGTACGTATATCCCAGGAACCCCATACAGGAGGGCGACAAGAGCCGGATGTTCCAATCACGAGACATCGCGAGAGCGCGCTCGAGGAGCGGAACCGCCTGGTCGAATTCTCCCTTGACGGTGTGAACGTACCCGAGCGCCAGATAGGCTTGGCCGAGGCTGAAGGGGTGATCGGCTGCCTCCGCAATTCGAAGCCCTTCCTGCGCCTCCGCGATCGATTGGTCGAATTCGCCACGCTCGGCGAGGGCATGAGCCAGATAGCGACGGGCGAACACCGATGGAAGCAAAGCCTGGCCAAACCGCTCACGGCTCAGATCGCCGTCTTTGAGCGACTCCGTTACCTTCCGGAAAAGATCCGTGGCCGCCTGATAATCGCCCACGTTCCAGCGGGCGGCGCCGAGATACTGATTCGCGACGACCCGGAGCTGGAAATCCCCGAGTGTTTCGGCGATGGCCTGGGCCGTCTCGGCGAACGCGAGCGCATCGGTCAAGCGACCGGTCAGCCAGCAGCTAGAGATCATGTAGGCAGACGCCCACGCAAGCCGCCGGGGGTCATCCAGTGTCCTGGCCAGGCCCTCGGCCTCGCGCAGATATTCGAGACCGTTCTCGAGCTGTCCGAGCGGTAGCAGCGCCGTTCGAAGATCGAAGCGAAGATCGATCGCCTGCTCGCGTCTTTCACGGGTGTCGGGCAGCCGCGGCAGCGCGGTCAGCGCCTGTTCAAAACACGTGACCGCCTCCCGGTAGGCCGAGCGTACGGCAGCCTTCGCGCCCGCCTGACGGAAGTAGGTCACCGCCTTGTCCCACGCCTCGCCGCGGAGCGCGTGGTGGGCGAGCCGCTCGACGTGTTCGGCCAGCCGACCGGCGTACACGCTTTCCATCGCGTGAACGACAGCCGCGTGGAGTGCCCGGCGGCGGTCGGCCAGCAGGCTGCCGTAAGTCACCTCGTGCGTCAGCGCATGCTTGAAGGCGTACTCGAGATCGGGGAACAGGCTGCTCTCGTAAAGGAACTCGGCGGCCTGCAGCCGGTCGAGCGATCCGCGCAACGCCTCGTCGGAAAGCTCGGCGATCCCCCGCAGCAGCGCGAACGGCACGTCCTTGCCGACCACCGATGCAGTCTGGAGCAGGCGCTTGTCCTCCGAGGACAGCCGGTCGATCCGTGCCGCCAGGATCGTCTGTACCGAGGACGGCACCTGGAGAGACTGGAGCGGCTGCGTCAGCCGGTACCGTCCGGGTACGCCCTCGAGCGCCCTGGTCTCCACGAGCGTCCGGATGGTCTCTTCGAGGAAGAACGGGTTGCCGCGCCTGACGAGAAGCTCCTTGAGCGGCCCGAGGCTAGGATCGGCGCCGAGAAGCACGTCCAGCAACTCCCCCGCGTGCTGGGTCGAGAGCGCATCCAGCCGCATCTGGCTGTACGCCGTCTTGCTGCCCCAGCCGTGCTGGTACTCGGGACGATAGTTCACCAGCAGCAGCAGCCGCGCCGATCCCAGACTGTCGACCAGGCTGTCGAGCACCGCCTGGGTCTCGCTGTCGATCCAGTGCAGATCCTCGAACACCACGAGCAGCGGCTGCACCTGGCTCTCGCGCAGCACCAGGCGCTTGACGGCCTCGAGCGTGCGCCGCCGGCGCTGGGGTGGATCGAGGGCCTGCCAGCTTGCGTCCTCGACCGGCACGTCGAGGAGCGCGAGGAGCGGCGACAGCAACGACTCCAGCGCCCGGTCGAGGCTCAGCACCCGCCCCAGCACCTTGGCGTGCATGTCGCGGTGATCGTCGCGGTCGCCGATCTTGAAATAGCGTTTGAGGAGATCGATCACTGGCAAGTAATTGGTGGCCTTGCCATAGGACACGGAGGAGGATTCGAGGATCAGCCAGTCCTGCACGCGATGTGAGTGAGTGAACTCGTACGTGAGGCGGGACTTGCCGACTCCGGCCTCGCCGACGATGGCGACGACCTGACCGTGGCTCGCGGCGGCCCTGTCGAGGACCCGGCGCAGGTGCTCGACCTCGGCGTCACGGCCGACGAAGCGCGTGAGGCCCCGGATCGCCGCGGCCTGCAGCCGCGTCCGTGCCTGTCCCGTCCCTGTCAGCTCGAAGACCTCGATCGGGTCAGGCAGGCCTTTCACGGGGATGAGCCCGAGCGAGCGCACCTCGACGTAGCCCTCCGCGAGCCGCATGGTCTCGGCGGTCAGCCGCACGGTCCCGGGCGGTGCCAGCTGTTCCATGCGCGCCGCGAGGTGCGTCGTCTGGCCGACGGCCGTGTAGTCCATGCGAAGATCGCTTCCGACCGCGCGCACGACGACCTCCCCGGAGTTGAGGCCGACTCGGATCTGGACCTCGACGCCGTGCGAGCGACGCGTATCGTGCGCGTAACGCCGCAGCGATTCCTGCATTCGGAGCGCGGCGTAGCAGGCGCGCACCGCGTGGTCTTCGTGGGCCAGCGGCGCTCCGAACAGCGCCATGATCCCGTCCCCCATGACCTGGTTGACGGTGCCCTCGTAACGGTGGACGGCTTCCATCATCTGCTCGAGCACAGGGTCCAGGATCTTGCGCGCTTCTTCGGGATCCCGGTCGGCGAGCAGCTCCATCGAGCCCTTGAGGTCGGCAAAGAGGACGGTCACCTGCTTGCGCTCCCCTTCGAGCGCGGCCCTGGACGTGAGAATCTTTTCGGCAAGGTGCTTCGGCGTGTACGACGAAGGCGAAGACGCCGTCCCCTCCGCCGCGACGGCGGCTCCACATGACCGGCAGAACTTCTTGCCCGGCGTCACAGGTTGGCCACAGCTCGGACACGAGAGTTCCAGCCGAGCCCCGCAGTCTTCGCAGAACCGCGCATCCTCTTGGTTCCGCCCCGCGCATCGCGGACAGTTCATCCATGCTCTCCGGGAATGGCGACAGTAGCCCACGGGCGGCGATTACGTCAACGACGTCGCGGTGCCGAGCAGCACGCGCTCGAGACCGGGCAGCATCCTGCGGCGACGACGGCGAACAACATCGCGACGTTCAGATCGCGCGGACGTGTCTCGAACGTTTATGTAGTGATGGGGCGTCTCGACCTCACCATTCGACAAGGGGCGCCATGCGTCTCGACTCCGTCCGTGAGCTCAAGCAGCAGCTGCTGGCCGACGTCGTCGCGCCGATCACCGCGGTGGCGAGCGGCCTGCGCGCCCGGGCGGCGACGGTGGCCGCGATGGATGCCACGGCGCTCGCGGGCATGCGCTTCGCGGTCGGAGCGAAGGCGAGGGACACCGTGCCCGACCTGCAGCGATCGGTCGCACTCGGAGTCGCGCGGCACACGGCCGGCTACCGGCTCGCGATCCGCGTCCAACGGCAGGCGCTGCTCGCGAGCCCGCTTGTCGAGCGGCTCGTGCGCCAGGCGAAGGGCGAGGCGGACGTGCGGCTCATCGGGCGCATCGACAAGCGCGCGCGGCGGCGCACGCCCGCCGCGTCCGCGGTGCCGTGGTACCGAGCCAACACGCGACCGCTGCTGATCGGCTCGTCCATCGGGCACGTGGACGTGACCGCCGGGACGCTCGGCGCCTTCATCAAGCGCGGCTCGCGCATTCTGATGTTGTCGAACAACCACGTCTTGGCGAACGAGGACGAGGCGAAGATCGGCGACGTCGTGCTCCAACGCGCGCAATACGACGGCGGGCGCGCTCCGCGTGATCGCGTGGGCACCCTCGCAGCGTCCGTGCGCCTCAAGACTCGCGGCGCGAATTTCGTCGACGCCGCGCTCGCGTCGATCGACGCCGGCCTCGAGCACGACCCGGCGTTGCTCCGGTCCCTCGTCAATGGCCGCGACCGTAAGCTCGCCGGACCCGGCCGTGATTTCCTCGACGAAGGCGTAACGGTCTACAAGACCGGCCGGACCACGGGCGCGACGAAGGGACGTGTGACCGCCTTCGACGTCGACAACGTGGTCGTCAACTACGACATGGGCAACCTGCGGTTCGACGCGCAGGTCGAGATCGAGGGCACGGGCAACGCGCCGTTCAGTGACGGCGGGGACAGCGGAGCGCTGATCGTGGACGACGACATGCTCGCCGTCGCGCTCCTCTTTGCGGGCGGCGAAACCGGAGGATCGAACGGTCTTGGGCTCACCTACGCGAATCCGATCCACCGGGTCCTGGCCGACACGAAGGCCACGCTCTTGTGGTGACGTGGGATCGGCGCGATCATGGGTCGCGATGCCCGAGATCACGCTCGACCGGGTGCGAGCCGCGAAAGAGGCGGCGCTGCGGCGCTTCACGAAACTCGGAAAGGTCGTGGGCGTCGGCATCACGCGCGTCCGCGGTGAGTATGCCGTCAAGGTCAACCTGAGCGAACCGGTCCAGCCGGGCGTCGAGCTGCCCACCGAGATCGACGGCGTGCCTGTGCGCGTCGAGATCACCGGCCCCGTCCGCGCGCGATAGCCGCGGCGGTCGTGCGGTGCCGGCGCGAGGCGCGGCACCCGCGGATTCGAGGAGGGTCGGTATGGCCGCCAGACGAAGGACATCCCCGCGACGCCGTACCGTGCGAGCCGCCGACGCCGCTGCGATCGGGAGGACTATCGCCGCCGACGTTCTGAGATTCCGAAACGCCGCGCTGCGGCGCCGTTCCAGGGTGCTTCGCGAGACGCGCCCCGCGGTGCGAGCTGTAGCGATCTCGCCGCAGCGCATCCGTGCCGCTGGCGGCCCTGGAAGCGCCGGGGTGCTCGTCGCCGAAGGCGACTCCTGGTTCGATTACCCCTGGCAGGACGTCCTCCGGATGCTCGAAGACCGGCACGGCTACGACGTCGAGTCGGTCGCGCACAAGGGCGACCGTATCGAGGACATGGCATACAGCGGCGGCCAGCTCGAGGAGTTCACGCGGCTGATCGAGAAGCTTCTGCGCCGCTCGGTGATCCCGAGGGCGGTCCTGATCTCGGGCGGGGGCAATGACGTGGCGGGCGACACCTTCGGGATGCTCGTGAACCACGCGCGCTCGGCGCGGCCGGGCCTCAACGACGACATCGTGCGCGGCGTGGTCGACAACCGCGTCCGCAACGCCTATGTCACCGTCATCAGCGCGGTGACGGAGCTCGTGCGCGATCGCACCGGGCAGACAATCCCCATCCTGATCCACGGCTATGACCACGCCGTGCCGGATGGCCGCGGATTCATCGGGGGCTGGGGCCCGCTGCCGGGGCCGTGGCTCGAGCCAGGATTCCGCGACAAGGGCTTCGAGGAGCTGGACCAGACCCGGCGGATGGTCGCTGATCTCATCGATCGCTTCAACCGCATGCTGGACGCCGTCGCCGGGACGCCGGGCTTCGGCCATGTCCACTACATCAACTTGCGCGGCACGCTGCCGAACGGCGCCGGCTACAAGACATGGTGGGCAAACGAGCTGCACCCGACGGAGCGAGGCTTCGCCGCCGTCGCCGAGCGTTTCGCGACGGCCATCGCGCAGCTCTGACAGCGTGCCCTACCGTGTAGACATCGCCGGCGCCGGCGACACTTTCCTCGACCGCCTCGTCGAGCTGGGGGCGCTCGACGTCGAGGCCGCGCCCGGCGGCGGCATCGCCGCACTGATGCCCGACGGCATCGCGCCGGAACACGTGGCACGTGCGCTCGGCGTCGACCATGTCTCCATCTCTCCCGCCGTCGGCCGCGACGCAGGATCGGTCTGGATCCTGAGGCCGCGCGCCACCCGCATCGGGCGTTTGCGCATCGTGCCGGCTCACGCCGCGGCGGAGCCTGGAGCCCTGAGACTGATCGACTCAGTGGCGTTCGGCACGGGACTGCACGCGACGACGGCGATGTGCCTCGAGGCGATCGAGGAAGCCCTCCAGCCCTCCACCCCCGGCGCGCTGCTCGACGTGGGGACCGGATCGGGTGTGCTGGCGCTCGGGGCGCTGCTGATGGGCGTGCCGCACGCCGTGGGCCTCGACATCGATGCCGAGGCGCTGCGCGCCGCGGCTGAAAACGCGAGGATCAACGGAGTCGACCGCCGGCTGCGGCTGGTACGCGGCGGACCCGAGGCGATCGCTGGCACGTGGCCGCTTGTCGTGGCGAATGTCCTGGCGGCGCCGCTCGTCGAGCTTGCACCCGTCCTCGTCCGACGTGTCGGACATCATGGTCGTCTGGTGCTGTCGGGGATTCCGCCTTCGCTCGAAGGCGACGTCGATCGGGCGTACCGCCGGCTCGGCATGTATCATCTTCGCGTGCAGTCGCGCGCAGGTTGGAGCGTGCTCGTGCTGCTGGCCTCGTGGTGAGGTAAGCGCGGTGCGCAAACATCATGGAGGCTTTCACATGTCTCTCGCCGATACGATCAGCCAGCTCTCATCCACGTTCTCGGGTCAGCTCCTGCAGCCGAACGACACCGGGTACGACGACGCCCGCCGCCTCCATAACGGGCTGATCGACAAGCGGCCCGCGCTCATCGCGCGCTGCCACGGCACGGCCGACGTCGTCGACGCCGTGAAGCTCGCGCGCACGCTGGGCCTGGAAGTCGCCGTCCGCGGTGGCGGTCACAACGTCGCCGGGCGCGCCACGATCGAAGGCGGCCTGATGATCGACCTCGCGCCGATGAAGGGCATTTCCGTCGGTCCGCGCCAGCGCACGGTGCGGGCACAGGGCGGCGTGTTGTGGAAGGAGCTCAATCGCGAGACGCAGCTGCATGGACTCGCCACGACCGGCGGCGTCGTGGGCACGACGGGGATCGCGGGGCTCACGCTCGGCGGCGGTCTCGGCTGGCTGATGCCGAAGTACGGCCTCGCCCTCGACAACCTGCGCGCCACCGAGCTCGTCATGGCCGACGGCACCGTACGACACGTCACTGCCGACGAGGAGCCGGACCTCTTCTGGGCGATCCGCGGCGGCGGCGGCAACTTCGGCATCGCGACGTCACTCGAGTATGCGGTGCACCCCGTCGGCCCCACTGTCACCGGTGGCCTCGTATTGCACCCGCTGGCGCGCGCCGGGGACCTCCTGAAATTCTTCCGTGATTACTGCGCCAGCCTGCCGGACGAGATCATGGTCGCGGCCGGCATGCTCACGGCGCCGGACGGCTCCAACGCAAAGCTGGCCGGCGTGCTCGCGTGTCACTGCGGGTCCCTCGCCGACGGCGCGAAGGCGGTGCAGCCGATCAAGACGTTCGGCCCGCCGATCGTCGATCAGATGGGCCCGATCTCGTACTGCGCACAGAACGGCCTGCTCGATGCGGCGCTTCCGAAGGGCGCCTTGAATTACTGGAAGGCGCAGTTCCTCACCGAGCTCAGCGACGAGGCGATCGCGACGCTCGTGACCTGCTTCGAGCGATGCACGTCGCCGATGACCCAGATCGTCCTCGAGCACTTCCACGGGGCGGCCAGCCGCGTGCCGGTCGGGGCCACCGCGTGCGCGATGCGCATCACCGGCTTCAACGTGGTGCTGATCTCGCAGTGGAGCGACCGACGCGAAAGCGATCAGCACATCAAGTGGTGCCGCGAGACGTACGCGGCGCTCCGTCCGCACCTCGGCACCTTCCGGTACGTGAACTATCTCGCCGACGATGAGGCGGGGGATCCGGTCGCGGCCGCGTACGGACCGAACTACCAGCGGTTAAGGGCCCTGAAGGCGAAGTACGACCCCGACAACTTCTTCCACACGAATGTCAACATCACCCCGCTCCACAGGTAACTCTAGATGCCCAGAGCCTCGACCACGAGCCGCGCCAGCTCGCGGCGGAGCTTCTCGCGCACACGGGCGTGGGACCGGCTTCCATTGAGATTGCGCAGCTCGAACGGATCGGTGTCGAGATCGTACATTTCGTCGAGCTCGTGGTCGCGGCTCTTGTTGACCCAGTGGATGTACTTGTAGCGGTCGGTCCGCACCGCTTTGTAGGTCATGCCCACGAGCCAGGGCATCGCGTTCTCGGCCCAGTACTCGATGAGGAACGACTTGCGCCACGAGGTTGTCCGTCCGGAGAAGAGCGGCAGCAGCGAGCGGCCCTGGATCTGCTGGCCCGGTTTACCGCCGGCGAGCTCGATCAGCGTCGGTGCGATGTCCTGGCAGATCACCAGCTCGCGGAGGCGAGCGCCGGCCTTGATCCGCCGCGGATAGCGCACCAGAAAAGGAGAACGAATCCCCTCCTCGTACGGGAAACGGCGCTCGGGGCCGAGCCCGTGCTCCCCGAAAAATAGCCGTTGTCGCCGAAGAAGACGATCACCGTGTCGTCGAGCGCGTCCGATCGCTCCAGGGCAGCGAACAGCGCGCCGACGCCCTCGTCCACGGCCGCCATCATGCGGGCGCGCAGACGGATCTCTTCCTGTGAACCCGGTCGGATCGCCGCGAGGACGGCCTTGGCGGCGTCCGACTGCTTGAGCGCCATCGCTTCCGCCCACACGGGCTTGTCCTTCACGACATCGGCCGGCGGGATCATGTTCGGCTTGTTCGGAAACACGCAGCCCTCGTAGAGATCCTTGTGGCGTGCGGCCACCCGGTAGCCGCCGTGCTGGGCGAGGTCGAGCGTACCGTCCGGGTGCTGGAAGGCGTCGGGATGCACCGCCTTGTGTGCAAAGAACAGGGACCACGGGCGTCGATGCTTGCGCGAAACGAACTCTACGGCGAAGTCATTGAGGATGTCCGTCATGTAGCCCTGGTGCTTCTCGTAGCTGCCGTTCACGTTCAGCGTGGGATCGTTCAGGCGGCCGTGTCCGTCGAAGCTCACCCAGTGGTCGTAGCCTGGACGCGGCTGGCCATCGTTGCCCATGTGCCACTTGCCCACGTGAGCGGTCTGGTATCCGAGCTCCTGCAGGACCAGATGGTAGTTCGGCAGCCGGTGACTGGCGGCGTCGCGCGCGACGTTGTCGATGATGCCGTGCCGGCTCGCATACTGACCGGTCATCACCGAGGCCCGGTTCGGCGAGCAAATGGGCGTCGTGTGAAAGGCCCGCTCGAACAAGGCGCCCTCGTGGGCGATGCGGTCGGTGTGCGGCGTTTTCATGTACGGGTGACCGCCGACGCCGAGCTCGTCGTGGCGCAGGTCGTCGATCAAGATCACCAGGAAGTTCGGCGTCTTCACGGCTCTAGGCAAGAATCCGGAGCGTCTCCATGCGCGACGGGCCAGGAGGTACCGGCGGCCGGTGGCGACCCGCCACCTCGAGGACCCGGTCGACGAGGCCGGGACGCGCCATCACCTCGGACGGCAGCGCGAGCAGCGACGTCATCTCGACGAAGGCCCGATAGACATCAGCGTCGAACTGGGCCGCGATCGGCAGGGCGGCGCGGATGCGGGCGCCAGCGTCGTTCGGCTCGGGGAATGGCTGCGCTTCGGCGGCGGCCACCAGACGCGCGCGGCGCACCCGG